>NZ_CP130318.1:5782500-6082500 GCF_032268605.1 Paenibacillus aurantius
CCGAGAGGAACCTTCCTCTAGAACAAGCCGGGGATCTTCATTCCTCCGGTGAATTTGCCCATGTCCTTGTTCGCCAGCTCTTCGGCCTGGTTCAGGGCGTCGTTAACGGCTGTCAGAACCAAATCCTGAAGCATTTCCACGTCATCCGGGTCTACCGCTTCGGGCTTGATGGTGACACTAAGAATTTTTTTCTGTCCATTGGCTGTTACGGTTACCACGCCTCCGGCTGTTCCTTCCACCGTCTTGTTGACGAGCTCCTCCTGGGCCTTAAGCATTTGCTCCTGCATTTTCTTAACCTGTTTCATCATTTGGTTCATGTTATTCATCGCGATCGACTCCTACTCTTCTTTTATTTTGACCAAATCTTCTCCAAACAGCTGAATGGCCTCATGAATCCAGTCCTCTTTAATCCGGCCCGGCTCTTCGGCCTCAAGCTTCATCTCTTCAGGCGCCTCTTCTGAAGCGCCTTCCTGGGCTTCCTTCCATTCCTTCTGCATAACCGTGACGAACTGCATCGGGTGGCCCATGATTTCGGATATTACCTGCTCAATCAGCTGCTTATTGGCAGGGCGCTCGGTCGTTTCGCGGTGCATGGCGCTCTTGAAGGCGAGCAGCACGTTGTCCTGATCCATGGAAACCGGCTCCCCGTCCACCAGCCAGGCATGAACGGTAATTTTCCTATCCTTCACCTGTGCCAGCACTTGGCTCCACTTCATGAGCACCTGCTTGAATAGGTCGCTCCCCTGCTGCTTTACGTACCCGTCCAGTTTGATGCCCGATCTTCGGGCGGCGGACGCTGGCGACGGTGTTCGAGCGGCAGGCGACTGTTTGGAAGCCGGTGCGGGGGAAGCAGCGGCGACGCCGTTCTGAAGCAGCTTGGTCAGCTGCTGTTCGAGTTGAACGACCTTCTGCCGAAGAGCGCCGAGTTCCTCTGAGCTCGCTTCCCCGGTGGAGGAACGTCCCTGCTCCGGGGAGGGGCCGCCCGTGAGGGCTGCACAGGCTTTCATAACCGCCACCTCAAACATCGTTTGAGGCTGAGCCGAGAATTTCATTTCACTTTGGTAATGGTTAAGGATCTCAATCATCCGGAACAGATCATCCGGGGCAAAGGCTTCGGCCATTTCGCGGAACGACTCTGGATTAAGGATCCGCTCCGTAACGGCTTGGGCTTTCGGAACCATCCGGATCATCAGAAGGTCGCGGAAGTAATGAATGAGGCTTTCCATGCATTTGTCCGCGCTCTTGCCTTCCCTCATGAAGCCTTCGATTACCCCTAGAGCGGTCCCAATGTCTTGGTTCCTGATGGATTGGGCCAGCTTGGAGAACTGCTCGGAGGCAATCCCCCCTGTTATCGAAACAGCGGTTTCGTAAGTAATCCGGTTGTCGGAGAAGGAGGCGATCTGATCCAGCAGGCTCAGCGCATCCCGCATTCCCCCGTCGGAAAGTCTTGCAATGTAGTGAAGGGCTTCCTTGTCGGCCGTAAAATGCTCTTCCTCGCATACCTTCTGAAGCCGCTCGACCTGCTCCTCTAAAGGGACTCGGCGCAGATCGAACCGTTGGCAGCGGGAAATAATGGTCGCCGGAAGCTTGTGGGGCTCTGTGGTAGCCAGAATAAACATGACATGAGCCGGGGGCTCTTCCAGTGTCTTCAGCAGAGCGTTGAACGCCTCTGTGGTAAGCATGTGAACTTCATCAATGATATAAACCTTGCGGCGAACCTCCGTAGGGGCATACTTCACCTTGTCGCGCAGGTCGCGAATCTCCTCCACCCCGCGGTTGGAGGCCGCGTCGATTTCCATAACATCGATGACCGATCCCTCGGTAATGCGCCGGCAGGCCTCACAGTCGTTGCAAGGCTCTTCGCCGGGGCCGTTCTCACAGTTAACGGCCTTGGCCACAATCTTAGCCAAGGTGGTCTTGCCCGTTCCCCGCGGACCGCTAAACAGGTAAGCATGACTTAAGCGGCCTTCCTTCAACGAATTCTGCAGCGTCTGAACGATATGCTTCTGGCCGACTACATCCCGAAAGGCCTGCGGCCGCCAGCTTCGGTATAATGCAATATGCGCCATAATTTCCTCTCTAATCATTCCCCATCGGTAAGGAATTATTATCTCTATTATACTATATTTCCGCTATGCATTGAAGGGAACCGCTGCAATCCGGATCCAAAGTTAGAATCCTTATTTCAAACGATTGCGGTCCGTTCCGCGCTTTTACTTGCTCCAAAATAAAAACACCTTAATGCGGCTAAGCATTAAGGTGTTGCCTATACGGTAAGTAGGTACCGTGCACCTATTATCGATCGTTGCGATCCAAGCGTACGCCTCTCGTTAGCTCAAGCTAGGCCACCCCTCGGCACATGAAACCTCTTGCTTACGGCTGCTTCCTTCCGGACCTGACCGGGTTCACAAGTATTCATTGCGAAGGACCCGGCTGTCAACACCACGTGGAGACGCCAGACCTTACATCGACAAGACCTCTAATAGGAATTCAATCCTGCTACAGCGGATTGCAGGTTACAGGGCACCGCTACCTCCCCATCTAGCACGGTAAGCTCTAGTATACAAGATCCCGGATCAAAGATCAACCGGCGGAATTTGGCACGGGGAGAGCCGAAAATGTCACGGCTTACTCGGCATCAGCCGCCGGCTACCTCATCCGGTTATCGCGAAGAACGCTTGGCCAATTTCACATGCATCCGGTACCGGGGCATATTCTCGCTCAGGGCTTTTTGGGCGTTAGCCAGCACCTGATCGGCATCGGCGACCTTCATCCCCGGAGGGACCTTAAGGGTAACATAAGCATCCGGACCATTCGTCAAAATGGTGGCATCCACCACTCCTTTGACTTTGGAAAGGGTCGATTGCATGAGGGCTTTGTCGTCCTTGTAATGATGGTAGGTCTGGCTGTGAATCATATTGGGATTGGCCTGAGTCGCCCCCAGCATTCCGTCCCTCGAGTACGAATTCGTTTTGGTTTGATTGGGGCCCGCTCCGGAGCAAGCGGTCACGGTAACGGCCAGCGCCGCCAAGGCAGCAAAGGAAGACCATGCCTGAGGGCTAGCCCACGCGGCTCCCGGCTTACGGCTGTTCGATCTGCGCATAAAAAAACCTCCCTTGGTCATTAGAATGACCCCGGAAGGTTTGTTTATACCGTTAATTAAAGGGAACTCGCCGGCATTAGATGCCGTATTTCTTCTTGAACTTGTCCACACGGCCGCCTGCATCAATAAACTTCTGTTTGCCGGTGAAGAACGGGTGGCAAGCGGAGCAAATTTCAACGCGGAGGTTAGGCTTTACGGAGCCGGTTTCGAACTCGTTACCGCAAGCGCAAGTCACCTTCGTCAAGTGATATTTAGGCTGGATAGCTTCTTTCATTTCTTTCACCTCTTTCCGCCCTGGATCATGATCGCGAACCAGAGTTAAATGGACACATAACCTCATTATAGCACAATGCCATATCCTGTGGCAATGCCTAAACGAGGAGATGACAAGACGGATCTCCATGGGAAGAGCCGCCAAAGCTGGGGTTAGGACCCGGCCGCTTCCGCTTCCTTCTTCTTTTCCAAGCCAAAGGGAGAATGCGTATACGAACCGATCGCCACCTCGGGCAGTTCTTCCTGGAAGATCTCGATCATCTGCTTCATGCCGAGAATCTCTCCCTGAGCCGGGGGAATGAGCTCAAGGTAGGTTTCCGGGTCGATGTTAAGATTGCGCATTTGGATAAGCTTAAGCCCGGTCCGGCGGACAAAGCCGATCATCGCTTCGATTTCCTCCTCCCGGTCGGTTACCCCCGGAAAGATCAAATAATTGATGGAAGTTAGAACGCCTTTGTCGGTGGCGTAACGAAGCGACTTCTCGACATTCTGCAGGGTGTATCCACGCGGCTTGTAGTAGGCGTTATAATGACCGTCAAGCGCACTGATGGTGCTGACCCGCATAAGCTGAAGGCCGGCATCGACAATTCCCCGGATATGATCGGTAAGTCCGGCATTCGTATTGATGTTGATATACCCCATATCGGTGATCTCCCGCACTTTCCGGATGGCCGGAATGATCAGCGAGGCCTGGGTGGAGGGTTCGCCTTCACAGCCTTGACCGAAGCTGATGATGCTGTCGGGGTGCTTCAGATGCTCCAGCATGACCTGCACGATCTCCTCGACCGTCGGCCGGAAGTTCATGCGGGTCTGCGGGGCGACGAAGCCGCTGTCCTCAGGCTGTTCCGAGATGCAGCCGTGGCATCCGGCATTGCAGGAGTACGACACCGGAACCGCTCCCTCCCATCTTTGGAGGAACGTGTTCGAGGCGGTGAGGCATTCGTATTCCAGGGCGCATTTCGTTAAGTGCTGATAAAGCCGGTTGTCCGGATACTGCTTGGCCAACCGGTCCACCTGCAGCTCCAGCTCCCGAACATCGCAGTTAACCGGATTCCAGCGCTCGGGATCGTCACTCTGGCGGGCGGCCACGTAGAAGCCGTCCTCCTTCCAGACGACCGCGGTATAGCCGAAGAGCGGCATCAGCTTGCTTTTGTCCGTCTTGAGATAGCCCGGCAGGAGCAAACGGGTAAACCCTTGGGGCAGCAAAGCCCCCACGGCTTCGTACTCGCCCGCCATACGCTTCATTTCTCCCGATTGGGGATCAAGATAGACGGGCCGCGTAAAGGGAAGGCTGACCAAGGTCGCCCCCTCAGGAAGAGGAATCAGCTCGTCTTCCATAATTTCCGTCACCATGTCAGCGCTCCGGGCCAGCGCGAGATAATCCGGATGATCGTATACATTGCCTTCCCGGTCGGCATAAACCAAATTCATTGCATTCACCTTTTTGTATGATGGATTGGAACGAAATCCGTTTCTCCTCGATAGTTCTTAGGAGGCAGGGGTTTTCGTCGTCCTTTTCGCCGGAGCCTTCGCTTCCAGCGTCGCCAGAAACTCTTCGTTCGTTTTCGTATCCTTCAGCTTCTTCAGGAAGGCCTCGGTATACTCATAGGAATCCTGCATGCTCTTGCGGACCGCCCAGATCTTCTCCAGCTCGTCTTTGGTCAGGAGCATTTCCTCGCGGCGGGTTCCCGAGCGCCGGATATCGATGGACGGGAAGATCCGCCGTTCGGCCAGCTTCCGGTCCAGGTGAAGCTCCAGGTTCCCGGTCCCCTTGAATTCCTCGTAAATGACGTCATCCATCCGCGAGCCCGTCTCGACCAGTGCCGTCGCCAGGATCGTCAAGCTGCCGCCCTCCTCAATGTTCCGGGCCGCCCCAAAGAAACGCTTGGGCCGATGAAACGCTCCCGGATCGATACCGCCGGACAGCGTACGTCCGGATGGCGGGATGACGAGGTTATAAGCCCGGGCAAGACGGGTGATGCTGTCAAGCAG
Source organism: Paenibacillus aurantius (assembly GCF_032268605.1). Lineage (NCBI taxonomy): Bacteria > Bacillati > Bacillota > Bacilli > Caryophanales > Paenibacillaceae > Paenibacillus > Paenibacillus aurantius. Next base: position 5,787,869 of record NZ_CP130318.1, read on the forward strand.
AATAACGACATCCTTCTTATGCTCCACCAGCCTCTGAGCCCTCTCCAGCACAAGCTCGGCTACCTTGATATGATTCTCCGGCAGCTCGTCGAACGTGGACGCCACCACTTCTCCTTTAACGGAGCGCTGCATGTCGGTAACCTCTTCCGGCCTTTCATCAATCAAGAGCACAAACAATTCGATTTCGGGATAGTTGGTCGAAATGCTGTTGGCGATTTCTTTCAGCAGGAGGGTTTTACCGGCTTTCGGCGGGGCGACAATCAATCCGCGCTGACCGAGTCCGACGGGACTGAGAAGATCCATAACACGGGTGGATAATTGTGTAGGGAGGGTTTCCAGCACAACTTTCTTCTGCGGATAAAGAGGGGTGAGGGCAGGGAAGTGAAGACGTTCCGCTGCGGTTTCCGGCTTCTCGCCGTTGACGGCTTCGACTTGAAGAAGGCCGAAATACCGTTCATTTTCCTTTGGGGGCCGGCACTTGCCGGATACCAAGTCTCCGGAGCGGAGATCGAATTTTCGGATCTGGGACGCCGAAATGTAAATATCCTCAGCGCTCGGAAGGTAATTGATCGGCCTTAGGAAGCCGAATCCTTCCTGGAGGATTTCCAATACCCCCTGCATAAACATGAGGCCGCCCTTCTCGGCCTGAGCCCGAAGGATGGCGAAGATCAGTTCTTTCTTCTTCATCTGCCCGTAATACGGGATTTGGTGCATTTTGGCAAGCTTATACAGCTCTGTCAGCTTCAGCTCCTCGAGCTGGGACAATTGCATATCCATTAATTAGACCACCACACTATTAAATTTTCAAAACTAGCATTTAGGCTGGTTAACCATTAAAACCATTACCCATCGGAACGCACTTGAACCGCGTAGTCCTTAGACGAAAGGGCCGCAAACAGGAAAAGACAGATACCGATCCTATCTTTCCCCATCGCTGCCTCTTCTATTCTCCGTAAGAGATTGCCGTCCGGCATCGTAAGCCCGCTTTCGGCTACTCTCTCCAAATCTCGGCGCCGAGCCTCGAAAGGTTGGTCACGAGATGATCATAGCCCCGGTCAATGTACTCCACGCCGGTAATCTCGGTCACCCCGCCGGACGGTACCGTAAGTCCCGCGACAACGAGCGCGGCCCCGCCGCGAAGATCGGTCGCCTTCACCTTGGCCGGCTGCAGCACGCTTCCTTCAATGATGGCGGAACGGCCCTCCAGCTTGATTTTGGCTCCCATTCGCACAAGCTCGGGAATGTATTTGAACCGGCTGCTGTATACGTAATCCGTCAGGATGCTCGTCCCCTTGGCCTGGGTCAGCAGGCTGCACATCGGAGACTGCATATCCGTGGCAAAGCCGGGATAAACCAAAGCTCTTACATCGACGCTCTGGTACTCCGGCCGGCCGATGATGCGCACCGACTCATCCATTTCCTCGATGCCCACTCCCATCTCCTGGAGCTTGGCCGTGACGGCTTCCATGTGCTTCGGAATGATGTTGTCGACGACAACGTCGCCCCGTGTTGCGGCAGCGGCGATCATGTAAGTACCGGCCTGGATCCGATCCGGTATGATGGAATGCCGGCAGCCATGCAGCGAGGACACTCCTTCAATCCGGATGGTTTCCGTTCCGACTCCGATGATTTTGGCCCCCATGGAATTGAGCAGGGTGGCTACATCTATTATTTCAGGCTCTTTGGCCGCGTTTTCGATAATTGTGACGCCTTTGGCACGTGAGGCCGCCAGCATAATATTAATGGTCGCGCCTACGCTGACCACGTCCAGATAAATCTTGGCTCCCCGAAGCTCCTTGGCCCGGATGTGAATGGCTCCGCCTTCGTTCGAGACGTGAGCTCCCAACGCTTCGAAACCTTTAATGTGCTGATCGATCGGACGGGGTTCAAAATTACAGCCTCCCGGCAGCCCGATGACCGCTTCGCCGAATCTTCCCAGCAGGGCGCCCATCAAATAATAAGACGCTCTCAGTTTCTTGATGTTTCCGTTAGGCATAGGAACGGACTTCAAGGATGACGGGTCAATCTTCATGACATCCCCGTTACGCTCAACCGTTGCCCCCAATTCCACCAGAAGCTCCGTCAATATCGCGACATCGCTTAATTCCGGCAAATTGTCCAAAGTGACAGCAGACTCAGCCAAAATGGCAGCAGGGACCAATGCGACCGCACTGTTCTTGGCTCCGCTGATTTGCACGGTACCCCGGAGCGGACGGCCTCCCGCTATCAGTAATTTATCCATCGAGTGAGTTGTCCTCCTAAAAAGTAAAGAAAATAGGAAGGAAAAACACCGCTAACCGGTGTTTTTCCTTAAAGGCTTGTCCAATGGGAATTAGGCTTGGTTGCTGCTTCCGAACAATTCGATCTTGGACTTAACCACTTCCACCATCGCATTGCGGGCAGGCGTCAGGTATTTGCGGGGGTCATAGACCTTAGCGTCTTTGCCGAGCACGTCACGGATGGCTTCCGTCGCTGCTACCTGGTTCTCCGTGTTAACGTTGATTTTGCCAACGCCGGCAGCGATCGACTTGCGGATCATTTCGTCCGGCACGCCGGAGCCGCCGTGAAGAACCACCGGTACCGGAATCGCACGGGAAACCTCTTGGATGATATCGAATTTGATGTCCGGCTCGCCGGCATACATGCCGTGTGCCGTTCCGACCGCGATGGCCAGACAATCGACGCCCGTCTCTTCGTAGAAACGGATGGCTTCCTCAGGCTTAGCCAGGTTGGCATTCTCTTCGTCCACGGAAATGTCGTCCTCGACGCCGCCGATTGTTCCGAGCTCGCCCTCTACGGAAACGCCCATCGCATGAGCCGCTTTAACGACCTCTTTGGTCAGGCGGATGTTCTCTTCGAACGAATAGTGGGAGCCGTCGAACATAACGGAGCTGAAGCCGGCACGGATACACTTCATGGCCACTTCAAAGCTGCTTCCATGGTCGAGATGCAGGGCGATAGGCAGGCCGGACTTCTTAGCCGCCGCTTCCGCAATGGCCACCGTAAACTCGATGCCCATGTACTTAAGAGCGCCTTCGCTAACCCCGTAAATAAAAGGGGACTTCAGTTCCATGGCAGCCTGAACGATCGCTTGGGCGAACTCCAGGTTGTTCATGTTGAATTGGCCAACCGCGAACTTGTTCGCTTTGGCTTTTGGCAGAAATTCATTCATCGAAACCAATGGCATGATTTGCTACTCCTCCTAAACTGGAACTAAGCCGCTGCCGGACGGCAGGACCGATCCGCTCTAATGTAGTCATACCGCCCCATTATACCATAATGCATCCCAAAACAAAAAAAAGAATCCTTCTCAGGATCCTATGGCAAAACCGGAGGATGGCTTGTGGCCCAAATGGCGGTTGACCTCCACCCTCAGTTCATCAATATCAAAAGGCTTCGTGAAATGCATAAGAGCACCCAAATCCGTCGCTTCCTTGATCATGTCCAGCTCCCCGTAGGCGGTCATCATAATGACTTTCATGGAGGGGTCTATCTGTTTGATGTGCTTCAAAATATCTAAGCCGTCCATACCGGGAATCTTCATATCCAAAAGAACCAGGTCGGGAGATTCTCTCTTGACGATCTCCAAAGCGAGTTTCCCGTTCGATGCTTGAAACGTCTGGTACCCTTCGCTGTTAAATACTTCCACCAACAGGACACGAATTCCGTTCTGGTCATCGACGATCAACAACTTCTTCTTCTCCACCGTTCGCCCTCCTCGAAGTCAAGGAATTTTACACAGGAATTCAGCTCTACCGTTAGTCATTCGACGCGATCTAACCAAATCCCTGCCGGGGAATGAGGAAATTTTGATATTTTTTACAATTGTTTTATAAAAATGTATTTTTCTTTTGTCAGGTTAGTTGACGCTCTCTTCCTTCTGAAAAGCAGCCTTGATGAATTCCCGGAAGAGCGCCTGCGGGCGGTTCGGTCTCGACGTGAATTCCGGGTGGAATTGAACGGCCAGGAACCAAGGGTGTCCGGGAAGCTCGACCATCTCCACCAGACGTCCGTCCGGGGAAGTACCGGTGATCTTCAGGCCGGCCGACTCCACCTGCTCGCGGAACGCGTTGTTGAATTCGTACCGGTGGCGGTGTCTCTCGTAGACGAGCTCTTCTCCGTAGCATTGCATGGCCAGGGAGCCTTGGGCCAGCTTGCACGGATAAAGGCCGAGCCTCATGGTGCCACCCATATCCTCGATATCCTTCTGCTCCGGAAGCAGGTCGATAACCGGGTACGCCGTGGCGGGGTTGATCTCGGAGGAGTTGGCTCCTTCGAGGTTAAGCACGTTGCGGGCATATTCAATGACCGCCACCTGCATGCCGAGGCAGATGCCGAAGAACGGAACCTTCTTCTCCCGGGCATACCGGATCGCGATGACCTTGCCTTCGATGCCGCGGTCGCCGAAGCCGCCCGGAACGAGAATGCCTTGAACGCCCTGAAGCAGCTCGTCCACATTATGGTCGTACACTTCTTCGGCGTTAATCCAGCGGATCTTCACTTCCGTATTGCTCGCAAAACCGGCATGGGACAAGGCTTCTACGATGCTGAGGTACGCGTCGTGAAGGGCCACGTATTTGCCGACGATGGCGATTTCGGTCTGGTGCTTCAGCTCCTTAACGTTCTTCACCATGGCTTCCCATTCGGTCATGTCGAGCTCATTGGTCTGCAGCTTCAAGTGGTTGATGACGATTTCGTCCAGCCCTTGATCGCGCATCATCAGAGGAACTTCATATAGAGTATCCGCATCGATCATTTCGATAACGGCGTTAGCGTCGATGTCACAGAACAAGGCGAGCTTGCGCTTCATGTCTTCCGATAGAGGCTTCTCCGTCCGGCAGACGATCATGTTCGGCTGGATGCCGATGCTGCGGAGCTCTTTTACGCTGTGCTGGCTCGGCTTGGTCTTGAGCTCACCGGCCGCTTTCAGATAAGGAATCAAGGTCACGTGAATGTACATAACATTCTCACGGCCGATGTCGCTCTTGATCTGACGGATGGCCTCCAGGAAAGGAAGGCTCTCGATGTCGCCTACCGTACCGCCGATCTCCGTGATGACGACGTCGGCTTGAGTCTCGCGGCCCGCGCGGAAAACGCGGTCTTTGATCTCGTTCGTAATATGGGGGATAACCTGAACCGTGCCGCCGAGGTATTCGCCTCTGCGTTCCTTGGTAATGACCGAGGAGTAAACCTTACCGGTCGTTACATTGCTGTTCTTCGAAAGATTGATATCGATAAAGCGCTCATAGTGGCCGAGGTCCAGGTCCGTCTCCGCGCCGTCGTCGGTTACGAAAACTTCCCCGTGCTGATACGGACTCATGGTCCCCGGGTCTACGTTAATGTAAGGATCGAACTTCTGAATGGTTACCTTAAGGCCGCGGTTCTTCAGAAGCCGCCCGAGCGATGCCGCTGTAATCCCTTTGCCCAAGGAGGATACAACCCCGCCGGTTACAAAAATATATTTCGTCACTTGATTACCCCCTGTGGATTTTAGCATGGTGCCTTGAAGCCCGTCCGGTATATAGGGAAGGTTTCCACCCCGGCCGGAAATTATTACTTCCCGCCATGAGACGGGCGGCCTTCGGAACGCTTCCGAATGAGCCTGAGACGCTCTCTCTCCTTACCTACGGAAACGAAAAAAACGGAAAAAAGAAAGCAAAAAAACAAAAAAGTGACACCCGTACAGACGGGGCACTTTAGGGAATGTCAGTATGGAATTCAATTGTAAATCTTTAGCCCATGCAATAGTTTACTCTGACTTCGTCCGCACTGTCAAGACGAGATTGATCGTTATTTGTCGTCTGCGTCTTCCTCATCGTCTAAGTCGGAATCTTCCTCGTCCTCGGCGTCTTCATCGACCTCATCGATGTCGGATTCGTCTGCCTCTTCGTCCTCGATTTCTTCCTCGAAGAATTCTTCTTCCTCTTCCTCTTCGGCTACCTCTTCGCTGTCCTCATTAAAGGCATCGAAGTCTTCCTCTTCGGCCGTATAGGTTTCCTCTTCCTCTTGGTAATCCTCTTCGTCCAGATCGTCGTCGTCATCGTTGATGATACGCGGACGCTTGCCGCTTGCCACGGCATCGTCGGATTTATTGTCAACCGGATACCAGCGCTTCAATCCCCACAGGTTGTTGCCGACGCAGGCGAACCGGCCGTCCACATTAATTTCGGTATAAAGCTGGGCGATGACGTCCATCATCTTCTCTTCATCAAAGCCTTTGATTTTGGCGATCTCGTTCATCAGGTCCCGGTAATAAAACGGCGTATTCGCGGCCTTCAGCACCATGAAAGCCAGATCGACCATCGCCATTTCCTTGGCCTTGTCGGCCGGTACGGACAATGTATATTGGTTACTCATTCAAAACCCTTCCTCTCGCACGGTTTTGCGATAGCTGTTTCCATTCTACCCGTTATCTTCATATAGTAAAACCTATTTTATCTAAAAATGCAACAACCCTTGCCCGCCCGAACCGCGAGGCTTCCGAACAGGAAGAAGGGTCCCCGGGACGTGAAAAAGCGGGGGAATCCCCCCGCTCATGACTGTATCCGCCCCGGAAAACGCGAATTATCCCGATCCGCCTTGATCCCCGTAGCAAGGGTTCCGATACCAACCCTCTCTTCATCCTATGTCGATGCCCTTGGTTTGACACGGGCGGGCGACTAAATATTTCGGGCAGGGCGGACTACCCATGCGGGCAGAGAGGCTCCGACATAGGATGTCACAAAAGAATTTTCAGCGGAAAAGGGGAAATTCCATTGAACGTGAACGAATGGCTCCACCACATCTGCGAGGAAATCGGCAGTGAGGATTCCGCACCCCCCAGCTATTTGCTCCGTTTCGCAAGCGAGGACACGTACCGGAAATGCCTGGCCGAAAGAGACCGGCTCCTGCCGGCCTTGCCCCAGCTTGCCCGGCTGAAGCCCATCGGGCTGATCCGGGGATTCTCCTGTCCCCTTATCTCGCCCTCTAAGCTTGCCCGCGGCCGCGGAATAGTCACGATTGAACCCGATGAGAAACACGCGCTCGTCCATGGACTGGCGGAGTTCGCCTCCAAGCCCTCCGCCGGAAGCCTGCACGTCAGCGGACGGTACTGGATTCCCTGGGGAGTAAAAGAGATCAAAGCTCCTTCCGTCTGGAACCGTTCCAAAGGAAACGCCGTCCGGATCGGCGTGATCGATACCGGAATCGACTACAACCATCCCGATCTGAAGGCAGCGGCAATCGGGGGCGTCAATCTGGTGCACCGTCACCTGCCTCCCATCGACGACAACGGGCACGGAACCCACATCGCGGGCACCATTGCGGCCGCTTCGGAGCGCCTAGGCATTATCGGAGTCGCCCCCGGGGCCCACATTTATGCGGTAAAGGCCTTTGACCATAACGGCACGGCTTTCGTTTCGGACATCGTTTACGGGATCGACTGGTGCGTGCGCAACCGGATGAACATCATCAATATGAGCTTCGGGATGAAGACCCCGAGCAAAGCGCTGCAGGATGCCGTCAAGGCCGCCTACCGGGCCGGAACGATTGTGGTCGCCTCCTCCGGCAACGAAGGGAAGCTCGGGGAGATCGACTTTCCGGCGCGGTTCCCCTGCACCATTGCCGTAGGGGCCACCTCCCGGCAGAAAAAAATCGCCCCCTTCAGCAACCGGGGACGAAAGGTGGACCTTTATGCCCCCGGCCACAAGATCGTGTCCACCTGGCTCGGCGGCAAATACCACGAGATGAGCGGCACGTCCATGGCCACTTCGCATGTGTCGGGCGTCATTGCGCTCATGCTCTCCCTGCGCCCCGGTCTCACCCCACGGGCCATAAAGGAAATCCTCCTCAAGCAGGCAACCGACCTTCCTTCGGGAAAAAGGTCATCGAGCGCCGGGGAGGTCAACGCCCTGCTGAGCGTTCAATCCGCGTTGGGGTAAGGCCCCGGGCGGCTTACCCGGCCATTTCGCGCAAATCCGGCTCCGCCTGGCTAAGCCCCCTCCGTAACGGTGATTTCAAGCCGGCAGGTGCCGGAAGGCTCGCCGGAAACGAACAAATCATAGCTCCAGCTGACCGTTCCCGTTCCATTGACCAGGCGGACCGCCAGCTCACGCGTTTCGGTCCCGAGCTCGAGAAGCCCCTGCGGGGTTTGATAGAACCCGTTCCGGCGGCCGTCCGGCACAAAGGTTTGCTCGGATTCGACGTCCCCGTGGCGCAGAATCCGGATTTCGCCAGGCGCCACCTTCAAGATGGTGGCGGTCCGGCCCATCGCCGGGTCCGTTTCCCGGTAACGGAAATAGAAGGAATCCCCCTTCCGGTACCGTTCCGCGGAGAACGACTGCCGGATTTCTTTGCCGTCTATCCGGCTGTTGATCTGTAAAGTAACGGAATCGGGCATAAACCAATCTTCCTTTCGGCAAGCATCCGGTCTTGCGGTTTTCCCCAGTGTACCCAATCGCCCCCGTTAATTCAAACGGACGGCCGTTCCGCGCCGAATGGGACAGGCCTTTTGATTGAAAACGGTTTACAGAGAAGCTACAATAAAAGAATATGACGACCCTCTAGGATCGCATCAGGCCGAACCGATTAGCATCTCGAGTCAGCCATATAACGAATTTAAGATGGGCGGAATGTTCATGAACCCCAATGTTTTTCAGCTGGTCACCGAGGAGGACTCCCGTCTTCCCTTCTACATAACGAGCCTGGGACGCTGGAACAACCAGGATCCGATCGAACGGAAGGAAGGCTACCGCGACTTTCAATGGATTCAATGCCTCGGAGGAGAGGGCGAGCTTATGGCGGACGGCAAGCGTTGGACCGTAAGCAAGGGCCAGGGGATGCTGCTGCTTCCGAACTCCCCTCACGAATACCGGGCGATCCGGGAGCCCTGGGAGGTCATGTGGGTGACGTTTAACGGCAAGCATGCGGCCGATCTTCTGGCGGAGCTGCATTTTACGGAGACTTCCGTACTCTATGTGTCGAACCCCGATACCTTGCTTTCCAAAATGCACGCGGCCGCCGTGGTGATGCACTCCAAAGACCCCATGCGAAGCTTCGAATGCTCCTCGCTTGTCTACCAACTCATCCTGGATCTGTATACGTACGGCTCCGGGTCCGAGGTCCGCTCCAAGCAGCAGCATTACGAGCAGCTGACGCCGGTCCTTCATTATATTGAAGACCGCTTCGACCGCCCGATCTCGCTTGGGGAGCTGGCGGGCCAGCTCAAGCTGTCGCCCCAGTATACATGCCTGCTCTTTCAGCAGACGATGGGACTCCGTCCCTTCGAGTACATCACGAAGTTCCGCATCCGCAAGGCGAAGGAGATGCTTCTGAAGGAGCAGTCTCTCTCCGTGCAGGAGGTAGCCCGCAAGGTCGGGTACGAGCATCCGAGCTACTTCATCAAGCTGTTCCGCACGGAGGAAGGCATCACGCCAAGCACCTTCCGCCGCGTCCACTGCTCGTCGCCGAGGGCCACTTAGCACTATGCCAAATCCGCTAGTAGGGTTGGCCGGGAAGCGTATTGTCAAGGCATGGGAGGGGCGCACAGGGGGCAAGGAGAGGATGACGCTTGGGCGAACGGCGGCTGGCCACCGGGACGGACCCGGCCCATATAAAAACGCCGCTTCGTGAGCCGTCGAACCCGTAGGGTTCCGGCGAAGCGGCGTTTTGCTATCGCTTTCGGCGGTGCTATTTCACCAGGCCGAGGATAATTTCGCGGACAAGCTTCGAGGCGACAATTGGAGTCTGCTCCGAAGGGTCGTACACCGGAGCGACCTCGACTACATCGGCTCCGACAACATGGATGCCCTCGCCTGCGAGCGCATGAACCGCAGCGAGCAGCTCCTTCGACGTGATGCCGCCCGCTTCCGCGGTTCCCGTTCCCGGAGCGGCCGACGGATCGAGCACATCGATGTCGATCGTCAGATAAACCGGACGTCCCGCGAGCTCCGGAAGCACCTTCTGAAGCGGCTCCAGCACGTCGAACGGATAGAAGTTGATGTTCTCGCGGGCGTAGCGGAACTCCTCTCGTGTGCCGGACCGGATGCCGAACTGGTACACGTTGCGGCCGCCCATCAGCTCCGCCGCTTTGCGGATCGGCGTGGAGTGGGACAGCGGTTCCCCTTCGTACTGCTCGCGCAGGTCGGCGTGGGCGTCGATGTGGATCAGCGCCAGGTCAGGGTATTTCTTGTATACCTCCCGGATGACCGGCCAGGATACCAGGTGCTCTCCGCCCAGTCCGAGCGGGAACTTGCCGTCATCGAGCAGCCCCTTCACGTAGTCGCCGATCATGTCGAGGGCACGGCCCGGGTTGCCGAAGGGAAGCGGAAGATCGCCCGCGTCGAAATAACGGGCCTCGGACAGGTCCTTGTCCAAGTAAGGGCTGTACTCCTCGAGCCCGATCGAAACCTCACGGATCCGGGAAGGGCCGAAACGCGAGCCCGGCCGGAAGCTGACGGTGTAGTCCATCGGCATGCCGTAGATGACCGCCTTCGCGTTCTCGTAATCCGGGGAGCTCGCAATAAATACATTGCCTGAATAAGCATCGTCAAAACGCATTAGGGAGCCTCCTGTAAAGCGCAGCCTGTCCGTCGGAAATCGGGATCAGGCCGGCTCAAGTCAGTATAATAGACAAGTAAAGGGATTACTTAACCAGATCTTCCACGAATTTAGGAAGAACGAAAGCCGCCTTATGCAGGCGAGGCGAATAGTATTTCGTGTCGAGCTCGGGAATTTGCGTCTCGTCCACCTGCAGGGGATCATGCTTCTTGCTCCCCATCGTGAAGGTCCACAGGCCGCTCGGGTAAGTCGGGATGTTCGCGATATAGTTGCGGACAACCGGGAAGATCTCGCGCACGTCGCGGTTGACCGTACGGATGAGGTCCGCCTTGAACCAAGGGTTATCGGTTTGGGCTACGAAAATCCCTTCCTCTTTAAGGGCGTCGTAGATGCCCTGGTAGAAGCCCTTCGTGAACAGCTCGACCGCCGGTCCGACCGGTTCGGTGGAATCCACCATAATGACGTCGTAGGTGTTTTTGTGGTCATGGATGTGCATATAGCCGTCGTTCACGATGACTTCCACGCGGGGGTTGTCCAGCTCGCCGGCAATTTCCGGAAGGAATTGCTTCGAGTAGGTAATGACTTTTCCGTCGATGTCGACGAGAACGGCTTTCTTCACCTTCGGGTGCTTCATGACTTCCCGGATGACGCCGCCGTCTCCGCCGCCCACCACAAGCACATGCTCCGGGTTGGGATGGGTGAAAAGGGCCGGATGCGCGACCATTTCATGGTAAACGAACTCATCCTTCACCGTGGTCATGACCATGCCGTCCAGGGTCAGCATGCGTCCGAACTCTTCCGTATCGATGATCGCCAGGTCCTGAAACTCCGTTTTCTCCGTAACGAGCGTTTCCTTGATCTTAGCCGTGATGCCGAAGTTGTCCGTTTGTTTCTCGGTGTACCACAGTTCCATGTCGATTCCTTCTTTCTGTGTATAGGTAGGGTAATCCAATTGTAACCGCCTCATTATGGCTCTCTGCATTCGCTTCGAATCCGATCCCAGTGCCCGATTTACCAGGCACACCGGTCAATCTCATACCAATTGTATTATAGACAATCAGCGCAAAAAAGCAAGAAACCAAGCACCCTTTTCAGCCGTTTAGAGAGTAGGAGCAAAATAGTTCACGGGGGACGGGTATAGGGATTTCTAACCTTTTCCATACTAATAGAAACAACCGTTGGGCTGGCGCCTTATCCGGTAACTTTGTCGGCGGGAAACCCTCAGGATCCACACGAAAATCAATAGGAAAGCAGACCGACACTGGAAAAGACCGCTATAAGATCAGCATGGCCGGCCGGCACCGGAAGACCCATGCGCCAGGCAGGCAAACGAGCCCATCAGGCTTTCCCGGACAGGACGGGCAGCCGGAAAGGAGAGGCCATGGAGCCATACTCTCGCAAAAAACGCAAAGCCGGGGTCCAGGATGAGGACCCTGTCCTCCTCTGGTTCCGCCGTCTAAAGAGGCTCGCCGCGCTCGGCCTCTCCCTTCTCGTGATCGGAACCGTGGCGGGCGCACTCTTCCTGCTATACCTCCGATCCGATGCTCTTCCGGTCTCGAGCGTGACCCTTACCCCTCAAATCTACGATGCTCAAGGGGAGCTGATCGATGCCTATCAAGGGGGCCAGAAGCGTCAGCCGGTGGCGTTGAAGGACATTTCCCCTTATCTCGTTAAAGCGACGATCGCCATTGAGGACAGCCGGTTCTACGAGCATTTCGGCATCGATCCGAAGGGGCTTGCCCGGGCGGTCGTCACCGACATCAAAACGCTGTCCATGGAGCAGGGGGCGAGCACGATCACCCAGCAGCTGGCCCGCAACCTGTACCTCAGCCACGAACGCACGTGGAGCCGCAAAATGAAGGAAGCCGTCTACGCCCTGCAGCTGGAGACGCAGCTGAGCAAGGATCAGATTCTCGAGCAGTACTTGAACCAAATCTACTACGGCCATTCCGCCTACGGCATCCAGGCCGCCTCCCGCATGTTCTTCGACAAAGACGCCAAGGACCTGGATCTGGCGGAAAGCTCCCTTCTCGCCGGCGTGCCGAAAGGGCCGCGCTATTACTCGCCTTATCTGGATATGAACAATGCGAAGGACCGGCAGCGGCTTATTCTCGACGCCATGGTCCGGCACAACGACATTACCAAGGAAGAGGCCGACCGGGCTTATGAGGAGAAGCTGACCATCGTGCCCCAGCAGCCGACGCCTCCGGCCGAGGCTCCTTACTTCCGGGACTATATCCGCAGCGTGGTCACCGAGAAGCTGAACATCAGCGAAGCCCTCTACGATTCGGGCGGGTTAAAAATCTACACGACGCTCGACCTGCGGGCCCAGAAAATAGCTGAGGAAGCCATCGGCAAGCAGCTTAAGGACGCCCCCGAGCTGCAGGCGGCGCTGGTCTCCCTGGATCCGCGTAACGGAGCCATCAAAGCCATGGTCGGCGGGCGGAGCTACGGGGCCAATCAATTCAACCGGGCCTTCGCCACCACCCGGCAGCCGGGGTCGTCGTTCAAGCCGATCGTCTATCTGACGGCGCTTAAGAACCATTTTACCCCGCTCCAGAAATACAAGGACGACCCGACGGAATTCTCTTACGAAGACGGCAAAAAAACGTACAAGCCCAACAACTTCGATAACAAATATACACACGAATGGCTCGATATGCGCCGGGCGATCTCGACATCGAACAACATCTACGCCGTTCATACCATCCTCGATGTCGGCACGGATAAGGTAATTGACACGGCCCGGCAGCTCGGCGTTACCAGCCGGTTGGAGCCCCTGCCTTCCCTGGCGCTCGGCTCCTTCCCGGTCAGTCCCTACGAGATGGCCTCGGCTTTCGGAACGTTCGCCAACCTGGGAGTACGGACCGAGCCGAACGCCATCCTCCGCATCGAGGACAACGCCGGAAAGATCCTTTACCGGTCCAAGCCCAAACAGGAAAAGGTCATTGACCCGGCCCAGGCCTATGTCATGACCAATCTGATGGAGAGCGTGTTCGAGGAGGGCGGAACCGGCTTCCGCGTTTCCGATCTGATGAAGCGCCCCGTGGCCGGCAAAACAGGAACGACCAATACCGACGCCTGGATGGTCGGGTATACCCCCGAGCTGTCCACCGCGGTATGGGTAGGCTACGACAAGGACCGGGTGATTTCCTCGGCGGAATCGCATAAGGCCGCTCCGATCTTTGCCGAATATACGGAAGGAGCCCTCGAAGCCATTCCGCCGAAACAGTTCACGGTCCCCGAAGGCGTGGTCACCGTGTACATCGATCCGGAGAGCGGCAAGCTCGCGAACGAGGCTTGCCCGCACTCGCAGCTGCAGGCGTTCGTCCAGGGAACGGAGCCGACGGAATACTGCTCCGGGGGCTCCGGAACCGGTGCCCAGGACAAAGGCAGAGAGAACAAATCGTGGTGGGACGATCTGAAGCGCTGGTGGAACGATTGACGCCGGATCGTTTCTCTCCCGGGAGAGTATATAGAGTAAGCGAACCGCTCGGGCCTGTTCAGGCTCGGGCGGTTTGGTGTTTTGTGAGGCTTGAACCATATTTGTAAGCGATTTCGGGTGAGAAACACAAAAAAGCGAACCGGGGGGTTCGCTTCTTTGCTGTCCTAGTATATTGCGTTAATATACTTTCCACAGTATAACCTGTACAGGAAAACAATCTCAACCGCTGACACATAATCGCCACAATTGCTGCGGCTCCCGAATTTCCTTCTGGAAGGGTCTTCTTCACCAGGTGGCGGGGAGCGCGGAAAACGGGTGCCACAACCGTTTCATTTGAGCGCACGATCGGATCAGGGAGGATACGGTTAGCCTGCCGCGGCCAAGGAGCCGGCGGGATCGGACGGCTGCGCCGAGGGGGACGCGGCTGGCGTGCCGGCTGCCGGGGCCGGCGTTGCAGCCGGCGGCACCGTCACTGCGGGCACGCTCGCCGCGGGCGTCGGCTTCGGCTGCATGCTGGCCGCCGCGTCCGCGCCGCCCGGCCCAGGCTCCGCGCCGGCTGGCGCAGCGCCAGCCCCGCTCGGCGAGGGCTTCGGCGTGCCGGCCGGAGCCGGCTTGGCCGTCGCCTGCGGTGCCTCCGCCGCCGGGGCGGCCGGGGCGGCCTCCGGCCGCGCCGCTGACGAGCGGGCCGCCTGCTCCCTCAGCCGCTGCTGCTCCGCTAGAAACTCGGGATGCGACTTCGCGCCTCCCGGATCGATGACGGAGATGCCCTTCCACGGGCTCGTCACCGCCACCTCCTGCGGACGGTCGAAGACCAGGAACGCCGAAGGGAGCCGGCGCTCGCCGTACCGGCTGGACGGCTTCGTGATGAGCTCGCCGTCCACGACCATCTCGGCGGAGGCCCCGCCGTCCAGGAAGCCGGCGTTCACGACGCCCTGCTCCAGAAAGAGGTCCTGGACCTCCTTCAGCGTAGCCCCGAGGCTGTGCGTCGGCTGCCGCCCGTCGATGACAATGAAAATCACCGTGCCGTCGGCCTTCTGGCCGACCGCCGTCCGGGGATCGCGGCCCGACGATCCGTTGCCGTTCGTAATGAGCGGTTTGCCGTCCAGAATGACGCGCGGATAGAAGGATGCGGCTTCCTTGACCTTCAGCTCCCTCAGGTCATCCAGCGTGTAATTGCCGACCACCAGCTTCCCTTCGTCGGTGAAGCCCACGATCGGCTGCTTGCCCTTCACATCCGCGTACATGATTTCGGAGTCCGACATGATCATGCCGATCGGCGCGAAGCCGTTGCCGAGCCCGTCGGGGTCGTCGAAGCCTCCGGCATTCACGCCCGCCACCGCACCGGTACGCTTCACCATCTCGGTAATCCGCTCCCCCATCGGGGCCTTGGCCGTGACGACCATGCGGATGCTTTTGGGATCATAGACCCACATCATTTTTCCTTTGAAGAAGGGCTTCGAGATATCCTCCACCCGAATCAGCTCATCCCGGCTCCTTCTGACAGGCTCGGCCGGAGCCGGAAGCGTAATCAGCTCCAGTTCCTGCTCCTCATCCCCCATCACCGAAACCTGCACCATCTTCTCCGCCACCATTAAATCCCGCTTCACCCGGCCTACAAAGATCCACGCCCAGGAACGGTGCTGCGTCCCGATAAAGGTCGCCGCCGAAAACTCGCGCAGGCTCGCTCCCGCCGGGGTCAGATACAGGAAGCTCGTGCTCAGAAAAAGCATCAAGCTGAAAAGCATCATTGTTTTTTTGAACCAGCTCCAATTTCGAAGGGTGGAGCCCATTTTTCTTCCCCACTCACCCATGCTTCGCCGCTCCTTCTACGCATTCCCGCAGGCCCTTTCCGCCTTCGTTCGTCACTAATGTATGGGCTTTCCCGCTTCTTCATTCCCGATCAAGCCGTCCGGTCAGAACTTCCCGCAGCACCCCTATAAAATGCTCCACAGCCGGAGGCCGGTCCTCCCCCTCTCTCGTGTACAAGGCGATGGGGTTAACCGGCAGCTCCTCCTCCACGTAAACCCGGCTCACTTCCCCCCGGCTTACCGGTCCCGCCGCCTCCAACGCCGAGACGAGATGGGCTCCGTAGCCCGACGCGACCGTCCGGATCGCTTCGCCCGGGCCGTTCACCTCAAGCCCCGCCTTGGGGGCTTTCGTCCCGTACATCCGGCCTACCGCCAGCAGCATTTCACGGCCGGAGCTTCCCGCCTCCCTCATGACAAAATCTTCCTCCAGCATTTCGGCGAGACCGGTTCGTTTTCCTGCCAGCCGGTGATGCTCCGGCACGATAAACCACCACTCATCGTCAAGCAGCGGCTCTCCGGTCAATCCGTCCGCCTCCCATGAGCCCGCTCCGCCGATTACGGCCGCATCCGCTTCATACCGAAGCAGGCTTTCCGCCGCTTTTCTCGAGTTCAACGTCTGCAGGGAAGCCTTTACCTGCGGGTAGAGGGTTTTGAAGCGCGCGAGTGCCTGGGGAAGCAAATAATGAGCCGGTAAAAAGGTCGAGACCAGACGAAGCCGGCCCGCTCTCCCCTCCTTATAATCCAAGAGGCCTCGTTCCAGCTCGCGTTCGAGGGAAAACAGCCTCTCCGCCTTCTCCGCAACCAGCTCTCCCGCTTCCGTGAGAAGGATTCCCCGCCCTTTCGGAGCGATAAGCGTCAACCCGAGCTCCCGCTCCAGCGTCCGAAGCTGGGCCGTCACCGCCGGCTGGCTGATGTGGAGGGCTTCCGCCGCCCGGGTAACCCCTCCCCTGCGGGCAACCTCACAGAAGATTTTCAAAGCATGCAGATTCATCTGTCTACCCCTTTATATAAAAATAAGTTATGAAATACGAAAAAACCTGTATTGGATTTATGATTCCAGTTCCCCTAGTGTAAAGCGTAAGAAGTCCCGTTAGCAACGGGAACCTGGGGAGGGAAGGATTCGGGACAGCCCGGTCCGTCAAAATGAAAGCAAGATGCACGGAATGTGGCACGAGGTATTCCATGGACAGCATCCGGTACGAATGCCGCTGCGGCGGCCTTCTGGAGCTGGTGCAGGATTTTCGGGGAGTGGATGCGGAGCAGCTCAAGCGGGAGTTCGCCAAACGGCTGGGCGAAAGGCATACCCCGCTGGCGAGCGGCGTATGGAGGTACAAGGAGCTGATCGCCCCCGAGCTTCCGCTGGAGGCGCTGGTTACGAAGGGTGAAGGGAATACCGGCCTGTACAGCCCGCCCGCCGTTACCTCGTATGCCGGCTGCCGCCGGCTGTGGCTGAAGGCACTAGGTGAGAACCCGAGCGGCTCCTTCAAGGACCACGGAATGACGGCTGCGGTCTCGCACGGCCGTTTCCTCGGCTTCCGTAGGTTCGCCTGCTCGTCCACCGGCAACACGTCCTCCTCCCTCGCCATGTACGCCGCCCTTATGGGAGGGGAGGCTCATGTCTATGTGCCCGAAGGAACCGTTTCGGAGAATAAGGTTCTTCAGACGCTCGCCTACGGAGCCGTGGTCCATCGCTTTGCCGGAACGTATGACGACGGCATCCGCTTCCTGCGGGAGCAGGCCGGGGAGCTGGGCCTGTATGTAGGCAACTCGGTCAATCCGTTCCGCATTGAGGGCCAGAAAAGCATTATTTACGAAACCGCTCAGGATCTGAGCTGGCAGCTGCCGGACTGGATCGTGCTGCCAGGCGGGGCGCTGAGCAACGTTTCGGCCCTGGGCAAAGGACTGCGGGACCTGTACGAGCTGGGCTTCATCCCCCGCCTGCCCCGGGTGGCTGTCGTCCAGGCGGAGGGGGCGAGCCCCTTCCACCGCATGATGGAAGCGGGTGCGGCGGAGCTGGTTCCGGAGCCGGCGCCCTCGACCCGGGCCTCCGCCTTGAACATCGGCCACCCGCCCAGCTGGCGCAAGGCCGCCCTCGTCCTTCAGGAAACGAAGGGCGTCACCGTGGCCGTGACGGACGAGGACATCTTGAACGCCAAGGCGGTGGTGGACGCAAGCGGCGTCGGATGCGAGCCCGCTTCGGCGGCCGCCGTGGCGGGGCTGCGCCGGCTCGTGTCCCACGGGATCATCGACCGGGAGGAGACGGCCGTCTGCCTTCTCACCGGCCACCTGCTCAAGGACACGGACGCCGTGGGTGCCTACCATCTGGGCGGAGGGCCGGAAGCGCTCTACGCCAACAAGATGAACCGCGTTCGGCTGTGAGAGCCGGCATATAGGGGCCTCCGGTGGAACATCCAGAGTAGCCTGCTGAACCTACGCCCGACCCGGTCTTTCCGTCCGGCAGCAGACCCGCTCCCTCTGGTTTCCACCCGATGATAGCCCAACGCCTGCCGCTGCGGGAGAACCACCCCATTCCACGACAAAAAACCGCCTTTAGCCAAAGGCGGTTTGCTTGCATTTCTATAGACTTAACCGGAGGGGAGCATGCGTCAAAGCCGAGCCTCCGCGGAGGGCTTTAGGCCAACGCTTCTTTGAGCGTGTCGGAGGAACGCTCCCACCACTCAAGGTTGAACTCGGTCAAATACCGGCGCAGGGCGGCCTTCTCGCGTTCGTCCAGCCCATCGACCAGAATCTGACGCTTCATCGCCTTGTCCATCCGGTTGACGTGGTCGGCGAGAATTTTCCAGCCTTTGCGGGCTTCGGGATCGACGAGCATCTCACAGGCGGCGATGCCGCCGTAGAACTGGCCTTCCTCCGAACGGTCTACGGCCACCCAGACGATCCAGCATTTGCGGCCGTTCGGGACATCTTCTTTGTTCGTGGAGAACTTGATTCCCTTCTCGACCTTGCTCTTAGCATGAAGCGCGCCGTTATCGAGATACGCTTCGTCGCCGTCGATGATGACGCTCGAGACATTGCTCAGGTCGATCGATCCGGCGCCGAAGCCTTTATGGTTGACATTGCTGCTCACAATATTAAGGGCGAGCTTCTTCCCCTTGCTGTTCAGTTCCATCAGGACACCATCCGTTTCTCGTCGTGGTTTCCTTCATTGTAGCAGACTTCCCAGCCAAAAGGGAGTGTCCCGCTCAGCCGACAGAAGTCCCGAAGAGGCCTTTCCCACCTGCAGGGAAGGCTAACGGATTACCCAGCCCCCTCCCCTCCGCGCCGTTCCACCACGCCGGTCGTGATTTTCATGCCGGGAGCCCAGGTGAGGGCACTCTCCCTGGTAAACAGGCCCGCCAGATGCCGTTCGGCTTCATACTGGGCCCGGGCTTCTTCCGGGGAAAGGCCGCGCCTGACCAAGCCCTCGACGAAAGCCTCCTCCGGTCCGGGATCCGCGCCGAAGCCCTCCGTCTTGAGAGCGTTATACAGCGCAGCCTGCTGTTGCGGCTCCCCTTCCGGGGTAAGGAGGTTCACCTTATCGCTCACCCGGCATTCGATCCGCTGCACCCCGAGCCGGCTTAAATACAAGGGCAGCTTGCCCCCGATGTTGCCGTCCTTGCCGCCCCTCTGCGCCCCCTGTTCAAAAAGCTTCTGAAGGATTCCGAGCTTTACCACTTCCGACAAGGGCGTTCCGTCCAGGGAATAGCCGGCCATGGTGGAAATCCAGTGCGGCTCGAAGCAAAGGATGCGTCCTCCGTCCACGAGGCTGTCGAGCATCTTCTGCAGGACGTTCTCGGGATTAGGTACATGTAACAGCAGGGCATGGCACACCGCCCAATCGTATTTCTGGGGGAAGCTCCTCTCCTGCACATCGGCATGAAGGAAGGTCGTCCGGTAAGGAGCCTCCCGGAAAAGCTCCCTGCCTCGGTCCAGCAGCTTATCCGCTGTATCCACCCCCGTATAAGATGATCCGGAAGGAAGCAGCGGAAGCAGCTTCGTCCCGAGATACCCGTAGCCGCAGCCGAAGTCGATGACGTTAACCGGCCCGTCCGCCTTCCACACCTGCCGAATGAGAAACTCGAGATAGTCGTCGTTGTAGTACAAGCCTCTCGTCGCGCTTAAATAGTCCCCTTTGGCATTCCATTCCGACTGCTCCATCTGGAACCTCCTTCTTCGGTCGCCCGCTCTTTCCAGGGTTCTACTAATCTCTTAATGCGCCAGCCTGCCGGAACTCTGTGTCTGCTTACTCCACGGCCTCCTCCGCCTCTTTCCGCAGAGAGGCGCCATATTCCTGCGTCCATGTCCACATGGCTTCAAATATCGGCTGAAGGCCTTTCCCGCTCTCGGTAAGTTCATATTCCACATGCAGGGGGACGCCAGGGTACAGAGTACGGGTGACGATCCCCTTCTCTTCTAACAGACGAAGGCGGTCTGTCAACGTTTTGGGACTAATGGGCTGCAGCTTGCGGCGTAATTCTCCGAAACGTTGGGTCCCGTTAAACAATTCAAACAAGAGAAGAAGCATCCATTTCCCATCCAAAAGCTCCAGAATAGGTTCCACAACGCCCGGGCAGGATCGGTCCATCATTTTTCTCACTCCATAGTTCATTTTTTGAAACTATTGCACATTAATGTAACTACTTTTCAAAAGTATCACACGTGACTTAAGATGTAAATCAAGAAAAGGAAAGGAGTGGAAGAGAGGAGGTGCCGGATATGAAAAGACCGTTTGAAGTGGATCGGGAGGAGTACCCCTTCGCCGATCGCTGGCTGCCTTACCGTGATGGGCACATTCACTATATTGATGAAGGGCAAGGACCGGCTGTACTGCTCCTCCACGGTAATCCTACATGGTCCTATCTTTACCGCAACGTTATAAAAGAACTGCGCCAGGAATTCCGTCTTGTTGCTCCGGATTACCCCGGGTTTGGAATGTCAAAGGCGCCAAAAGACTACCGCTTTACGCCGCAAGAGCAATCGGAAGCCGTTAAGGATCTGATTCGCCGCTTGGATCTAAGGAATTTTATACTGGTTGTACAGGATTGGGGAGGGCCGATCGGCCTGAATTACGCGGTACGACACCGGAATAACCTACTAGGCCTCGTGGTGATGAATACATGGGCTTGGCCTGCGGATCATTGGCCAATGAAAGGGTTCTCCCTTGCTATGGGGGGTTGGCCGATCGGGCGCTTGCTTCAGACCCGGTACAATTTTTTTGCAAAAGTCATTGTTCCCCACGGGATATACCATTCCGAAAAAGTCACGGATAGCCTGCGAAAAGCTTATACGGACCCCTTCCCGACCCCGGAATCCAGGATCCCGACCTGGGTGTTTCCCAGGCAGATACGCCACGCACGAGCATGGCTTGCCGACATAGAATCGAATATGCCGCATCTGTCCGATTTGCCTGCACAAATCTTATGGGGAACGAAAGACAGCGCCGGCTTCCCGCTCGAACAGATGGCCAAGTGGCAAAAATATTTGCCAATGAACGAAACCGAGATCTTGGAAGATGCCTCCCACTATGTGCAGGAAGATCGTCCGGATCGGGTAACCGCCTCAATCCGAAAAATAGGGAATAGAACACAAGGAGGATTATGATTATGAAAACTATTTTATGGGCCACTTTAACGGCTAACGGCAATTACGCGCAATCCAGCCCTGAGAACCCGCCGAAAAAAGAAGCACTTGATGATTTTGCGGCACAAGCCAAAGCTGCCGGAAATTTCGTCGTCGGGCGCCGGACTTTCGAAGGGATGCGCGGCAGCGGCGGCCCGGGCCCTTTTGCCGATCTGGATATCGTCGTGGTTTCCAAGCATGCCTCGGACATTCAGGGCGCAACCGTGGTGAGATCGCCTAAGGAAGCCCTGAGCTATCTGCAGCAAAAAGGCCATCAAACCGTTCTCATCAGCGGCGGTGCGGATATCCACAATTCCTTTTTGGAGCAGGGACTTGTTGACGAATTGATTTTCAATGTAACCCCTGTAGTAGAAGGAAAAGGGTTAAATCTTATAGCAGACAGAGAGAACTACCGCTGCCAACCGGTGCAGCTGCTGGATTGCAAGCCTCTCGGGGGCGGCGTCGTTCAGCTGCGCTATGCGATGGAGCGATAAGGAAGGAAACCTCTGTTAGTCGCTCCTGCAGAAGCACTAAGCCTCCTTGGATAAGGGACTTAGTGCTTTTTGCTCGTCGTTTTTTGTTTCGTCGGACCGGCCAAAAGATTTTGTCCCCCCGAAGAAATAATCCCTTGTCCCCCTACATATACATGCTGTATCGAAGTTGTCCGACCAAGCGGACAATCCTGTGGGGGGAAGAAGATGAAAACGTTACTCGCCAACCGCACGCTGCAGTGGATCATGACCGCCCTCGCCGGGTTTGTGGTGACGCTAGGCCTCTACTCGCTGCTGAACAACCCGTCGGAGCCCACATCCGTACGCAAAATCCCGGCGGTGGGGGAGCCCGCCCCCATTGAGCTTCCGCCGCCGGAGCCGAAGGCCCCTCCCGCTCTCAGCAGCCGCGTAGTGGAATACCATATCTCGGTGGCTCTCCATCCGGAGGAGAAAAGGCTGCTCGGCACCCAAAGCCTGACCTGGCAAAATGCCGGCTCGAAGCCGGTCAGCGAGCTCTATTTCCATCTCTATCCGAACGCCTTCGAATCCCCGAAGACCACCTTCAACAAAGAATCCGGAGGCAAGCTGCGGCAGGATGAGCGGAAAGCGGACAGCACCGGGAGCATGGAGCTCACGAGCATCAAAACCACCCAAGGGGAAGACCTCAGCACCCGCATGGAATATGTGAGGCCGGATGACGGGAATGGTAGCGACCGCACCCTGGTCAAAATCCCCCTGCTTCAGCCGGTCCCCCCGGGAGGGAAAATCACGGTGCTCATGGACTACACGGTCCGGATGCCCGCCGTTTACGCCCGGATGGGCTACGCCGAGGACTTCTACATGGCCGGCCAATGGTTCCCGAAGGTTGCGGTGTACGAAACAGCCGGAACGCGCGGGCGGAGCGAGGAAGGCTGGAACCTTCACCAGTACCACGGCAACTCGGAGTTCTATTCAGACTTCGGCATCTATGACGTGAAGATCAAGGTGCCGGCCGCTTTCACGGTGGCTGCAACCGGATTTCCGACCAAGCCGGCCTCCGAGGAGAACGGGGTGAAGACGTACCGCTTCTATGCGGATGACGTGCATGATTTTGCCTGGGCGGCTTCGCCCCGCTTCGTCTACTACGAGGAGGCGTTCTCGAGCCCGAACGTCCCGGGGGTGCGGATCAAGCTGTATCTCGACCCCAAGCACAAGGACCTGAAGAACCGCTACCTTCAGGCGGCCAAAAAATCCCTCACCCGCTACAGCGAATGGTACGGCCAGTATCCTTACGACACCCTCTCCATCGTCGTGCCGCCGGAAAGCGGCAACGGGGCGGGCGGAATGGAATACCCGACGCTCGTGACGGCGTGGGGTGCGGCGGACGAGAAGCCCTCGCTGGAGCTGGAGCGCGTCGTCGTCCACGAGATCGGGCACCAGTTCTTCTACGGGATGGTCGCCTCCAACGAATTCGAGGAAGCGTGGCTCGACGAAGGCTTCACTTCTTATGCCGAGGACAAGGTGATGGAGAAGGAATACGGCGTGAAGTCCAATCTGCCTCTCGAGGCGGGCTACGTCACCACCCCCAAGCCGCTTAAGCTCTTCTCCTGGGATTTCGGCTCCCACCATGAGTATGCGGACAATGTATACACCCGCGCCAAGCTGGTGCTCTATGCCATCGAGCAGAAGGCCGGCCCGGAGGTCATGAACCGGATCATGAAGACGTATTTCCAGCGCTGGAAATTCAAGCACCCGTCCACGGAGGATTTCCAGAAAACCGTCGAGGATGTGACCAAGACGGGTTGGGGTGAATTCTTCGATCAGTATGTGTACAACGGCCTCATGGCCGACTATTCCGTAGACTCCATTCGGACGAAGCATGCCCCTGACGGGGGTTCTGGTTATGTCAGCGAGGTGCTGATCCGCAAGCGCGGCGGGCAGGTGTCCCCGGTTCCGATTCATTTTCACTTCCTCGACGGCACGGTTCAGGTCAAGGATTGGGACAGCCAGGCGAATGAGGTTCTCTACAAGCTGCAGCATACCGCCCCGGTGGATTGGGTGGCGATTGATCCGGAGCACCGGCTGATCCTCGAGAACAAGCACATCAACAACTTTATGAAAACGGAGGTCGACGAGAAATGGAGCATCCGGTGGAACGTCGGCTTGTCGAAGCTGATCGAGACTCTGCTAGGCGGGGTCGCATGGTGAGGGGGCCGCTATGATAGGATATATCAAGGAAGGCTGGAAGGAAGCGGCCCGCCAGCCCTTCCTCCTCGTGCTGCTGTTTGTCTACCGGCTCGTCTGGGGGATCGTGCTGTACCGGATGGTCCAATCGGTCGTCGTTCCTCTTATGCACCGCTATGCCGGGGGAATCTCGAAAAGCCAAGTGCAGCTGTTTCTGGCCGAAGGGGAGTTCCAGCTGACCAAGACGGATCTCTCCCATTCCTACCTGTGGATGCTTCTCGCGGTAATGCTCGCCCGCATGTTCGTGACCCCGCTGCTCAATGCCGGGGTGTACTATTCCCTGAGCCATCCCCACCTCAACATGGGCTACCGCTTCTTCAAAGGAATCCGGGAGCTGGGACGGTCCTTCTTCCTGCTCTATCTCGTCCAGATGCTTCTGACCGCCGCGCCGGCCTACTTCTTGCTCCCCCGAGTAACGAAGCTGCTCGAGCACTATAACACCCTGCCGGAAACCTACCGCTCGCTGCTGCCCTGGCTGGCCGGCTATGTCCTCTACGGCTTCCTGCTTCATCTGTTCTTCATGCACCTTCAGTTCGGCAGAACCGAAAGGGCTTCTCTCTTCTCTTCCCTGCTCGTCCCGCTTAAGGGCCTGCTTCCGGTTCTAAGCGTGGCTGCCCTGCTCCTATTGGTTTCCGCCCTGCTCTCCGGGCTGGTGTTCGCCGGGACGATGATCTGGGCCGGCTTCTGGGCCCTCATGGCCTACCAGGCCTATGGCTTCATTCGTACTTTCCTCAGCCTGTGGGGAATCACTTCCCAGCACCGGTTGTTTATCCAGTCTCATGCGTAGCCTTCCTCTTCGCCTACGCCCGCTGCTTGCCTCCGCCCGCGGAATCCGCGGGCGTTTTGGCGTTTTCAGCGGCTTGAAACCTGACAGGAAGTGTGATACACTTTCCTGACGAACGTTCGGAAGGATGATGGCGAATGACTTCAGCACGCATCAAACAAGCCGCTCTTGCCCATTTTGCCCATAAAGGGTATGAAGGAGCTTCCCTGGCGGACATTGCCGGCGAGGTCGGGATCAAGAAGCAGTCCATCTATACCCACTTCAAGGGAAAGGATGAGCTTTTTCTTGAGCTGTACCGGGATATTTATAAATTGGAGCTGGAGTTTGCTTCCCGTTACTTTCAGGATCCCGCCCCACCGCCGGTCGACGAATTCCTGTACCGGTTTCTGGTGCGCTGCAGGGAACGCTATGAGCAGGACGACCATACCAAGTTCTTCCTGCGGGTTTCGTTCTTTCCGCCGCCCCACCTGCACGAGGAAATCGGCAAGCTGGGTTGTCAGTACGTCGATACGCTGGAGTCTCTCCTCCTCCCTTCTCTCCGGCAAGCCGTGGAGCAGGGAAAAGTGAGCCCCGCCGTCGGCATCCGGCAGGCGGCCGCTGCATTCGCTGCGTTGCTCGACGGCCTGTTCGTGGAAATGCTGTTCGGCGGGCCGGAACGTTCGATGAACCGGCTGGAAGCAAGCTGGCTGGTCTATTGGCGCGGCCTGCGCTTTCAGCCGTCCGATAATCAGCCGTCTGATAGAAATGAGGGATGACCATTGAACCGCAGCTGGCTTTATGTTTTGACTGGAGCGTTTTTTGAGGTGGTGTGGGTGTCCGGGCTGAAGCACTCCGAAGGCCCTTTGGCCTGGGCCGCCACCATCCTCGGCATTTATATTTCCTTTCACCTTCTGATTAAAGCGTCGCGCAAGCTGCCCGTCGGAACGGTCTACGCCGTCTTCACCGGGCTCGGGACGGCCGGGACGGTGCTGGCCGAATGGCTGGTGTTCGGCGAGCCGCTCCATTTCCTGAAGGTGTTCTTCATCCTTCTCCTGCTCACCGGGGTATTCGGGCTTAAATTTGTTACCGGGGATCCCGACAAGGAAGGAGCGGTCACCTGATGGGATGGATTTATTTGCTCCTGGCCGGCTCCTTCGAGGTGGTGGCGGTGGCGGGCATGAATCAGCTTAACCAGGCCAAGCGGTTCCGCTCCTACCTGCTCTTCATCACTGGAATCGTAATGAGCTTCGGCCTGCTGACCCTCGCCATGCAAACCTTGCCGATGGCGCTCGCTTATGCCGTCTGGACGGGAATCGGTACCGCCGGAGGCGCGATTATCGGAATGCTGTTCTACGGGGAATCCCGGGACGTGAGGCGGATTCTTTTTATCACCATGGTGCTGGCAGCGGCCATCGGCTTGAAGCTGACCTCCTAAAGGGCAGGCCGGCGGAGCCTCTAAAGGTGGAGATTCGGAGGGCGAGTCCCGCCCCTTTCCCCTTTGAAGATTTGCGCGGTGAATAGGAATCGGAGCGGAATGGCGGCGTAGCGGATTTGGCGGCAGAGGGAACCGTGAGCAGGCAGGCTAACGAATCGTACGAAGCTTATTCGGGTCGTAATGCCCCTTCTTCTCTTCTAACGAATCGTGAGGGCGCTAATTGACCAATTTCGGATCAAAACGGAGCTCCGCAGTGCAAATAATGATGTCAGGATTCGTAAGATCGGCAGGGGGCTCTTATTCAGCACGATAAGGTGTCTACGATTCGTTACGCCCTATCCTGTGTCTTCTCCCCTGCCCTCTCCCTATGTCTTTCCCCTTTCCCCGTCCCTACAAACCGCTAACGACCGGAGCACAAGTATCGCCGACAACGTTAACCGGTTTCGAATACCTTTCGAAACGGCGAGTTTATCGGGGTGATGAGCCGCTTCGAGGATATTTCTTCAAAAGCCATAAACAAAAGCTGCCCTTTCGCAGATCACTCTACGAAGGGGCAGCTTTTTAAGTGAAATTAGTCATCCCTAGTTCCCGAGACGACGGCCTGATCCTATTTGCGGCATAAGCCTTACTTAGTTGTACGGAGACACGCGGGTCAGGTCCTCTCGGCCGGATAGGTACAACGACTGCCCGTCGGGGGCGGCTCCCACCAGCTGAACCTGCTCCAGACCGGACAGCAGAACCTCCTCCTTGCCCGTTTCGGCGTCAAAGCTCCTCACCTGGGTCCGCCAAGGCGCGCCTTCCTTGCCGGAGGCCGGATCGATGCCCATGTATACATACCGGTGGGTCTCCTTCAGCCAGAATCCCCCGTAGCCAAGCTCCTCCCCGCCGGCAACCTTCTCCTCGCCGCGGTAGAGCCCCCCATTGGCAAACATCCGGTACTGCCCGTCATCCGAGGCTTTATAGCCGGACCACGAATCGCCGATCGGCGGGCTCCAGGGACCCACCTTCCCGGTTTCCCACGAGTAGGCGAACCGGATTTCGGCGATCCCGTCGGAGGACACACCGGCAAAGGTAACCTGCTTCCCGTCATCGTACAGGTCTACCGGAACCTTGCCGTCGTTTACCATGTTGTCGGGAAGCTCGGCGGCAAACGCCCCCGGCAGCCGGACCTGCTTGCCGGTTTTAAGCGTCGTGACGATCAGGTCGAAATTCCGCGTCTGCCCTTCTGCCCCGACAATCAGGAAAAGGGTCGACCGGTCCCGGCTGAACCCGGTTCCGTACACCTGGCCGTTCACCTTGATCCGGTAGGCCTCTCCGCCCGGAAGCACGGAAGGATCAAGCGGCGCCCCCGCGTAAACGAATCCCCTGGAATCGGCGGTCAGCTCTCCGGCTCCGGTATAGCTGACCGCAAGCTTAACGGGAGATTTCCACAGCTTCTGCTCCCCAGTGTCATAAAGGGCATACAGCCGGGGAAGGGCGGCGTCGCATTCGCAGTACTCGGTGAAACGCGTAGCCAGCAGGTAACGGGAGGGCTCTCCAAGGGAGTGGTAGAAATACGGCTCCCCGGAAGAGGAAACCCGCTTGGCCACCTTGGTCCGGGTGTTCATAATCCACACCTGCTCCGGCACATGAAGCACCGCGTGAAACTGCGGCGCATCGGCGAGCTTCTCTCCGCGGGCCGTAAGGGCTCCGTTAACGTTCAGAGTGTAGCTGTCCGACGAGTAGCCCGGCTTGGGGGCCTCCGTTACCTCGGCGTACACCTTCAGCACGGTATCGCTCTGCCATTCGAAGGTCAGCTGCGGCTTGACCGAAGGAACATCCTTTTCTTCGGTCTGCTCTGTGAGCTGCTTCTCCACGCTGCCGCGGTCCATGGACTCGCGGAACGCCAGCGTATAGCTCTGCGGCGCGTAGGTCAGAAGCGTGCGCATAAAGCCGGAGCCCCGCTCCGTCGGAGCCGCAAGTCGGGGCTCGCTGTCGAGCGAGATCCGGACGGCCGGAGCCTGGACAGGCGTCGGCTCGGCCGGCTTGGCGCTCGGCTCCCCGGCGGGCGTCCCCGACGGCGCGGGAGCCGGCGGGACCGGCGTCACGGCGACCGGCGAGGCGCCGGGCGTGGCCGCAGCCGGCGGTACAGCCCGCGCCGGGGTTACGCCCAGTGAGGCCGCCGGCACAGGCTCGGCGGACGGCTCGGCGCCGGAGCTGGCGGCGGGAGCCGGAGCCGCCGGGGACGCGGACGCCACGGCGGTAGGCGCCGGGGCCGACGGAGCCGGAGCGGCAACGGCCGGCGGAACTTCGAGCGGGCCTTCCGACGCCGTCTTCAGCGTGGAGCAGCCGGCGGTGCAGACAGCCAGCAGGGCAGCGGCTAACAACATTTTGGACGGGTTCATGACAGTGGCCCCCTCAAGAAATATCTTTCTATTGGTATAGACGACACGAGAAGAGATTAAGTTACAGCTCCCTCAAGGAATTCCGCTTCCGCCCATCTTGTCGATAAGCCGGATGGGTCTTCGACCGGCTCTGACAGCCTTCTTCCTTATCTTGGAACCTATACCCCTTTTTTTGCTATTGAAACAGGTTTTTAGAACTTTATTCAAAAAATAAGAAGGATTTCCCATCATTTTGGCGAATACCTATCCTCGTTGTAAAAATCGCATAATGCCTAATTCCCGATCGGGAAACGGGGGAACCATTCTCTGGGTGAATTGATCCTGCAACCAAGGGGTCATAGGGTACCTTCAACCGAACCCTCAGCTAACCTCGTAGGCACTCTGGAAGGGGAACTTGGTTTTGAAAAAGGCTGTTGGTTTTGCATTGAGTCTTGTAATGTCTTTCGGCATCATGGCCGGCACGGCATCGGCATCGCCCCTCAGCGACACGGTAGACGATTTACTCGGCACCGCCTACAAGTACAGCGGCACCACTACCAGAGGCTTTGACTGCTCGGGCTTTACGATGTATGTGTTCGACCAGCTCGGCTACGACCTTCCGCACACCTCCAAAGGGCAGGCAGCGAAGGGCAGCTGGGTGGCCAAAAGCAACCTCCGCGCGGGAGACCTGGTATTCTTCAATACCGACGGAAGTGGCATTTCTCACGTAGGCATCTACATCGGCGGCGGGCAATTCGCCCATTCCGCGAACAAGTACGGCGTATCCATCAACCGTCTTAGCGATTCCTACTATGCCAAACGATACGTCACCGCACGCCGCATAATGGGCGACGAGGCTTACTCCGAATTGGCCAATTAAGCGGCTCGGATGACTCGAATTAAAGAAAGAAGAGAAACCGGTTGGACGGGCTTGGCCCGGACGGCGGGTTTTTTTTCTGTGCAGGGGCTGGGGTATAATGGGGAAAAGGCTCTATCACCGGGGCCCCCGCCTGCCAACCGGCGGCTGCCACCGGAACACGCCCTTGTCTCCCGGCCTTGATCGGCCGTCCGCTATAGCTTAAGAAGGAGGAAGACCTACGTATGAAAACAAGCCGCCAAACCGCCGAGCATTATATCTGGGGGGAAACCTGCGACGGGTGGCATCTCGTGAAGCAGCCCGGAATGAGCGTCATCCAGGAACGCATGCCGCCCGGCACGTTCGAGGTGCGCCACTACCACGGGAAGGCCCGTCAATTCTTCTATGTGCTGAACGGAGAAGCCGTGCTGGAGCTCGACAGAACCGAGTATACTTTGGTCGGCGGAGAGGGCCTTGAGGTCCCTCCCGGAACGCCGCACCAGATGAAGAACCGGTCGGAGGCGGAGGTGGAGTTTCTCGTCATTTCCTCCCCTTCCACCGCAGAGGATCGTCATCTGACAGAGAAATGACGGGGACGCAGCGCCTGGCTCAACATAGAAAAAGAGGAATCGAGCATCGGCTGCTTGATTCCTCTTTCCGTTTCGGCTAACTCTGTGCCGTTATTCGGATTAACCCGCTTCCCCAGGGGAGCTGATCATCCAACGGACGCCGTACCGGTCTTCCAGCCATCCGTACAGCCCGCCCCAGAAGACCGGCTTGTACTCGTGAATTACCCGGCCCCCTGCCGACAGGTTAGTAAAGGCCTCCCGGCCTTCCTCCGCCGTTCCGAACTCGAGGTTCAAGCTCAGGCCGTTTCCCCGGCTGAGCGCATCCGGCGAATCCGCCATGAAGAAGGTTACTCCTGCAGCGGACAGGCACAAATGCATGACTTTGTCCTGATGCCCTTCGACCGGCTCCGGAGCTTGTCCGTGCGTCATGACGGATTGAATTTCCCCGCCTAAAGCCCCTGCGTAGAATTCCGCTTGAGCCCGGGCATCCTCTGAAAAGATAAACGGGATAAGCTTGGCCATTGCGATCCATCCTTCCTTTTTCCCTTATCGGTATAACCCTTTTCATTGTAGCACCCGGAGGAAGGCAAGGTTTCTTATGGATTGCGGAAACGGCACCTTTGCTAGTGTAGATTTGCTTCCTCGGAAGTACGGGACTGGTCGGGGGCTGGGACCGGAATGGGACCCGGTTTAATCTCAAGCCATTCGCCGTATTTCTCCTGCAATTCGTTCCTTTGGGAATCGGACAGCTCCGCAATGCCTACCCTTACCTTCCCGTTCTCTTCGTCTTTGCTTAAGCTCCAGGAGGCGGATGGGGCCATTTGTTTAATGTCAGAGGTGATTTGCCCGGCATATTCGTCGAGCTTCTTTTTCGTAATAGACGCTTTCCTATCGGCACATGCGGCGGCCAGCAATAAGCAAATGGAACCCACAAGGGCGACATAGCCCATCCATTTCACTCTGATTCACCTGCCTCTTTCCGTTTAGGAGACCCGTTGCTGCCTTAGACGAATGGAAAAAGAAAAAAGTTGCAGATCGCCTCATCTGCAACTCCAACGCCCGGGTTAAGGGTTCGGCCGCTCGTTAGCCTACTGGCCGGTCATTCGGTTCACTCAGCCGCCTCCCCTACCCCCGCTTCCTCTGCCTGGCCTTCGGCCCGGCCATCGCCTCGTAGTCAACGGCCTGGTTCTTGCCCGACTGCTTGGCATGGTACATGGCCGCATCGGCCTGCTTAATCAGCTGCTCGGGCGTAAGCCCCGAGCTGTAGGTGCTGTACCCGAGGCTGACGGTCACCTGCGTCTCTTCCTCGACGCGGCTCCGGATCCGTTCCGCAAGGGCTCCGGCATCGACCGACGTATCCGCCAGGAGGACGACCATCTCTTCTCCCCCGTAGCGTCCGGCCAGCCCCGCCTCTTCGCTTTCCTCCTGCAGGATCCGGGCCACCGCGGCCAGCATGTCGTCTCCGGTCTGGTGACCCTTCGTATCGTTCAGCTTCTTGAAATTGTCGATGTCCGAGAACACCACCGACACCGGAATGCCGTGCTTCAAATAACGGGCCAGAACGTTCAGGAAATGACGGCGGTTGTACAAGCCGGTCAGCCCGTCCGTAATGGCCGACCGGTAGGTGCTCTGGAGAATCTCGACCAGCCGGTTCAGGAAAATAAGGAACAAGAGAAAAGCACCCGCCACGGGCAGGAACCGCTCCAGCAGCAGGGGAAGAGCCTTCGGCACTTCGTGCCCGTATGTGTTGTCGAGATGCATAAGCTCCGTGAGCAGAAAGAGCCCCAGGAACAGCTTGTATTTGCGGTTCTCCCGGATAAAAGGCCCGACGGAGAAGAAGAAATATACGGCAAGGAGGCAGCGGTAGAGGTCAAGCAGGACGTCAGCCGGAAGCTCGTAAGCGTGCACCCACTGCCGGGCGGGAAGGACGAGAGCTACCGTAAGAAGCAGGTAAAAGCGCATTCGTTCCCTGCCTCCCGGGGCTTTGTACAGCTGAAGCAGCCCCAGGTTAAGCAGAACGAATGCGCCGGTTTCGATCACCTGCGCCGTATAATCGAGCTCGTCCCGGCTCCCTGTCCAGCCATATTCGGCCAGAATGGGCAGCCCGTACGCCCCCATAAGGAAGCCGAGCGAGACGGACAGCGAGAAATAGGCCTTCCGGCGCCGCGTCACGAGCAGCCGGTAGGTCATCGCCAGCAGAAGCGCGAGAATAACCAGAGTGAGCCCGGAGGAGAATAATCTCCCCTCGGGCCCGGTAATCCAATTCCAGGTATGGTTCAAATGCGTTGGTCTCCTCCGGCCGGTGCCGGTTTATCGTATCAATCCCACCACAGCTCGATATAGCCGGTGTTCGCAATGTGCTGCTCCAGCGCCTCCAGCGAGCCGACTCCCTGATCGACGAGATCGGGACAGAAGGCGTACAGCTCTTCGCAGAAGGTATGGAGATCGTTCGGCTGGTTCAGCAGAGCAAAGCCTACCGAATCGGAAGAAGCCGCCTTGATCGAAATGCCGTAACGGGCATCGATGGATTTCAGCCCCGTAATGATATCCTCCGTGCTGCTGTCGTAATTGGCGGCATCGGTCTGGGCGAGCCGGACGATATCGAACTGGGTCTCCCCCCGGCCGACCACGAGCTCCGCTCCCGCATGCTTCTCTTCCCCGAGCCACTGGTTCGTTCCGACGAAGGCCAGAAGCTCGTTCGTAAGCAGAGGCTGCAGCATATAGACAAGACGAAGGGCGTCCGTTTCTTCTATAATAATAGAAATGCACTGCGGATAGCGTCTTCTTCCGAAATCAATCGTCGAGTAGGGCAGCGGAGCCTGCCCGCTGATGCGCTGCAGGATCATTCCGGCCTCGGCCATGGAACGGATTTCACCGACCGATCCCAGTACTTCCGAAGCCCGGTTGAAATCGATGCGTTCCCCTTCCGGCAGGGATTCGGCCTGCGCCGGAGCCGCAGCGGGTTCCTCCGCCGGTCTGGCCTCCTTATCCGGCCATTCGTCCGCCTCGGCCGCTTCCACGGCGGTCCGTTCCTCCTCGTTCAGCACGCCGGCATTGCCGGACAGCTGAAAATCCGAGGGGGCGTCAGCCGCGTTCCCGTCCGGGGTCCAGCGGTAAGGCTCGATCGGTTTGCGCTCGTTGGAAGAACTCCCTTCCACTTTCTTTTTGGCGTCGGCTTTCTTCTTGTACAGGTTTAGCAGTTGAATCAGTACGATGCCTATAAGAACCCCTATAAGCAGCGACATGGACATCACCTTTTCTCGCTAGTATTTGGTTGGCCGTTCAGCCTATCTTAATAGTTTAATTTAATCCCGCCGGGAACTCAACCGGAGGTTCCTTTATCTATCGCAAGAAACGTCAAGAGAAACGCCGGGCTGTCCGGTAAACTGGTACCAGAAAGGCAGGGAAGCCACCCGACATGAACAAGGAATACGGAGCCATTATCCAGGACTCGGTCGATTATATCGAAAGCCGTCTGGCGGAGGAGCTGACGCTTGGGGAGCTCGCGCGAAGGGCCTGCTTCTCGGAGTTTCACTTTCACCGGGTATTCCAGGCGCTAACCGGAGACCCCGTCATGGAGTACGTCCGCAAAAGAAGGCTCGCCACCGCCGCCTGCCGGATCGCTTACACCCGGGACAAGCTGATCGACATCGCCCTGGACTCCGGCTTCCGTTCGCAGGAGACCTTCATCCGAGCCTTCAAAAAGCTGTTTCACCTTACCCCCGGCGACTACCGGAGGAGAGGCTTCCAGCCCCCGCTGTATCCGAAGGCGGACATCGCGAAAGCCTTATCCGGACTTGGCTTGCAGACCAAACGGTATCAGCAAGCCCTGCAGGGAAGCCGGCCTTACATCCCATCTTATTTAGGAGGCATTCAAATGGATTTCAAGATGATAACCAAGCCCGCATTCCAGCTGATCGGCTACGAGCTCCGGACGACGTCCGAGGACGGCCGCAACCACCGGGAGATCCCGGCCTTCTGGCAGTCCTATCTGCAGAACGGCGACGGCTGCCGCATCCCCAACCGGGTGCACAAGGATTCCCCCGTGGAGCTCGGCGTCTGTACGGATTTCGACCTCGAAACGGGACAGTTCTCCTACCTGATCGGAATGGAGGCGGAGCATCTTCAGGACATTCCCGAGGGCTTGGTCGGGCGAGAGTTCCCCGCGGCCCAATACGCCGTCTTCACCACCCCGCCGGTCGCTCACGACCAGTTTCCCTCGTCCATCCAGAGCACGTGGGGAGCCATCTTCTCCGAATGGTTCCCCCACTCGGGCTACGAGCACGCCGGGGGCGTCGAGTTCGAGCTCTATGACGAACGCTGCCATCAAGACAAGCACGAGCGGCTTCAGATGGACATCTACATCCCCGTTCGGGAAGCCCGGGTTCCGGCCGCAAAAGGGCCACAGGGATAGATTTCCGTAAGTCCTCCCGTTCCTGCTCCAGCCGTTGAAACCGCGATCGACTTGGAAAGGTCGTGGTTTTTGGCATGAGCACCGGTTCTCGTTTGACCATTGCAGCCGCATTCGTTAAAATTCGGGCATAGACGCAGAAGAGTCAGCGGAGCTTTGCCGGCAGCTTGCGGCGCTGCTTCCACCTATTCGCGGGGCTGCCGATGCGTCGGGCGCCCCTGCCAACGAGGAGGAATAACCTATGGGAGTGTACGATTACAAAGCCGTGTCGCTAAAAGGCGACGAGGTATCGCTTGATGCTTACCGGGGCAAGGCGCTGCTTATCGTGAACACGGCGAGCAAGTGCGGCTTTACCCCTCAATACAGCGGCCTTCAGGAGCTGTACGAGAAATACAAGGACCAAGGGCTTGAAATTCTCGGCTTTCCCTGCAACCAGTTCGGCGGACAGGAGCCGGGCGGCCGCGAAGAGATCGAGGACTTCTGCCAGGTGAATTACGGCGTCACCTTCCCCATGTTCGAGAAGATCGAGGTGCTGGGCGAGAACAAGCATCCGCTGTTCGCCTACTTGACGGAGGAGGCTCCTTTTGAAGGCTTCGACGTCAGCACCCCCGGAGGCGGCAAAATGCAGGGCATGTTCGAGCAGCGGATGCCCGAAGCGTTGAAGACCAACGACATCAAATGGAACTTCACGAAGTTTCTGGTCGACCGCAAAGGAAACGTCGTGAAGCGCTTCGAATCGCCGGTCACCCCGGCCGAGCTCGAGCCCGCGATCGAAAACGTTCTGTAGCAGCGACCGATCCATACGAATACAAAAAACCGCGCAAGGCTCAAGCCTTGCGCGGTTTTGCTATGTCCAGTCCTTGTTTCGCGCTGCACGCCTCTTCCAGAGCGGTTTGTCCACGTCACCTGGCCGGTGTCCGACATCAACCGACGGTGGTCCAACCACGGCCAACCGCCACCCCGTCCATTACCCCTTCACCGCTCCGATCATAACCCCTTTTACGAAATACTTCTGAACAAAGGGATACAGCACGAGGATCGGCACCGAGGCGACCATGATCGTCGCATACTTGATCGTCTCGCCGATCTGAAACTGCTCGGCGGCCGCGGCTCCGGACGACATGGTGTCCGTATTGTTCGCGATCAGAATCTCCCGCAGGATCAGCTGCAGCGGAAACAGCTCGCGGTCCTTGAGGAAGATGGAGGCGTAGAACCAGCCGTTCCACTTCTCGACCGAGTAATACAGAATCATAACGGCGATCACCGGCATGGACAGCGGAATGATGATTTTGAACAGAATGGTGAAATGGTTCGCTCCGTCCATTTTGGCGGATTCCTCGAGACTTTCCGGCACCGCCTGGAATGCCGTGCGCATGATGATCAGGTTAAAGGTGTTCACGGTGAACGGAATGATCGTCGCCCATAAGGAATCGATCAGACCCACTCCCTTCACCACCAGGTAGAGCGGGATCAGCCCTCCGCTGAAGAACATGGTGAGCACGATGACGAAGATGAACACTTTGTTCCATAGGACGTTTTTGCGGGAAAGCACGTAAGCCCCGAGGGACGTCACCAGCAGATTCAAAGTCACCCCGCAGACGAGGATGAACAAGGTATTGCGGTAGCCCTTCAGAATCGCCGGGTTGTCGAACACGCTCTTGTAGGCGTCCAGCGAGAACCCTAGCGGCTTCATAAGAAGCCCCTTGTGGCTGATCAGCTGTCCGGCGTCGCTTAAGGAAGCGAAGATGACGTACAGAAGCGGATATAACGTGACAATGACGAGAAGGATCAGGACGGTGTGCACCAAAATGGTGAATATCCAGTCTCCGGCTCCGTAGCGGGTGGTCATGTCGGTTCCCCCTTTACCATAGGCTGTTCTCGCTTACCCGGCGGCTTATCTTGTTGGCCAGAATGAGCAGGGTCAGGTTGATTACCGAGTTGAACAGCCCCACCGCCGAACTGTAGCTCCAGCCGAACTCCAGAAGCCCTTTGCGGTACACGAACGAAGAAATGACGTCCGCCGTGTCGTAGGTGCTCGGGTTATAGAGCAGAATGATCTTCTCGAAGCCGACGTTCAGCATGTTCCCCATGCGGAGGATGAACATGATGACGATCGTCGGCAGAATGCCCGGAAGGGTAATGTTCCAGATCTGCTTCCAGCGGCTGGCCCCGTCGATGCGGGCGGCTTCGTACTGCTCCTGGTCGATGCTCATAAGGGCCGCGATGTAGATGATGGATTCCCAGCCGATCTTCTGCCAGATTTCGGAGAGGATGTAGATGGAACGGAACATTTCCGGCTTCTGCAGCATGGCCTTGTCGTCGAACCCGAGGTAGGTGAACAAGGTATTGATGATCCCGCCGCTGTTCGTAAAATCCTTGATCATCCCGCAGATGACGATCAGGGAGATGAAGTACGGCATATACGTCACCGTCTGCACGAACCGCTGAAACTTCCGGTTCCTCAGCTCGTTGATGAGGATGGCGAGGATGATGGGCATCGGAAACTCGAAGCAGAGTGCGTACAGCGAGATGATGACCGTATTCTTCAGAATCCTCCAGAAATAATAGCTGCCGAAGAAGTCCTGAAAATGCCGCAGCCCCACCCACTCGCTTCCAATAATCCCCTTGATCGGGGTGTATTCCTTGAAGGCGATCACCGCCCCGTACATGGGGGCATAGTGGAAGATGACATAGTAGGCGATGACGGGAATCATCATAAGATACAAATACTTGTTAAGCTTAAAATCGCGCGTGAACCGGGCGCCGAAGGACAGGCTGCGCGGCTTGGCGGCCCGGCCGAGGGCTTCCTTGCCCGGCGGATTCCAATTCAGTTCCTTCTGCATGCTGCTCCCTCCCATCCCGTTCCGTTATCCGGCAGCCGTGGGGCAAAGGGGCGGAAGCCGCCCCTGCCTTCCGGCTGTTAACGTTTGTTGTAGCGGTCCAGAGCGGCCTGCTTGATCTGAATGGCGCGGTCCAGCTTAACGGATTTGAATTTCTCTACATATTTGTCGAAGGCGTCGACCGGCTCGGTGCCAAGGATGATCTTGAGCGTCATTTCATCGACCAGTGTGTTCAGGTCGGTCATGATCTTGCCGAGCTCCGTGCTCTCTTCCGGCGTGGCGGTGATGGCCGGCAGCTTATGCTTGTCGACGTCGGTCTTCTGCCACTGGGTGATCGCTTCCCGTTGGGAAGGCAGGCCCAGATACTGCTCAATGTACCGTTTATCCTGCACGAACGGACCATTGTAGTTGCCTCGGATATAGAGGGACATCGCCTGGGCCGGAGCCAGCTTATCCGGATTCTTCAGAAGCAGATCGGTATATTTCGGATAGCCGTTCTCCATCTTGTAGGAGGTTCCTTCGGTTCCGAAGTTGAAGAACATGTGGCCTTCCTCGGTATAGCCGTAATCGAGCATTCTCGCGGCGAGCTCGGCGTTCTTCGAGGTGGCCGTGATCGCCACCTGGCCGCCCGGCGAGTAGGCGGCGTCCTTCTGTCCGTAGAACGGGGTATCCCCCTTCTTCACCACCGGATAAGGGGCTCCCACGAGCAGTGCTTTAGGGTCCTTGGCTGTGAGAATCGGCATCCATTTGCCGATGCCCCCGCCCGCATTGTTAACCGTCGCGCCGGTCGCGCCGGACGATATGTTGGCGTCGAGAGCCTTCTGGTCCACCGTGGCGAAGTTCTTGTCGATCAAGCCTTCCTCGTACCATTTGCGGAAGGTCGCGAGGAACTCCTTGTACCCCTTCTCCGCCGGCCCGAACTTGATCGCGCCGTTGTCCAGATAGAAATCGCGGGTGACGCCGAACGCCCCGGCAAAGGCCCCGTTGCCCAGCTCATTGAACGGGCGCGGCGCGCTGATGACGGAGAAGGCGGCCGCCGCACCTTTTTTCTCCTTGAAAGCCTTCAGGGTGGTGTACCAGTCGTCGATCGTCTGCGGAATCGGAAGACCGAGCTCATCCAGCCAGTCCTTGCGGAGAATCGGCCCCTGGTACACCCTCAGGTAATCGTCGCCGCGGATAAAAGGAAACGCATAGTAGCTGCCGTTGTCCGTCTTGACCTGCTTGTCGATCTCGGGATGCTCCTTCAAATATTTTTTCAGGTTGGGGGCGTACTTGTCGATTACATCGTTCAGCTTGAGAATGTAGCCGTCCTTGATGGCCTTCTCCGGCCCTCCGGGGAACGCCCCCAGCCAGTCGTATTCGATCATATCGGGAAGCTCGCCCGACGCCAGCAGCACGTTCAGCGCTTCCTTCGCCTGGTTCGTCGGCGGTGCCGAGAATTTCAGGGGAACGCCGGTCTTCTTCTGCCAGTCTTGGAAGAATGGAACGTCGGCATGGGCCGATTTCACCCCGGTCAGGTTGCCGGCGAGCTCGCTCCAGTAGGTGAGGGTTTTGGCCGATTTCAAGGGATAGCTGGTGGCGCCCGCCGGTGCGGAGCTGTTGTCGGGACCCGTTGAAGGAGCAGGATCTGCGCTTTTGGTAGAAGAGCAGGCGGCCGCCAGACTACCTGTCAGGGTAGTGAGGACAAGCATGGATAAGAGCTTGCGTCGGTTGGACTTCATCTCTATGACCTCCTGTAGTTCCGGGATGGACCGGTTGTCCGGGGATCTCCCCCATGCCTCCACTTTATGATAGCGCTTACGTAAATTCCATCGCCGATTTCGCCAATTCCGTCTTAAAAATCTCCCGGTCCCCTCTTCAAAATATCCAATTCCATCGGCAATACCGCCAAAAAAACCGCGGCCTCACCGCGGTTCTCCGGCCCTTTCGGTTCTGCTGCCGCTCTGGCCTCTTGCCGCTTTCCATGCAGCCTCGTCACCCGTCTATTCCTTCGTATGGTGGTAGGACTCCAGCGCCTCCTTGTATTTCCCCGGGGTAAGGCCCTCGGTTTTTTTGAAGGCG
Organism: Paenibacillus aurantius; assembly: GCF_032268605.1. Taxonomy (NCBI): domain Bacteria; kingdom Bacillati; phylum Bacillota; class Bacilli; order Caryophanales; family Paenibacillaceae; genus Paenibacillus; species Paenibacillus aurantius. The sequence goes on from NZ_CP130318.1 coordinate 5,827,289, forward strand.
CGGATGAAGGCGTTCGTGTCGTTGAAGCCGACACAGGAAGCGGCTTCCCCCACGCTCTTGGTCTTCATCAACACCTTCGCCTGCTCCACCCGGACCTTGTTGATGTAATCGAGGAGGCCCTCCCCCGTTCCATCCTTGAACAGCTTGGACAGGTAGGTCGGCTTGCGGTCGAACTGCTGGCCGATCATCGTCACGTTCAGGTTCGGATCACGGTAATGGCCCTCGATAAACGCCTTCACTTCCTCAATCAGCTCGCTCAAGCCCTTCTGGCGGGACTGCTGGAGCGCTTGTCTCCGTCTTTCTCCGGTAAATTCGCAAACCTCCCGCAGAAGCAGAGTCAGCCCCTCGTGCATTTCGCCCACGGTCCCGCCCGTAAGAAGCGGTTCCAGCGGCTTCGGCCCCCGCTGCAGGAAGCTCTCTCCCTGCTCTCCGGTCTCGCCGATCGTCTTCAGCATCGTGCTGACGAGGTCCATCATGAGCAGCCGGGCAAGGAGAACGGAGACTCCCGGCCGCTTTACGTTGCGCTCAATGATGTCATGGAGCAAGGCCTCCGCCTTCTCCGTTTCCCCAAGCTTCACATGGCCCATCAGCTGCCGCTCGACCTGCAGGGGATAATAGTAGCCGTTCTCCGTCTCGCGCGTCCGGTTGGGGCGGATCTCCCCATAGGAGAGGATCTCCTTGCGCCCCATCACCAGCTTGTATTCCATCGCATCCACCGCTTCGCCGAAGGCGCGGGCTATGCCCGCCAGCCCGCTGTGAATCCCGCTGATCGAGACGGTCAGGTGAATGTGGTACTGGGCCGCCAGGAAAGCCTGGGCTTCCCGGGCGATGCGGAGCAGCTCCTCCTGTTGCTTGCTCCGGTCCTCCATGGTCAAATTCACAAGGCAGGCGAGCATTTCGTCCACCTCGGCGGCATAGCCCGCATTGTTCTGGTTAGCCAACTCCTCCATGACGTTCATCACGATAAAATGCAGCAGCTTCCACCGGTTCCCTTCGTCGCTGTCCGGGAAGCGCTCGAAGAAAGCAGCGCTTTCCTCGACGACCAGGAGCAGGACGCCGAAATCGCCGGATTCGAATTTCATGCCGAAGGTTGTCAGCGCCTCCGCGACCGGAATCTCGCTCCCCGGCCTCCCGCGCAGAAGGCGGGTGATGAAATTCGACCGGAGCACATGACGCTGCTGCTCCATCCTCATCCGGATCTGATCCACCTCGAGCAGCGTACGGTCCACCGCCTCCTGCAGAAAGCGGAATTCGTTATACGGCTGCGTGGATTGGGATGCGCTCTGCCGGGAAAAGGCCTGAACGAGCCGGCGCACCGGATGATAGTTCATCCTCAGGAACACGGTCATGAGGAGACCGCCCCCGAGCAGGCTGACCGCCATGCTCATGAACGTCAGCCTGCGGACATGCTCGGCCTTGCTCCAATACAGGCTGCGCGGGACCATCGAGACATATTGGAGACCGGAGCGTGCCGAGCCGATCTTCATGACCTCGAATTCTTCCCCTTCGGGACTCTTATACAGCAGCTTCGAAGAATCGGCCAAGGCGTCGATCGGCCAGCTGTCGCCGGCGGTATCGGAGTTCGACACGAGCACCTGGTTTTCTTGGTTGAGAATAAAGACATGGCCCTTGTTAAAAAGCTCGACGTTGCGGATCGCCCCGAGAATACGGGCCTGGTCGATCATGATGACATTGGAGGCCGAGGGCCCGTCCTTCTCCATTGGATATGAGCTGACATAGGCGACCGTTTTTTCCAGCTTGCCGTCATCGGTGATCCGGTACATGGGCACGAAGCCCCGGTTGTTCGTCCGCTTAAGCAGGGAGCTCCAAGCGCTAAAGGGAAACCCTTCGGTCTTATGGAGGGTTGCATAGGCGAACGCCCCTCCCCGGACCGTGCCCGGGAGAATGACCTTGTCGTCCCCATTCAAGTATAGATAGAACAGGTCGATGAAGGAGTAAGACGTTTTGTAGACTTTAAGCTCCTGGGAAATCTGGTAGAGGTCGTATTCGTAATCCTTCGGGAACACCTCATATTTGTTGGAAAAAAGCACTTCCTGCACCTTCAGGTTCCAGGTCATCTCGAGGTTAAGCCGCTCCATCGTCTGGAATTGGTTGTCCATGACCTCGCGTACCTGCTTGAGCAGCGATTCGTTCGCCGAGTCAATCTCTTCCTTCAGCGTCCGGCTGGATTCGAAATAGACGAGGATCCCGATAATCACGGGAAGAAGCAGAATAACGGCGTAGGACAGGAACCAGGTCAGCACGATACTGCGTTTGTTGAACGAAAACCGAAGCCCCTGCATCCGGCTCCTCCCTTCTTCCCCTAACCATCCGGCGGATGGCGGACGTAAGCGTTTACCCCGAACAAGCAAAAAAAGAAAGACAGGCAAAGCGCGGGCGCTTTCCTGTCTTTATTGTAGAGACTGCGGGAGGATGGAGTCAATCGGTAAAGCCAGGGTGAACAACCCTTACGGAGGAGCTTTCCTATAAACAAGATTAGGGCCAGGAGGAAACGGACTGCTTCCGGCGGGGAGGGCTTCCGACAAGGATTAGACCCTACCGGTGCCGGCTTTAGGCTTAGGCTGGCGCGGCCACAGGCTGTAGCTGAAAGAGATCAGGAAGTCGAGACCGAGCACAAGGGTCCAGATGCGGATCACCTTCAGAAGAGATTCGGTGGAGCCTTCATCGGCGAGGAGCATCATGCCGTACAGCAGGCCGCAGCCGATGATCCAGGCGGCCGCATGAAGCAGCCACCCGGATCTTTCGTACCGGGCGTGCTCCGCGCCGTATTTCTTGACGGGAGCGGGACCGCCGGCGAACCAGTGCGCGAAGCGAAGGTCGGCCCAGCGGATCATCCGGCTGCCGAAGGCAAGCGACCCGCCGATATAGACGGCCGAAAGCCCGTGTGCCCAGCCGGCGGTTCCTCCGTTCCGAAGATCGGCGTAAGCCGTAAGAAGAATAACCAGGTCGATAACCGGGGTGCAGGCGAGAAGCACTACCCCGAGCTTCGGGCGGCGGAGCAGGTACCGGCAGGCCAGACCCGCGGCGACGAACACCCAGAAGGCGATCTCACTTCCAATCAGGAGAACGGGAATCAAGGGGCTTCCTCCTTTTTAGTACAATCGTATTATTAAAAGCCATGGTTTATTATAGCACTTCCGTATTAAAAAACAATAGGCTACAATAAAGCCATGCCGAAACTAGTGGATCACCGCAAACGAAGAGAGCTCCTGGCCCAGGCGGCCTGGCGCGTCATAAGAAGAGCCGGCCTCGACGGCTTGTCCGTTCGGACCGTGGCCGAGGAGGCCGGGATGTCGCTTGGCTCCCTGCGCCATTACTTTGGCAGCCAGGCGGAGCTGCTCGCCTTCTCCATGCGGCTCGTCTCCGAGCAGGCGACCCGGCGCATCGAAGGCCTCCCCTACACCGGCGAGCCGCGGGCGGACATTCTCCTGATCATCGCGGAGCTGCTGCCCCTCGACGAGGTGCGCCGGGAGGAAGCCGAGGTGTGGCTCGCGTTCGCGGCCAAGGCCGTCTCGGATCCGGCGATCGGAGAGCTGTACCGCGAGGTGCACGAGCAGCTGTACGCCGGCTTCCGCCGGATGCTGGAGGGACTGGCCGCCGTAGGGCTCGCGAAGCCGGGTCTCCGCCTCGAGACGGAGACGAAGCGGCTTCATGCCCTGGTCGACGGGCTCGTCCTTCACCATGCGGCGGCTCCGGAGCGGGTTACCTCCGAGGACATGCTGGCTGCGGTCACGCTGCATCTCGACAGCCTGCTCGAGCGGCCCGCCGAATAGGCTGCCGGCGGAGGTGGGAGAGACGCCGAAGGGACGGCGCTCCTCCGATCACCGGCAGTCCGGGTTCGGGTTCCTTCCAGCCGGACGCCTCCCCAAGCCGCCATAACCTTGCATAACCCGATTGCCTCCTGGTGGAAGCGTTCGGGTTATTATTTTAAATTCACACTTCATACAACTTCGCCAGCTCCGCCACGTGCCGGCGCACTTCCTCCCGCACCTCCGGCGGTCCCAACACCGTCACCAAGGAACTATAGCTGAGAATGCTCCGGACCGCTTTGTCCAGGGAAGAATAGCTCGCGTTCACCGACACGGAGCCGTCCGGATGGCTGGTCACCGGATCATAACCGAACTCGTCCCGGACCCGGGTTCTCACAGAGGGATGAAAATGAAGCTCCGCCTTCACCCTGGCGAAGTCAGCCTTGGCCATAAACTGCCTCTCGACATCCTCCAGGGTGTAATCGCGGCGGACGAAGGCTTCGGACAGGACCTCCAGGTTCGTCATCCGAGACAGCCGGAAGACCCGATAATCGGAGCGGCTCCGGCAGTATCCGTACAGATACCAGATGTAGCCCTTCAGAAAAAGCCCCATCGGCTCCATCGTGCGGACCGTTTCCGCTCCCCGGTTATCCCAATAGCCGAACCTCACGAGACGCAGCTCCTTCATCGCCTTCCGGAGCGGACCTATCTTCTCCTTGTCGTTCGGAACCGGGGTAAAATCCAAATCCACGTTGCCCGCTTTGCCGGAGCCCCCTTCTCCCGAAGCCAGGGCTCCTATCCGCTCCAGCAGGCGGTCGAGCTCGGTGCTTTCGGTCGCGGACCGGGCTCCGCGAAGGGCGCTGATGATGGAGGAGAAGTCGTCCATGGACAAGAGCTGCTTGTCGAGGCGGTACCCCGGCATAATCTCATAGCCTCCGTCCGAACCGGCAAACGACACAATCGGAATGCCCGCGAGGTTAATCGCCTCCATATCCCGGTAGATGGTGCGAGGGGTCACTTCGAAGCGCTCGGCCAGCTCGGCAGCGCTCACACGGGTCTTATTCAATAAAGTCATCGTGATGGCAAGCAGCCGGTCTAGCTTCATGCGGCTTTCTCCTTACGTATGGATTGGGTTCTGTTGTTTATTCCTTTACGGGATTGGCCAAAAGGAACTCCGGCGCTTCTTCCTCAGCTGCCCAACCGAGCAGCCGGCGCCCCTCGCTTTCGATCGCCTCCCGCTGCCCTGAACAGAGAGGAGTGAAGGGCTCCACGGTGAGAAGGGCTTTTCCTTTGGCCCGTTCAATCCGCCACGTTCCGGCAACGAACCCGTCCACCAGAAAGGTGGAGTGCACGAGTCCATTACGGGTAATCACCCGCTTGCGTTCCTCTTCCCCGATAATCCGCGAACGGTCGGCGTGGGAAAGCAGACTATTGTCGAACTCTCCCATAAACCGGACGGGAACCGGCGTATCCTCTTCCGGCCGAGGGGCGTCCGGGAGGTCGAACAGCTCTACGCCGTTCTCATCCAGGAAGACCGACAGCCTCGGACGCAGCTTCTCCATTTCCGGACCGAGCCGGGCAAGACCCGACCAGGCCTGCACATCCTTAACGGAGGCTGGGCCGAAGGCCGCCAGGTACCGGAGAATCCACCTGGCCGGGTCCGGTACGTCGGCAAGCGGCCTGCCCAGCCACGATTCGGCGGACGTGTGCACGGCCTGGCCGCTCCGGCCCCAGAGGCCGCGCGGCGGGAGCTGAACGAGCGGCACGAAGGTACGCACCGCCGCGCAGAGGGCGGCCGCATCCCGGCCGGGCCACCGGTCCTGGAGCCGCTTGCCCAGCTCCTGGAAGGAAAGCGGCTCCTCCTCGACCCGGCGGCGTCCCTCCCGGGCCAGTTCCTCGCGCTCCAGCCCTTCGAGGTACCGGCTGTGCTGGCTTCCCTTCAGGCCGCGGTCCAGCGCGGCCTGCACCCAGGGGCGCAGCTCCCTGGCGTCCGCAGCGGACACCAGGTGAAGGGTGGAGCGCATCAGGGCGAGGCGGACCGCCTTCCTCTCCTGGATAAGCCCGCTCAACTCCTCGTGGCGGAAGTTCTGCAGTCTTGCCCAAAGCGCATAATACGGCGCGGTCGGAGACTGCGCCTGCAGCCCGGCCAAGTGTTCAACCGCTTCCAGGGCGGAAAGCGGGGAACGGTCCAGCAGCAGCTGCCGGGCAAGCAGCGCGCGGTTCAAGGCTCGGCGGCTCATGACCTTCCGGTTAAGGCTCGGACTCTCATGCGCCTGAGGGCGGACGGGTTTAGCGCGGCTCATGCGTAGGCCTCCTTTTAGTGGATAGGATTGCGGAGAGCAGCCCTTTAGCGGAAGCGCCGGTAAAACTTGCGAATATCAGGCGCCAGCAGGTCGGGAGCGTCCATTGCCGCGAAGTGGGTTCCCCGCTCGAACTCCGACCAATGCACGATGTTGAGGTTGTCCCGCTCCGCAAACGGCCGGATGGTCTTGAAATCGTGACCGAACACCGCCACACCGGTCGGAGCCGTATTCGGCCCTTGCCCCGCTTCCGGATTGCGCGCATTCTCATAGTACAAGCGGGACGAGGACTCTGCCGTATTGGTGAGCCAGTACAGCATCACGTTCGTCAGAAAGGCATCCCGGCCGATGAAATCGACATGATCCCCGAAGCCGTTGAACAGATCGGCGATCCAGGCAAGCTGACCGGCCGGGGAATCCGCCAAACCGTAGGACAGCGTAAGCGGCCGGGATTGCTGAATGGCGTTGAACCCGGCCCTTTCCTGAAAGGCTCCGAGAAATTGCAGCCGTTTGTGGTCTTCTTCCGATAGACCAGCCATTTCGGCCGGATCCCCGGACGGAAAGGAGAACAGCTGCAGCACATGAATGCCGAGCAGTCCCTCCGGCTTAAGGATTCCGAGCTCACGGGCGACCAGCGCTCCGCAGTCGCTCCCATGAGCCCCGTACTGCTCATACCCAAGGCGCCTCATCAGCTCATCCCATGCCCGGGCAATCCGGGTAATCGTCCAGCCGGCTTCGACCTCCGGTCCCGAGAAGCCGAAGCCGGGTACGGAGGGGATGACCACATGAAAGGCATCCTCCGGGTTCCCGCCGTAGGCCCGCGGGTTGGTGAGCGGCCCGATCATCTCGAGAAACTCCACTACCGAGCTGGGCCATCCGTGCATCAACAGCAGAGGCAGCGCATGGGGCTCGGGGGAACGGACATGCAGAAAGTGAACGTTCGCCCCGTCCAGGGTCGTGAGGAATTGAGGGAATTCATTCAGCCGCGCTCCCAATAAGCGGCCAATTCTTTAACATAGTCCCGCGAGACGCCATATTTCCAGCCGGCATCCTTCGGGGCTTCGGGCCAGCGGGTCAAGGACAGGCGCAGGCGGAGATCGTCAAGCTCCGACTGGGGAATGTCTACTCGGAATGGGCGGATTTCAGCTTCAGCTGCGGTACGATTGGAAGGAACGGTTGTCATGGGAAAGGCCTCCTCAAAATAGTTGGTTAGTTGGTTAAGCTTTACTTCTACATCTTAACCCGGGAACCCTGACAGCCTTATGTCAGGGTTGGAGAGGAGCTTTCTCTTTTTTTTGCCGCTTCGAGGCCGCTTGTCTTCCTTTTGTACCATGCAGGCCCATCCCCTGCAAGAAAGAAAACAAGCCGTCTATAGAAAGACCGCTTGTTAGAGACGAGCTCCGTTCCGATCCAGGCTCTACACCGTAGACCGCCGAAGCAGCCCGTAAGAGACAAGCATATACAGCATCGTCACCGGCAATGTCCACCAGAACAATTCCCTGTGATGGTCAACGAGCCACCCTCCGATGGACACCCACCAGCCGTTAGCCGAAGCCAGGTACGAGAAGAGAGTACCGGCTGCCAGCAGCCCGCCGAACAGAACCATCATGCCGCTGCGTCCGAACCGCCGGTGCACGCTCGCAATGGCAAAGCCCTGGAAGAACATATAGAGAACCAGCACGAAGAAAATGGCGAGACGGGTAAAGGGGCTCAGGCTTTCGAGAAACGGCAGGCTGAAGAAGTGCAGCGAAACGCCCCAGCCGGGGATCAGCCTTCCTTCGACATAAGCAAGCAGAAAGATCGCGAGAGCGGTCCCTGCGCTGACCAGCAGCGCCATGGCGGCGGTGCCTATTAGATAATCCGTCCTTCTGACGTTCATGCCGAGGGCGAAGGGAAACGTATTGTTAATGGTCATAATCCCCGCCACCAGCATATAGCAGAAAATCGAGGCGAGTCCTCCCGTTGTAATCCCGCCTTCCACTTGAACGAGGGAGCTGATGATCAGGTTGATCACAAAGCTGCTCATGAGAATAAGCCACGGGATGTAAATCCACGACCATTTGTCCCGGGCATGCATCCGCAACACACTGTTCATCCGGTTCATAGGGTTTTCACCGCCTTCGCTGGAGTGGGGGATTCCGTCAATCGGACAATCAGCTGCTGAAGGGAAACCGGAGACAGCTCGAGACCGAGCTCCTTGGCCTGCCGGCGGACGGCTTCTCCGCCCGGGGCCATCACCGTCATCGTGAGCATGCCGCCGAACGCTTGGCGGTCCATTACTTCCTTGCCGGTCGCAAAGGCTTCTACCCCGGCAGCCGGCCCCATGACCGTAACCGCCCGTCCCCGGAGGTTATCCGCGTCTTCGTCAACAATCAGCCGGCCGTCCCGGATCACGAGCACATGCTCAAGCAGCGGACTGACCTCGTCGATCAGGTGAGTGGAGAGCACGATGGTCCGCGGATGCTCGGTGTAATCCTCGCGCAGCCGGTCGTAGAACAAAGCGCGGGTGACGGCATCTAGGCCGAGATACGGCTCGTCGAAGAACGTAAGCGGGGCCCGGCTCGCCAGGCCGATGATGACCCCGACGGCGGAAAGCATCCCGCGTGAGAGCTTCTTCATCCAGCGGTCGAGCGGCAACCGGAAATCCTCCACCAGCGCATAGGCGTACGCCCGGTCCCAGTTCGGGAAGAAGGATGCCGCGCTCTCCAGCACATCGACAATGCGGAAGATGTCCGGATAGCGCTGGCTTTCCTTGATGAAGCACAGGCGCCGGAGCACCTCCTCGTTCTCGTACGGGGCCTGCCCGAACACCTTCAGCTCCCCGCTTGTCGCAAACAGCTGGGCGGTGAGCATGTGCATGATCGTCGTTTTGCCCGCTCCGTTGCGGCCGAGCAGACCATAAATCTTGCCCTCTTCGAGTTTAAAGCTGACATCCTTCACCGCGTCTATCTTCCCATAGGTTTTGGTTAGATGGCGTACTTCCACGACCGGGTTCATCGGCTTCTCTCTCCTCTCAGAATCATATCGGCGAGCTGCTCGCCCGAAATGCCGAGCTTTTCCGCCTCCTTCATCATCGCGACCACATACTGCTCGTAGAACTGGTCCTTCCTCTTCTCGATTAGCTTCGAGCGCGCGCCCTCCGCCACGAACATGCCGATCCCTCTCTTCTTGTACAATATGCCTTCGTCCACCAGCAAATTAACGCCCTTCGCCGCCGTAGCCGGGTTGATCTGGTAAAAAGCGGCGAATTGATTCGTGGAAGGAACCTGCGACTCCTCGGGCAGTCCGCCCTGTATGATGTCATCTTCGATCCGTTCGGCAATCTGCATAAAAATCGGGCGGCCCTCCTCCATCAACGAGGCCATTTTCCCACCACCTAACTGGTTAGTTACTCATGTAATTAACTATATGACCAATTCACCTTTTTGTCAACGGCTCAACCCCGATTTTTCTTAATGGGCAAAAGAAAAACCGCTCCACCCCGGAACGGTCCTGTCCTGTGCTTTATCTTCCCCCGCTGCCCCTAAACCTGCGTTAGGTATCCCCGCCTTTAATGCGGCTCGATGTGCACATGAGCCTGCTTGACCTTATGCTCCTCCTGCAGCACCTGCTCGACCTTCTCCGTGATGAGGTGGCTGTCCCACACGCTCATTTCCTTGTCCACCTCGATCACCAAATCGACCAGCACCTCGTTGCCGTGAATCCGCCCCTTGATGTCCTTGACCCTCTCCACGCCGTCCGTCCCGAGCACGGTCGACTTCAGCTTCTCGAGTTCCGTCTCGTCGAAGCCGTCGCTCAGCATGTGAGAGGCCTCCTTGAAGATGGTCCACGCCGTCCAGCAAATGAGCAGACCGACCAGAACGGCGGTAACCCCGTCGAGCCAAGGCAGGCCGAGAGCCGCACCCGCAATCCCCGCCACCGTCCCCAGGCTGACCCAGGCATCCGACAGGTTGTCCTTGGCGGCCGCCTTCAAAGCATGGCTGTTCGTGCGGCGGGCCAGGAGGAGGTTGAAGCGGTAAACGGCCAGCATGACGCCCGCGCAGAGCAGCGCCACCCAGGCCGCGGTCCAGCCCGGCGTCTCCACTTCCCCGCCCGCCAGCTTCGAAACGGCACCAATCAGCACCTCGATCCCCACGGCGGCCATGATGAAGGAAGCGACCAGCGAGGCGATCGTCTCCGCCCGGGAATGCCCGTACCGGTGGTCGCGGTCAGCCGGCTTCCGGGCGATTCTCAGACCGATGATCACCGCCAGCATGGCTATAATATCCGTCGTATTGTTAAGACCGTCCGCCGTAAGGGCCTCGGACCGGCCCCCGTAGCCTACCGTCAATTTAAATATGGAAAGAATGAGATAAGCCGCTGTGCCGATCCAGGCACCGGTTTCGGCCAGGCGCCCGGCTTCCTGCTTCTCCATAAAGATGATCCCCCTTCGGTTTGGCGGTACCGTGTCATTATACAAAGCCGCGTCCGGGTGGGTCTAGAGAAACAGTTTTGCCTGTCCGTAGCTTTTTTCCTTGGGCGCCAGACCGTTTGAGGGGGCTAACTAAGTTGGCCCGGGGCAAGCCTTCCCGCTATTTCCTGCTGTTGCGCATAGCGGCAAGCAGCCGTACCGTCCCCCTCTTCCCTTCGACAAATTGCCGGTAGTCGGGCGACTCCACCGGATACAGGGAAATCCGCCCCTCCCCATCGAAATGAAGCCCCCACCCGTACTTCTTCGGAAGCATGGAGGCCCGGAGGCAGGGCTGAGGCTTCTGGTAGAACTCGTCGCGGAGCCGGGTCCCGTGGGCGGCCTGCTCCTCTTCCGGAATCTCCTTGTGCCGGACATGAACCTCATACAGCAGTTCCTCCTGCGTGTACCGGTACGGCTCGGCGGAAAGCAGCTCGAATTCGATCTCCGGCTTGGTCCGGCCCGCCTTCTTCCCGGCCGGAACGGTGCCCGCTTCCGCCGGACAGTCCGCCGAGACGGTAATGAAGGTATTATAGTAGTTCCATTCCATGACTCTTCTCCTTTCGGCTTATTTTTCCATTATACCCCTGTTCCGCCGGGTTCACTATGTCGGCCCCCTTCCGCTTTCTCCACCGCCGTACGGCCGCCGGAAGGGACCAGCCGTGCTCCGCCGATCAGCAGGGCAGCGGCCATGGCCGCCGCCGCGAAAACCGCTCCCAGCTGGAAGATCCCGGTCAACGCCTCGCTCAAGACGGCCTTGTCCACGCCGGCCGCCCCCTCGGCCCCTCCCATGCCGGCGGGCAGCAGGCTCCCGAGCACGCTGACCCCGACCGTGCCCCCGATGGAGCGGAAGAACTGCGAGGAAGAGGAAGCCGCTCCCCGCTGCTCCCAGCCGACCGCGCCGGCGGCCGAGGTGCCGAGTACCGGGTAGACGGCGCCCATGCCGAGGCCGGTGACGATCATGAAGGCGATCACCTGCGCCTTCGCCGTTCCGGTCCCCATGGTTCCGAGCAGAACCAGGCCGGTCATCATCACGAGGAGGCTGCCAACCAGAATGGTGCGGTAAGAGAACCGGCTCATTAGGCTCCCGCTCCGGGTGGAGGTGACCACCGAGGCCAGCATCAGGGGAACGAGGATGTAGCCGGTCATCGAAGGGCTTACCCCGATGACCTCCTGAACGAACAGCGGAAGGTAAGCGATGGCGCCGAACATGGCGGCACTCATCCAGAAGCCGGTGAGGCTTCCGAAGGCAATGACCCGGTTTCGGAACAGGGAGAGGGGAAGGATCGGCTCCTTCGCTCGGCTTTCGCTCCAGACGAAGAGACCCAGCAGGAGAATGCCCGCTGCCAGAAGCCCGATAACCTCGGGAGACCCCCAAGGCGCCGAGCCCCCGCTCCGGACCAGCCCAAGCAGCAGGGAGACGATCCCGGCTGTCCCCGTCAAGGCGCCGGACCAGTCGATGGAAGGTTTGTGCCCGCTGCGTACATTTTCCTTCAGCCCCGCCGCCACCATGGCCATAGCGGCTGCGCCAAACGGCAGGTTAATCAGGAAAATCCAGCTCCAATGCCCGTAATCGGCGATCAAGCCGCCTACCGTCGGGCCTGCCAGGCTGGACACGGCAAAAAGTGTCCCGAACAACCCCATGAACCTCCCCCGGCCCTCCGGGGAATAAATATCCGCCGCAATGGTGATCGTAACGGGCATAATCGCCCCGGCTCCCAGTCCCTGAACCGCCCGGAAGACGATGAGGCCCGTCATCGAATCCGCCGCGGCGCACAGGCAGGACCCGATTAGGAAGAGCAGCATCCCGAGGAGATACATCCTTTTTCTCCCGAACAGGTCGGCAAGCTTCCCGTACAATGGAATGGAAGAGGTGGAAGCCAGCATATAAACGGCGAACACCCAGCTGTACCGGTCCCCTCCTCCCCATTCTTGAACAATGGTCGGCATAGCGGTGGTCACAATCGTCTGGTCCAGTGTGGCCAGCATCATCCCGGTCAGCAGGCCGGCTCCCGTCAGACGGAGCTTTGACTCCCCCTTCATCATTCCCTTCGCTCCTTCTCCTTTTAATCGACATCCTGTTGCAAAAGCAATGCCGTGTTGTATACAATAGAAGAAAGAGAGGAGAGCGGCAACCGTCACTTTCCTTCGAAGTGTCGCATACTCGACAATTGATGCTCCCGGCGCCGAACAAAGCTTATTTATTAGACAAAGGAGCTCCTTATGTCCCCAACGATTAAACCGATTGACCCGAGAATGAAGCGTACCCTATCCGTTATCAAAGACGCCCTCCTCTCGCTGATCGACGAGAAGGGCTTTGATCAAACCTCTGTCCGTGACATTACCGGGCGGGCCCAGATCAACCGGGCCACCTTCTACCTTCATTACCAGGACAAATACGATCTCCTGGAGAAGCTCGTGGACGAGAGGCTGCAGGAATTCCGTGAAGCGGTGCAGCTTCCTCCGTCCTTCGGCGGGGCCGATCTCAATCTGGATGCCGACGCCCCTCCCCCTTCCTTTATCCGGCAGTTCGAGGTGATGGCGGAGCAGTCCCGCTTCTACAAGGTTATGCTCGGCCCGAATGGCCTGCCCGGTTTTGCCGGACGGCTTGAGGAGGTTATCCGCGAAGCGCTCTACCAACGCTCGACCTTGGCCGTTCCGAACGACAGCCGGCTGAAGGTGCCGCGGGAGATGATTATCCGCTACACCACCTCCGCCCACCTCGGCATTATCATGCAGTGGCTGGAAACGGATATGCCTTATACCCCCAAGTACATGGCGACCCAATTGAAACGCCTGCATATGCTGGGACCGACCCACGTCACGACTTAATTCCTGCGTTTGCCCGCAAGTCCAACCTGGACACGTCAGAAAGGAGACGAAGAGCATGGGCGTGAAAATGACAACCTTGAGTGCGCTAGCCGAGCCCAACCGACTGCACATTGTGGAGCTCCTTCGAGACGGCCCCCTCACGGTTGGGGAAATTACCGATAAGCTGGGCCTGCAGCAGCCGCAAGTCTCCAAGCACCTGCGGGTGCTGAGCGACTCCGGCCTGGTAGGCGTGCAGCCAAGCGCCAACCGCCGGATTTACCGGCTGCAGCCGCAGCCCTTCAGCGAGCTGAATTCGTGGCTGGAGTCCTACCGCCGCCTTTGGGAGGACCGCTTCGACCAGCTGGACGATTACCTCCGCGAGCTTCAGGCGAACGGCCAGGAGAAGCCGGATGACAAGGCTTAGTTGGCCCCACTTTATATTCGCGAATGCAAAAAACCGCCTGCGAAGCAGGCGGTTTCTCGTCGTGGGGTGATGCCCCTAACCATCCGGTTAAGCGGCCGCATAAGCTTCGGCTGCCGCGCTGAGGTAATAAGCAAGCCCGGTCTGCTGGGCCTCGAGCATGCTCCGGTGAAAATCGTCTCCGAGGAAGAACCGGCACTGGGCCGCATAATCGGCCGGGGTGAGGGCATGCCCGTGATCGGCCAAAAAAGCTAGATGCCCGCGGATCAGCTCCCGGGCCTCCCCGCTGTCGTGGCGGCTGCCTTCCCGCAGTAGCTCAGCCATGGCGTTCATGTAGCGGACGGCTTCCGCCGCCTGGGCGTTCATCTCCTCCACGTCGATCGGGTTCTCCTCCAGCATGTCGTAGCCGTACGTCTCCTTCAAGTGGGAAACCTGGTCTTGAAGCGCTTCCTCCCACTGCTCCTTCTTCTCAAAGCCTGCAAATAAGTTACGGTTCTCCATAGACTCTCCTTTCTTGGCGGACGCGAGAGTGGCCTCCAGCGTGCCGATCAGCCGCTCCAGCCGGCTCTTTCGTTCCAGCAGCAGCTTCCTCTGCCGGGTCAGAATCCCTTCCCGTTCCGGCTGGCCCTCCAGCAGCCGGCCGATCTCCGGGAGCGGAAAATCCAGCTCGCGGTAGAACAGAATCTGCTGCAGGCGCTCCAGCTCGGGGGTTCCATACAACCGGTAGCCCGCCTCCGTCGTCCCGGACGGAAGCAGCAGCCCGATTCGATGGTAATGGTGCAAGGCTTTGACCGTCACCCCGGACAGCTCCGAGACTTCCTTGACGGTGTAGGGCATTATCCTCTCCTCCTTTCCTGAACGGGCACCGCTCCGGCTTCTTACTTAAGTCCGTCGGTTCCGATTCTGTTCCCAGTGTAGACCCTCCTCTAAGGGGAGAGTCAACTAGCTCTTGCTTCTTTTTCCGGTTAGGCTTCGACAGGCTCGTCTCACAGCAAAAACGGCAGCCCTGGACCGAATAATAGTCCCGACTGCCGCGCGCTTGCGTATGCGCCTGCTTTTAATATTCACCCTTAATGACAAAAAACGAACCCCGGATCGTTCCAGCCAGCTTGGACTTCTGCCGGGCGAACTTGAACTTCCCTTCCAGCTCTTGGGGAACCTCCATCCCCTCCGAAAGCTTAAACCCGACGGCCCGCTTCTTAGGGTCATCCACCGTATAAAGGACGTTGACCGCAAGGCCATCCTCATAAAAAACGAAGGTCCATTTAATATTTTCCACTTGCAAAGACGACGTTTCCAAAGGCTTGGCCGCAAACTCCAGCCCCCGCTCTTCCTTCAGAATCCGGTTCACATAATCCAGGGTCTCCTGGCTTTCGTCAGCGGGTACGACCGTAAATTCATGCTTGTACTTGTTCATAAAGTAACGGGCCTCGTTAGCACGCAGCCCCGCGAGCGCTTCGGCTACAGGGGAAGACTCCAAACCAGCTGTAGACACGTTTTTGAAATCAACGACATAGGACATGTCCATCTCTCCTTCTCTCTCCATGACTCCCCGCCAGGGAATCGGTTAAGCTTCCACTACCTTCTCCAGCTCGCCGCACCATTTGGTCCAGCCAAACTTGGCTCCCTGAAGGGCCTGCTCGTTCGAAAGGCCGGCCTGCTCCAGATGAAGGTTAACCTTGCCGTCCTCCAGCTCCTGAAGCGTCCAGGTGACCGTGTGCTTCTCTCCCCCGCTCGCCCACGTATAGGACAGCCGGTTTGGCGCCTCCACGATCAGCACTTCTCCCTCCACTACGCCGTCCCACCATTGGTTCGGCTCGGTACGGAACTGAAACCGGTGTCCCACGACAGGTTCAAAATTATTCTCCATGGCCTGGCCGGTATGAATGTTGCACACCCACTTGGCAAGCTTGCTGGAATCCGTTAAAGCGGTCCACAGCTTCTCCATTGAGGTTTTATACTGAAAATCCAAGGTCAAGGTCATACTCATTCTTCTTCCTCCTCTAATAACTGGTTTAAGCGCAGCAGATTCGCATTCCAGAACTGGCTGTAGAAACTTACCCAATCTTGGATTTCCCGGAGCGGCGCGGCGTTCAGCCGGAACCGCGTTTCTCTGCCGACCTTACGGTCTACGACCAGGCCGGCCTCTTTCAGAATGGTCAAATGCTTGGATACCGCCGTGCGGCCCATCGGAAACTGTTCCGTCAGCTCATGGAGCGGGAGCTCCTTCGCCTCGGCCAACAGACGAATCAGCCGGCGCCTGGTCGGATCCGCAATCGCGTCAAATACATCCCGCAGCCGGTTGTTCTCGCTCACAACACCCTCTCCTATTTGTGTAACGTAAGTTTTAACAAAGATGTTTGAGTATTGGACACCATCTGGTGACACTTTTAGTATAGGACACCTTTCGGTGTCTTGTCAACAAGTTATGGCACAATTCTTTCCGCGGTGTCTTATGTCCTATTAAAACCAAGAAAAAGCCAGTAAGGTCCCTACAGGGAACCCACTGGCCGTGCCAAAATCATTTTCAATCCCCAACGGAACGGGAATGGCCTCTTCCTACCAGCCAAAATCGAGCGTCTTGCCGGTTTCCACATAGGATTTGGCGTTGCTCAGAATCATGGGCCAGCTTTCTTTCGTGTTCTCGTAGGAAGGATGGCTGTCCGGCCACCGGTCGTTCACGAGCGTAAGCTTCGTGCAGCCACCAACCTCTTCCAAGGTCAGCGTCACCCGTGTCTCCAGCTCGGCATGATTCTCCCGGTAGGACGGTCCCGCATGCTCCGTATAGCTCATGATCCGCCCCGGCTCGAAGGCCAGCACCTCGCCATACACATGAACGGTCTCGTCCCCGTCATTCCCAGGCCCGACATACCGGTACGGAGCCCCCACCTCGAAGGTGGATTCGAGCCGGCAGCCAAAGAACAGCGCTTTGACTCCTTCCGGCGAAACGAAGGCTTCCCATACCTTCTCAGGCTTAGCCCCGATATACATCACATACTTGAGATCTTCCATAATAGACAGCCTCCTCCGCAAAAATAAGCATCGGCTCTATCGAATGGGTCTTGCACATCCATCCTCCTGCCGCTAGTCTTTACTATAAAGCACCCCAGCCGCATTGGCTTGTAAAAACGCGACAAAAACAAACACCCGTTCGGGAGGGAATCGTCTTGCAGCCTCTTAACCAACCGTCCGACAAAGGCATCCTGAAAGCCGAGGAAGGCTTTAAGCATTTTGCGCTGGCCCGGTTTGAGCCGGATGCGCGTCTCTCTTCTTTCCTCGAGCATTATTGGGTCGTCCGCTGGGATTTGCGGGGACAAGCCCCGTACCGGCAGACCATCCTTTCTTACCCGAACGTGAACTTGTCCTTTGAGCGGGAGAAGGGCGGAACGTTCGCGGGCCTCTACGGCATCCCGAAGGCCACCTATACGCGGCACCTGGAAGGAGAAGGGCAGGTCCTCGGGATGAAATTCCGCCCGGGCGGCTTCTACCCGTTCTGGGAGAAGCCGGTCTCTCTGCTTACGGGCGAGATCGTCCCCTTGGAGGCGGTGTTCGGGGAGGAGGCACGCGGGCTGGCCGAGCGCTTGTTTGCGCTCGACAGCGAGGAAGCCCGGGTCCGGGCCGCCGAGCAATTCCTGCTGGACCGCCTGCCGGCCGCGGACCCGGACATGGAGCTCGTGCAGGCGGTCCTGCAGAGGGTCATCGAGAACCGGAGCATGGTGCGGGTCGAGGACATGGCGGCCGGCTTCGGGCTCAGCACGCGGTCGCTGCAGAGGCTGTTCCACCGGTACGTAGGGGTGACCCCGAAGTGGGTCATCCAGCGGTACCGGCTCCAGGAGGCGGCCGAGCTCATGGAGAAGGGAACCTCCCCGGACTGGGCTCGTTTGTCCCTCGACCTCGGGTATTACGACCAGGCCCATTTCAGCAAGGACTTCAAGGCCATGATCGGCAAATCCCCACAGGATTATGTTAAGGAAGCCAGTTTTTCCTGAGGGTCAGTTCCCCTCCGCATGGCGCCGCAGGATTCGCAGACCATAATCACGCCCATACCGCGGAGAAAGAAGCCCCCACAGGCGGGCGTTGACAGCTTCGAGCTCCTTCATCTCGGCAGCCCCCCCGATATCCACCGGATCGAGGCCGATATCCCGTGCCAGACAGGCTGCCACTTCCTTCGCCTCGGAATCCTCACCGCTCAGGAAAGCCGTCGCTTCCGCGGCTCCGAATTGCGGGTTGGCCAGCACCTCCCAGGGGAGAGTATGGAAAGCCCGGACCACCCGCGCTTTCGGAGCCAGCCGGATTACCTCGGAGTCAGCCGACAGGCCGTCGTACCGATTGGTGAGATTGATCAGGATTTTATCCTTGAGATCCCCCGCCAACCCGAGGGTGCGCTCTACCTCTTCCGGCGGAACGGCCAGTACGAGGACATCCCCGAAGGAAGCGGCTTCCTGGACCGTTCCGGCCTTCGCCCGAGGTGCCGATTTCAGCAGGGAAAGGACTCTTTCGCTTTCCGGATCGCGGGAGCCGAACATGACGGCATGGCCGTGCTCCGCCCATTTTCTCCCCAAGGTTCCTCCCATCCGGCCTGATCCGATGATGGCAATCTTCATAGGGATCCCTCTCTTTCTTCCTCTTGTTCGGTTGGTAATCGCTCTTCATAGAAGCGCAGCTTCTCTTTCGTTTGCTCGATGATCGTATTCATCTCTTCCCGCTGCTTCTCCATGCTCCGCAAATGCTTAGCCAAAATTCGGCTGCGGCTGCGTATCAACCGAATCTCGTCCTCGCTCCATCCCGACCTGCGGTTGGCGAGACATTGACCTTCCTCCAGAAACTCCTTCATCTCCTCCAGAGAAAGTCCGGTCTTCTTAAGACAGTGCAGGGAGGCCAGCCGCTGAACTTGATGGGAGCTGTAGGAACGCACCCCGCCCGGCCCTCTTTCCGGAGACTCCACCAACCCGATCTTCTCGTAATACCTCAAGGTGTCGGGGCTGAACCCCGTCATTTCCGCCGCCTGACGGATCGTATACACCTTCCCCACCTCCTCTCCTTCCCAATGTAAACGCTGGAGTCCACTCCAAGTCAATCCCTGCAAAAAGAAAAAAAGGATGGCCTCAGCACTCTTCACAGGCTCATCCTACCTGCCTCTTACATGGAAAGCATGACACGTTTTCCCGGAAGGGCGCATAGTGGAGAGCTCCATAAAAGAAACAAAGCAAAAAGGCCGCAACCCCGCCTCCCGGCAGGAATCGCAGCCCTAATCCGCGTCCGGCGCGCTTACGCCGCCTGACTGTCTTTAAAGCTTTTAGCCGTTATTACAGGGAGGACGGACCGGCCAGCCAGCTCGGACAGCCCTCGGCTAATTCTTGAAGCTCCTGAAAGCACACCCCGGCATGGTAGCCGTCGCAAACGGCATGATGGAACTGCACCGATACAGGCAGCCTAATCCGGTCGTCCTGCCTGCGGAACTGACCAACGGTAAAGATGGGCAGCAGATAAGCTCCCTCATTGTAAATATTCAGGTTAAATCCCGTGAAGCTCACCCAAGGGATGCTGGAAATGGGAAACGTATTCGGCGGCTCGGCCGGATCCGGGAAGAGGCCCTTCGCCTTTCGGTACGCTTCCATCTGTCGAAGGTAACCCTCGTAGAATGGTCCAAACTCCTCGTGGAACGGAGTCCAAATACTGGAGAAAGTCTTATCGTCCTCATGGAAGATGGTGAAGCCGGGAGACATCTGCTCCCAGACGCCCAGCCTTCCCTCCGCATCCAAGCAGGTTCGAAATTCGCGGTGGCGGTTAACGACCTTCGCGATCATGTAGATCAGAGCGGGATACAGCCGGATTCCCCTGCTTTTCCGTTCGCTCTGCAGCCGAGTGATGTCCAGATCGGCGGTCATGCTGTAGGTGCATCTTACGCGGTTCCCATAGTGCTCATAATAAGGTTTTCGGGCCCAGGTATCGAGATCGATCGGATGAAAATTCATGTTTACCCCTCCTAAAATGGTTTGATTTTAGGAGGGACCGTCCACTGCTTTGACCATATCCTCTTCACACCTCGTTTGAATTTGTCACGCAGGGGTTTCCTGCTATTTCCATGGTACCATATTCTTAACCCCTACCGATTACGCTATCGGTGTGCCATCGGGCAACTGTAAATCAGGCTTTAGTAAAACGACATCGCCCTTCTCCGGAACTCCCCCAAGCACCAACACCTCGGAATCAAACCCGGCTATCCGGCGCGGGGGAAAATTGACTACCCCGATTACTTGCCGCCCTATAATCTCTTCAGCTGTGTATCTTTTTGTAATTTGGGCACTGGACGTTTTGACTCCGATTTCTTGGCCAAAATCAATCTCAAGTTTGATTGCCGGTACTTTGGCTTTTGCGAAAAACTCCGCTTTCCTAATCGTTCCCACCCGAATATCCAGTTTCATTAAATCATCAATCGTTGCCATGTAACCATTCCTCTCTTCTATTGACGGAGCTTTGCTTCTAGTTCATCACTAGCCGCCTTCAATTCCATTCCTTTTTTCCAGATTAGAATATCTTCATCTGACGTTCTGAAATAGACCGCCTGGATCTCCGCCTTATCGCCGTATTTCTCTTTATAGACCAGTTTTTCATGGTCAAGGGTATCAATCAGATTTAGAAAGGTTTCCGATATAGGCTTCGTTTTGATGATGGGCCGAAGGGGGGTTAAATAAAAGTTCCCGTCCTTGTCCATCTCATATTTTATCCGGTTTACGCTGTACCCGTCGGTTAATTTGGCATGGTAAGCAATTCGGCCGTCCGGTAATTGACTCACCTCGGAAAGCTCAATCACACCAGCAGATACTTTTCTGACCTCCCATTGAAACAGACCCACATATCCTCCAAACAGAAGCGCGGCTCCGAGCAGTCCGATGGCGAACGCTTTGGCTTTGGAGCGATTCCAAAGAACGGCTATCCCTTTTAAGGCCTCTCCCTCTCTATCATTTTGTTCTATCACTTCTTGTGGCAAGCGGATAGCTAATTTGATTTTATCCATTTCCAGGCGGCAGCTCCGGCATTCGGCAAGATGCTCTTCCACCCACTTGGAGCTTTCCAAGCTGCACACCTTATCATAATACAAGGGCATCAAGTCTTTAATAATTTCACACGCTCTTTCTTCCATCCTACTCATCCTCCCTCAGCAGATCTTGTACTTTTCGTTTGGCGCGGTGGAATGTAACCCTTGACCAACTTTCTGTCCTCTCAAAGATTTGGCTGATCTGGGCAAACGAAAGTTCTCCAAACACCCTCAAAGTGAACACTTCTTTGTAAGGCTCCTCTAAACCGTGCAAGGCTTTATGGATTCTGAAAGCATCTTCCTTATCTAGCAGCGTTTCTTCGATCCTGTTCACGTTTGATGCTTCGGTTGTATCATGAACCACAAACCGCTTTTGCTTATTCATATAGGAGAAGTATGTATTTTTGGCAATTTGGCAAAGCCACACCTGGATCTTGCAATGACCCTTGAATTGATGAATGCTGCTTAATGCTTTAAAAAAAGTTTCCTGCGTTACCTCTTCCGCGATGGCCGCATCTCTGCTTAACGAAAAAACAAATCGGTAAACATCCTTGAAATATTGATTGTATATCGTTTCAAAATCGGTCACATTCTCACCTCCTTTAGAAATAAGACTTACATAAGGGAGATTCGTTACAAAGTTTGCTGCGCTATTATTCATTTTCCGCATAAAAAAAGGCTCACTCCATCTTCCACAAGTGTAAGCCTTCTAAGGGTCATTTCAAGTTTAACAAGACTGCCCCCCTCTACCGTATAAAACAGGTCACCTCAAACAGAATGCCGCCGAGGGCCGTAAAGTACAGCGTATACCCGTCCCTTATCCGTTTGGGCCGCTCTCCCTTCACCAGTCCGGCCTCTTCGAGACGGTCACACAGCCGATCCACCTCCTCGGTCGTCTCGACATAGAACCCGACATGAAAATCTTTAGGGTATACGGGAAGTTCGCCTCCGAAAGCGACGGGATTGCTCAGCACAAGCGTAAACTCCTGCTCATCCTTCATCACCGCCACCGCATCCCCCTTCTGGTCCACCAGCTGGAAATGGAACACCTTGCCAAAAAAGTCCCTAGCCTCCTCCAGATGGCCGACGCATAAATTCAAATGATTAAGCCTCATGAACGCTCCTCCTTTTATGGAACCAAAACTAACCGAAATCCATTTAATCTAACATCATTAGATTATTCTAATCGTGTTATACTGTCAACCAAGGACGGTGAAATAACATGGCGAGAAAACGAACCCGGCCGCCGCTCGAGCTGATCGGCCCGGAAGACAACGAAGGCCTGCATACCCCGTTAAGCCGGGCAAGGATTACGCAAGCCGCCCTTCAGTTATTGAATGAGCGGGGGCTGAAGGAGTTAAGCATGCGGAAAGTAGCGGATGCCTTATCGGTTCAAACCGCTTCTCTGTATTACCATGTTCAAGGAAAAGACCAGCTGCTCCAGCTGCTGACCGATAAAATAAGCTCCGAAATGGATTGGCCGGATCCCTCCTTGCCGTGGAAAGTACAGCTCCTGAGCTGGGGAGAGCAGTTTCGGCAAGTGCTCGGGCGGTACCGGGATGCCGCGGAGCTTTTTCAAGCCACCATCGGACTCGGCTACCACCGGCTTACTCAGATCGAGAAGCTGTATCATATGCTGGCGGAAGCGGGATTTCCGGACCCGCAGATCCCCTGGATCGCCTCTATGCTGAAAAGCTATGTGCTGGGCTTCGTGGCCGAGGAAACGCGGTTTGCCACTGCCGCCACCGACAGCGCCTCCACCCCCGATCAGCTCAGTGAGCAGTATAACGAGTTCTACAGCCGCCTCTCCCCCGAGCAGTTCCCGCATCTCATCCGATTGGCCCCTTACACGGTGAACACCGATTGGCAGCAGGAATTCGATTTTGGATTCCGCGTCCTGCTTGACGGGCTTTCCCAGAAGCTCGCATCCGATCGGTCATGACGGACAAGCATGCGTCGGCCTTAGGTGCTAGGCGGACAAACCGTTGAATGCAAAAAAGGGCCGCAACAACCTGCCTTCCGGCAGCTGTCCCAGCCCTTTATTCCGCGTCCGACGCGGCCTCTCGGTTCTTACTCTTCTCCCGTCGCAACCGGATGGTCCGCGTAGGAGATCCAGTCGCTCCAGCTTCCGGCGTACAGCTTTACGCGGCGGAAGCCCGCTTCCTCCAGAGCCAGTACGTTCGGACAAGCAGATAACCCGGAGCCGCAATAGACGATCACGTCCTGCTCCTGGTCCAGCAGCGAGAAGCGCAGCCGCTGTGCCTCGGGAGACTTCCACCCGCCCTCTTCGTTGACCCCATCCTTCCAAAAGGCGTGTACCGCGCCGGGGATGCGGCCCGCCACGGGATCATAGGGCGCCGCCTCTCCGAGAAACTGCCGGCGGTCCCTGGAATCCACGAGGGCGGCGGTGCCGCGGGCTACGGCCGTTCTTACCGTTTCGACGTCGGCCAGCCGTTCGGCTTGGACCTCCGGCACGAAGCTCGCGGGAGCCGGGTTAGTCTCCGCTTCCGTGACCGGCAGGCCCGCCGCCGCCCAGCCGCTGTAGCCGCCTTCTAGAATATAGACCTGTTCGTGGCCCAGATAGCGGAGAATCCACCACAAACGGGCCGCCTCCGGCCGCAGGTCGTCGTCATAGACGACGATCGGCTTGCTGCGCTCGAATCCGAGCCGGCCGAATAAGTCCGCGAGCCGCTCCACTGAAGGCAGGGGACTTCGTCCCCCATGCGTTCCCGCCGGGTCCGTCAAGTCTCGTTTCAAGTCCACAAAGACGGCCCCCGGCAGGTGATTCTCCCTATAAACCCTATGTCCATAGTCGGGATCATCCGGATGAAAGCGGACATCCGCTATGGAGAACCCTCCGGCGTTCTGGTTCAGCTGCCGGACGACCCATTCCCGGCTTACCCGATTGGATGATATAGCCATCGCGAAGCCTCCTTTAAGCCAATATTCGTAAGCGCATCAGATCGTAAATTCGAGATCCTCCTCGGTCTTTACGTCGTAGATGGCGGAATAGATGTCGTTCTGAATCTTGAGCAGGTTCAGGTCGTCCAGTTTGCGCGGACGCGGAAGCGTGATCGGGAAGATGCGCTGGATGCGTCCGGGACGCGGGGAAAGCAGGACGATGCGGTCGGCGAGGAACACCGCCTCCGAGACATCGTGCGTGACGAACACGACCGTCTTCTTCGCTTCCTGCCAGATGCGGAGCAGGTCGCTCTGCAGCTGGAGCCGGGTCAGATGGTCGACCGCCCCGAACGGCTCGTCCATCAAGAGAATTTCCGGGCTGCCGACCAGGGCCCGGGCAATTCCCGCGCGCTGCTTCATGCCGCCGGACAGCTGATGCGGGTATTTGCCACCGAAGCCCTGCAGCCCCACCATCTCCAGGAACGCCTGAACGCGTTCCTTTCGTTCGGCCTTGCCCACGCCCGCCAGCTCCAAGCCGAGGCCGACATTCTGCTCGATGGTGCGCCACGGAAACAGGGACGGATCCTGGAAAACCACTCCCAGCTTGCGGCTCGGCCCCTGAAGCTTGGTCCCGTCCAGCAGCACCTCGCCCTCCGTAGGAGCTTGCAGCCCGGCGAGCAGCTCCAGCAGGGTGCTTTTGCCGCAGCCGCTCGGCCCGAGGAGACAGACAAATTCGCCTGGCTCGATCGTCAGGTGAATGTCCTGAAGCGTGACCGTCGGCTCGGGTCCTTCATAGATTTTGGATACGCCGCGAACAGCAAAACCGGCCATACTCTATCCCTCCTCGATAAGCTATTTGGCAGGCAGGAACCGGAGATCGAGAATTTTGTCCAGGTCATAGATCTGATCCTGGAAGCCCAATTCCTTCTGGATCTTCTGGGTGTCCTGGAGCGACTGGATGTCCACATCCGGCTTGTTCTCCCACAGCCCTTCCTCCCGCTTCAAGGCCTTGTCCAGCACCTCGGGATCGATGGGGCTGTTCTTCAGGTAATAGGCCTTGTATTCTTCGGGATGGCTTTTCGCGTATTCCTGGGACTTGAAGTACGCCCGGATCAGCTTCTTGACGAGCTCCGGCTTCTCCTCCAGGATTCCGTTCCGTGCGGCGAGCACGCCGGTATGGAACGTAGGCAGGTAGTCCCACCCCGTTGCGAGAAGCTTGCCTTTGCCTTCTTTCTCTACGAGGGAAGCGAAAGGCTCATGGATAATCGTGGCGTCTACCTGCTTCGTTTCGAGGCTGGCATAGGCCGCCTGCTGGGCCCCGTTAGCCACGAGCGTCACATCCTTGTCGGTCAGCCCGTGCTTCTGGAGGATAACCCTCGTATAGACGTCGAGGCCGCTGCCGAATACGCCCACGCCGACCTTTTTCCCTTTGAGGTCTTCTATGCTCTTGATGTTCGGGGAGGCGATCAGATAGAACGGTCCCTTGGTGCGGAACATCGAGGAAACAATTTTGATCGGCGCCCCCTTGCCTGCGGCTACGATGGCCGTCGTCGTTGCGACATCGACCACGTCAATATCTTTACTCGTTAGCCCGGCGATTGGGTCCTTGGTCGAGATGAATTCGACGTCCAGCCCCTCCTCCTTGAAAAATCCTTTTTCCGCGCCGAACGATACCGCCAAGCCGCTGACTCCGGAGAGCGGAGCGTATCGGATCTTCTCCAGCTTCGGCGTTTCTCCCGCCGCCTTGGAGGAAGCCGCCTTCTCGGTTGCCGCCTCCCCGTTGGCACATCCCGCCAGAAGGGCGAGGAACGCTAAGGAAGCGGCCATGCGGCGTAGGTTGGTGATTGGCATAGAGTTGTTCTCCCTTCTTGAAACCTTCTTCATAAAATCTTCTAGTGCCTTATCCGCAAAGGAAGTTCTGCTTCCCTAATGATTTCCGCGCGCCTACAGATGTTTTCTCTCCAACAAAGTTACCGGATAAGGCACTAGTAGGTGGATTTCCACTTCAAAAACACTTTGCGCTCCAGCCAATCGATCAGCCCGATCAAGAGCACTGACACCAGCGTGACCAGCACCACGATCCCGAAGGCCTGCGGGGTATTGTAGAGGGACGTCGCTTTGACGAGAATGTTGCCAAGGCCGTCCTTGGAGCCCAGCATTTCCCCGAAAAGCGCCCCGACAAGCCCCGTGGCCGCCGAGAGGCGCAGACCGGCAAAGATCGTCGGGGCCGCCGAGGGGAGAATGACCTTGACAATCGTCTGGGCTCGGCTCGCCTCAAATACTCGGGCGACCTTCAGATGCTGGTCCGCCGTCTGCTTCACACCCGTCATCGTATTGATGGCTATCGTAAAGAAACAAAACAAGAACACAATCGAAATTTTATGCGTCATCCCAATCCCGAGCCAGAGCGCGAGAAGCGGGATGATGGTCACCTTCGGAATGGCCATCAGGGCCGAAAGATACGGCCGGAAGAACGCTTCCGCCCAGGGCACAAGCACCAGGAACAGCCCGACCGCCATCCCCCCGGCCGCCGCCAGGCCGTAGCCGGCCAGGAATTCGCCAAGCGTAACGCCAATCGCCTTGAATAGGCCGCCGTCCGCGAACAGCCTGCCGAGCTCCTTCATCACTTGAACCGGAGCCGGGAGGTAGAGGCTGCTTACCGTGCCCGATCGGACCAGAGCCTCGCAGACGCCCAGCAAAAGAACAAGCAGGCCCAGCTGACCAAGCCGCAGGGTCCCCGAGGACTTCCCCGGCTGTTTCGCCTTGCTCATGGCCGTCACCCCTTCAGCTGGAGCGCGAAGCGGTTAGCCGGCTTAGCCAGCCCCAGATGGTCGCGGAAGGTGCTTCCGTCATAGGCGGTACGGAAAATCCCTCTCCGCTGCAGCTCCGGCACGACGAGCTCCAGGAACAGATCCAGCCCGCCCGGCATGTAAGGCGGGCACACATTGAAGCCGTCGGCCGCCTCGTCCTCGAACCACTCTTCGATGACGTCCGCCACCTGCCCGGCACTGCCCACGATGAGCAGGTGCCCCCGTACCGTCACGGTGAAGAAGTAGAACAAGTCCCGGACGGTCAGGTCTTCCCGGCCGTTCGCTTTCCGGGCCAGCTCCGCCCAATGCAGCGCCGTCTGCGAAGCGGACAGGTCGGGCAGCGGCGCATCCAGCTCATAGCCCGTCAAATCGATGCCCAGCTTGTCGGACAACGGCTGAAGGTTGAAATCCGTCACCACGAGCGCGTTCAGCTCGTTGTACTTCGCCCTGGCTTCCTCCTCCGTTCTTCCCACGACCGGAACGAGCCCGGGCAGCACCTTCAAATCGGAAGGCTGGCGGCCATGCTCCTTCAGCCTCCCCTTCACCTCCCGGTAGAAAGCTTGAGCGGTCTCTTTCACGTTCGTGCCGGTGAAGACCATATCCGAATATTTCGCGGCAAGCCCCTGACTCCTCGCCGAGGTCCCCGCCGTGATGAGCGGAAGCTGGCCCTGGACCGGCCGGGCCACGTTCAGCGGACCGGCTACGGAGAAATGTTCCCCGTGGTGGTTCAAGTCATGGACCCGGTCGGGATCGGCAAAGCGCCCGGCTGCCTTATCCCGCGGGAGCGACTCATCTTCCCACGTATCCCACAGGCCGCTGACGACCTCGATGAACTCCTCGGCGTAATCGTACCGCTTGGCGTTATCCCAGTGCTTCTCACGGCTGAAGTTAAGCGCCGCCCGCGTATCCGACCCCGTGACCACGTTCCAGGACGCCCGTCCCTTGCTCAGATGATCCAGCGAAGCCGTCATGCGGGCAATATGGTAAGGCTCGGCGTAGGTGGTATTTACCGTGGCGATCAGCCCGATCTTCTCCGTAGCCGCCGCCAGATAAGACAGCATCGTAAACGGCTCGAGCCGTGTCATCTGCGAGGGGAACAAGTGCTGCATGTCCACGCTGGTGGCCAGCCGGTCCCCGAGGAAGAAGAAATCGAAATGGGCTTTCTCCAGCTTCTGCGCCGTTTCCTTCAGGAATTGAGGATCATAGGCGCCGTCCGTCCGCCCTTCCGGGAGCCTCCATCCCGCCGGATGATACCCCGTCCCGAATAAAAACAAACCAAGATGAAGCTGTCTCCGTTGTGCCTTCATGTGATAATCCCCTTTCTATTGGTATAGTTCATCCTGAATCCGGTCTATGTCGGCCAGCTCCTCCGGGCTCAGCCGCTCTGATGCAAACCGGGTGGTCTCCCGAAAATGCTCCGGCTTGGACGCTCCCACAATCGCCGTAGTGATGCCGGGACGGCTGAGCACCCAGCTCAAGGCGAACTGCGGCAGCGTCCATCCGCGGCGTTCCGCCAAGGGCCGCAAAGCCTCCACCAGCGGGAGCGGATGGTTTCGGGTGAGCAGGGCCTGCAGCCGCTGTTCCCCTGCCGCAAGCCGGGAGCCGGAAGGCGGCGCCTCACCCTCCCGGTATTTGCCGGTCAGGATTCCCCGCCCCAGCGGGCTGTAGACGATAACCCCTACCTGCTCCGACAAGGCATAAGGAATCAGCTCCTGCTCGATATCGCGGGTGAGGAGGCTGTACTCCGGCTGCACCGTCTCGAACCGCCGAAGCCCATGAAGCGCGCTCATTCCGTGAGCCTTGGCAAGCTGCCATGCCGCATAGTTGGAGCAGCCGATGTAGCGGATCTTCCCTTCCCGCACCAGATCGTTCAACGCCTCAAGCGTTTCCTCAAGCGGCGTATGCGGATCAAACCGGTGCACCTGGTACAGATCGATATAGTCGGTCTGCAGCCGGCGCAGGCTCCCTTCCAGGGCACGGTACAGGTGGTAGCGGCTCTGTCCCTGGTCATTCACGCCGGGCCCGATCGGGTTGTGCAGCTTCGTAGCCAGCAGGATGTTCTGGCGTCTTGCCTTTAGCAGCCTCCCCAGAATCTGCTCCGATTCCCCGAGCTGGGACACCTCGCCGTTGTCCATGCCTCGGCCGTACACATCGGCGGTGTCGATCAGGTTGACCCCTGTCTCCAGCGCCTGGTCCAGCACGGCGGCCGAAGCCGCCTCATCTATCCATCTCCCGAAAGCCATCGTGCCCAGGCTGACCTCCGATACCCGGACGCCCGTTCTTCCCAGCCATCTGTACTCCATCTCTCTTTGCCCCCTTGTCTGCGTGTAAAAAAAGAAAACAACCGGAAACACCTCCATTCCCCATGCCTTAAGCCTTCCCATGGCCTTGGCAGGAATGAATCGTGCATCTCCGGTTGTCCGGTCGATCCTATTCATATTATTCCGATGAATTAAGTGGAGTATATCATTGTCGAAAATCGTCGTCAACTGCTTTCTAATGGTTCCAAGCTCATTAGGAAGCGGGTAGACCAAGCGCTTATCCGGGAAGAAGCCCAGACAGCTCTAGGCCAATTCTTTTATCTTGATAGCTAAAGTCCCCCATTGTTGTTCTTGCTCTCTTGTATATATTTTATAAGTCGCTTCTATCATTTCTTCCATCGTCCAGCTTTCACAGTCAAAGTCCTGGAAGGGAATGTCCTCGTACATTTCCTCAAAGGTGTTATATTCCCTTAACTCTAAAACTTCCGCCCTTATCGTTTCTTTCTTATCGGGTAATTTGGCAAATTCGATAACATCGCCAATCTTGACCTTTCTTCTTCGTTCATCATTCAATCGGACCTCAACCACTTTCCTTCCGCTTTTGATCGAGTGGAATGGCCTTTCAAATAACGTCATCGAATGGATCATTTGAATCCCCTCCTGTTTACTGGTTTTCCGATACTATTCTGCTAACTAGTTCATCCATCCCTCCACAACACTTCACTACTTCCGAAAGATGGTAGAACGTACTTGTGGTGTCCAAATCGTTGACCTCATGATTCGGGGAATATAGATAGACCTTCTTGCCTAATCCTAAAGCAATGCCCAGTTCTACATGGCTTCCCTTTCCTGCCGGGATGATAACAACAATAAAATCCGATTCCATGACAGCATTTTTCTCTTTTTCTCCTATATCCTTGAGTTGTTCAATGGTGGTCACGTCTTGATTTACTGTCCAATCGTACGTTTGCCTATACCCTCTATCCTGTAACCGCCTTGCTACTTCTTGAACACTCTCCATATTTTTAAAGCTGGAAGCCACATAGAATTTCAATTCGTTAACACCCTTCTCTCTCGATTTTCATCAAAACTACTGACTTACTTCATCAATCTCTTCACGGTTTCTCCCAAGGGATTCATCCATTATAAACGATATTGGGGCCAATGAGGACGCCCCCATAATCAAACGCACCTGAGTAAAGCCTCCTAGGGTTGTTCGGCACAAACAAAAAACCACTCCGCCAAGCGGAATGGTTTTGGCTTACCGTCTATTCGGTTTTTTCCTGCTCCAGGTCCAAGGTTTGGTTGACCTCCGAATGGGAGGCGTCGTGGCCCGTCAGCCTGGCAAGCATGCGTTTCATCAGTTTGGCTTTATTCCCGGTCTCCCAATACTCGGCTGCTTCGGCCTCCACCCGGATCAAAACCAGGTTTGGATCGTCGCTGGTCGTGTCCAGAAAAGCAGCATAGGCCGGATTCCAGAACTCCTTGATTTTCCCACGGTCCTCCACCAGCTCCGCCTTCCCGCGGATCGATACATAGGACTTGCCCACATAGGAGACGTTGACGTTGGGGTTATGCCGCAGCTCCAGAAATTTATCCGTGTCCTTCATCGTCAGGAACCACAGGTCGCCGTCGAACTCGACTTCCTGGGTCTTCATAGGACGCGACACCAGCCCTTCCGGGGTCACGGTGGTGAGCATGGCCGTTTCGATGCCTTTGATTAAGTCCCGAACTTTCTCCAAAGCTTCCTGGTATTCCGTATTCGGATTCGACAAGGTTGTTCACCCTTTCGCTTCATGATCGCAGAACGTTCATCCTTGTTTATACCCGGAAACGGGGAAACTTAATCATCCGACTGGTTCAGCACCCCTCCCATTGGATGACTCGCGGCTGCTCTATTTACTGGCAGAGACACGGAATCCTTTTGCTAGAAGCCACACGGCAAGGATCATTTCATTCGCGGCTACCGGAACCGCCAAAAGGCCTCCCCAAGTGGATAGCTGCTCGATCACTCCGAACATGACCAGAAGGGCACAAAGAACAATAAGGGCAGATCCTGTCATTCCCAGGATAGGGATGAACCTCGGGACGAGTCCCGATCTATAGAAGATGTAGCTGTACATTATCGTATTCATGCCCAGAAAGAAGTTGGGGCCAAGCAAAAAGGTCCAGTCATGAAGGGCTTTCAGCAAGGTGCCCGAGGCTTGAAAGGCGGCGAGATCCGGTGCTCCCGCTGCTGTATATTCCCGGCTTAAGCTCAATAGAGCCAAGACGCTGACGATCCCAACCATGATCACAACAGCCTCCATAAACCGGAAGCAAAGATGCCAAAGAGCTATCGTCTCATTGTATTTTCTTAAGATGGGAAACATGGTGGTGGCCGTTCCTACCGCGGAAACGACAAGAAGTAACTCCATAAGCGCCCCAAGCACCACTTCGTTGGAGTGGGCGGAACCTTGAATCAAGTAATCCGGGCCGTTTAGCAGGGGGTCGTATAAAATCAGGCCGACTACCGCTGAAACCGCCGCTAAGATAAACAAGACACCTACTATTTTGGAAGCTGCTTTGGTTGAGAAATTCATTCCCTTACCTCTCCTCTCGGTTCTCCCCATAAAAAAACACCTCTTCTAGCGGCACTTCAAAGGCTTGCGCAATACGAAAAGCCAGTTCCAGAGACGGGGAGTAACTCCCCTTTTCCAAAGCTACAATGGTTTGCCGGGTTACTCCCGCCTTGTCAGCCAACTGCTGCTGGGTCATTTCCTTGTGGTTAAAGCGCAATTTTCGAATATGATTGCCGACAAGATTTTTGCCCATGTCAGACTCCTCTCCGGTAGTGATAAAGCTTCGTAAACGAGCCGGTTACATCCGAAAGGAAACCCGCAGAAATCAGGATCAGGAACATTACCTGCGAGGGCTGATTGATAGTCAAGGCTCCCATAGCAAGAAGAAAACCGAGGACAAACACGAAAAACGAATTGCGGAATGCTTTCAATTCAATGAGCCGGTCCAGCTCATCCTGGAAGGCCGGTTCCTTTTCTCCGGTCGATAGTCGGAACACGATGTTAAAGACAATACTGATTACGATATGCGCAAGGATGGAAACCAACGTCAGAACCAGGACAAACGAACCCCAATAACGAAAGGCCTCTGCCGGCTCCAACGTTCCTTCGGGATACTGGGTATACCGGTACCCACAATAAATTCCAAAAATGAGAAAGGCGCTGATTAACGTGACGATGCTTTTCTTTTCCTGATAAGTCATTCCCTGCACCACCTGTCCATTATTCTTGACATGAAGTCGCTTAATATGTACATAATGTAATATATTTTTTACATCGTGTCAATCTTATTTTACAAACAAAATCAGATCCCTATTAGGTACGGCTCTCTCATTCTACACTGGCTGCAAGGGCAGGCTTTACAAAGAAAAACGGACCATCCGTTAGGGGATGGTCCGCTGCTTCCTATGGGAAAGTTATTTTAGCTCATAATAATCCATCGTTGAGGTCTCCACGAAGCCGCAGGATTGATAAAGCCGAAGGGCGTTCGCGTTCTCCACGGCCACTTGCAGCATAATATCCCCTGCGTCCGCTTCCTTCAACTTATCTATCGCCTTCAGGAGAATCGCTCTTCCATATCCCTTGCCACGATGCCCGGGCAGAACTCCCAGACCATAGATGCCCCCTATCCCGGGGGACCGCTGGATATGGACTTTCCCGATGACCTGCTGGTCAGCCTCTGCCAGATAGATGGTCATGCCCCTCTTCTCTTCCTCCTCAGGCAGGATCATCCCTTCCGTTGGATCGCTTGTCTCCTCTTCCCCCGGCTGGTCGCCAAAGTATATCGCATTCTGCCGGTGAATCTCCCGCGCATCGGCATTCGTCGCCTTCCGGAAGATAAGGCTCTCTAAGTCATTGGGTATCGCCGGCCGATTCCCCCGAAGATACATCTCATGCTCCGAATGATGGTATCTTGCCCCGGTTCCTTGAATAAACGCTTGCCCGGCTTCTGACTTCCGATCGCTTAAGAGAAGCATACTTTTGGGAGATCGGCGCTTCCACTCTGCTATAGCCAACCTGCTTAATGTCCCAAATACTCCTTGGCGCCTGTATTCCGGGTGCACCATGCCATTCGCTTCCAATGGTGTATCGGCGCCGCCAAATTCGCAAATCCCCATATAGCCAATCAACTCCTGCTCATCGAAATACAGGAATTCATTGATTTGGCGGATCCCCGCACTGTCTGTCCCTGAAGATACGCCAAGCTTGTAGTCCAACTCCAGCTTCAGCGTCGTCTGATCTTCGCGAATGCACCGTTCCTGAAGTCTGTTAATCAAGTCATAGTCTGCTTGACCGATTCCCTCTCTGAGCTTCAACCACGGGTTACGGATCGTCTTCATGTGACACCCCTTCTCCAAAAAAAATGCAGAACGGCGATGATCCCACGCTGCTCTGCTTAAGTTAACTTACGGCCGTGCGCGTTTCCGCCCTTACTCCTCCCCCGTGGCCACGGGGTTGTCCGGGTAGCTCACCCAATCGCTCCAGCTGCCCGCGTACAGCTTCACCTTGGGGAAGCCGGCCTGCTGCAGCGCAAGTATGTTCGGGCAGGCCGTCACGCCGGAGCCGCAGTACACGACGATCTCCTTATCGGACGGGAGATCGCGGAAGCGCTCCTTCATGGCCTCGGCGTCCTTCCAGCGGCCGTTCTCGTCCAGGGCGTCTTTCCAGAAGCGGTTGACCGCTCCCGGGATATGCCCGGCCACCGGATCGATCGCTTCCTCCAGCCCCTGGTAGCGGCGGGCTTCCCGGGAGTCGATCAGCACCCGGTCCGGGCGGCCCAGCCCGGCTTTAACTTCCTCGACGCCTACCACCATCTCGTTATGTACATGAGGAATGAACGCGCGGCCTTCCGGCTGCGGGACCTCCTGCGTCACCGGATAGCCTTCCGCCTTCCAGGCGGAGTAACCACCGTCCATGAGATAGACCTGCTCATGGCCCAGGTAGCGCAGAAGCCACCAGAACCGCGAAGCCATCGCCCCGCCTTGGTCGTCATACGCGATCACCGTCGTCCCCGGTCCGATCCCCGCTTCGCCCAGCTTACGGGACAGTTCTCCCGTGTCCGGCAGAGGGTGTCTTCCCCCGTGCTCGCCGATCGGGGCCGACAAATCCTCCTCCAGATGAAAATACACCGCTCCGGGCAGATGCCCTTCCCGGTAGGCTTGACGGCCGGATTCCCCGTGGCCGAGAGCGAACCGGCAATCGGCGACCGCCACATCCGCCTTCCCCAGGTTCTCCTTCACCCATTCCATGCTCACGACAGATGACATGTCCACACGCTCCCTCTTCTTATAGTTCGATCGAGTAGCTGAGCCAATCCCCTCGCGTTCCGCCCATCTTGGCATAGAAGCGCTGTGCCCGCTCATTGTCGGGGGCCGTTTCCCAGCTCATGGCCGCGTAGCCGTTTTCCCTCGCATAAGCGGTACAAGCCTCGAACAAAGCCGCCGCCGCGCCGGTTCCCCGGCTCTTCTCGACGACGTACAGGTCATTCAAGATAACGGCGGGGCGGGCCCGAAGCGTACTGTAGGTAAAATACAGGGTAGCGAAGCCCGACAGCAAGCCGTCTTCTTCCGCCACCCATTGGATGCCCTGCTTTCCGTCTAGAAGCAATCGCATCAATTCCTCGAGCCGCTCCTCGGGAGGCTCGGGACAGCCATAGAAATCCGTAATATATTCGCGCATCAGCCCGCCGAGCGGGACCAGATCCACGGCCTGCGCCTTTCTTACCACTACATCCGGCAGGTTCCATCCCTCCCTCTCTTCTTGTCCTGGATTCCTCCTCATTATAGGACATAGAGAGGCTTTCGGCGAGACCCTCGGCCCCTGATCCGGAAGCTCACAGCATCTCGTAAGGCGAGCGGTGCGCCGCCCAACGCCGGTAATCCCGGGTTCGGGCAATCGTACGGCTCCCCTTCATCAGCCGACGGTCCCCGGCCCTC
This sequence comes from Paenibacillus aurantius, assembly GCF_032268605.1. Taxonomy (NCBI): domain Bacteria; kingdom Bacillati; phylum Bacillota; class Bacilli; order Caryophanales; family Paenibacillaceae; genus Paenibacillus; species Paenibacillus aurantius. Next base: position 5,862,044 of record NZ_CP130318.1, read on the forward strand.
CAGGTATGCCCGCTTTTATCCCCCCGGCGGATCTGAACGTAATTATAAGGCCCCGGGGCATAGAGTCGGAATCCTGCTTTCCGGCAGCGGTTCAGAAAATCGACATCTTCCCCAACGGTAAGAGAGCCGAAGCGAACCTTGTCCAACACCCGTTTGCGGAAGAGAAGGGTTCCCCCGGCCACTCTTCGGACCACCGTGTTCTGCTCCCGCGGAAATCTTAGGATGAGCAGCTTCCGGCTCTCGAGGTAAGCCAGGTAGGCCCGTTTCCCCACAAGATCCGCCCCCGAATCCTTCATGGCCTGCATCTGCCCGGTTAAATAGTAGGGAGAGTAATAATCGTCGTCGTCAAATTTGGCCGCATAGGCATACTTCATCTTGCTGAAGCCAAAATTCAGGCACTGCCCGAGGGTAGCCTTCTCCGGCATCCGGTATACGGCCACATTCCGGTAAGCGGCGGCCTTCCGGCGGTACTCGGCCAGCTTCATGCTGTCTTTGTTAAGGACAATGATCAATTCCTTCTTCTTGTGCAGCTGCGACCGGTAGTTCTCCAGAATGTTAGAAAAGAAATCCGGACGGTTCGTACACGTCACAATGGTGACCCCTTCTGTTCCTTTCATGGTTCTCCCCTCTCTATCGATCTGCCTTATTCTATGAAAAGACGATAGAAAAAGGAGACGGCCCTTGTCCGTCTGCGATGCGGAGATGGACGAGAAGGCGCGGCTGGCAGGACCGCCGGACGCCTCCGGTTAAAGGAGGACCAGCCGGTTATGTCAATTCCGGCTCATGAGGACATAAAGAAAGAAGCCCGCCGGAGCCGGCGGACTTCTTTCTGCTTGGGTTATGCTATTGGTTTGGTTGTTGTCGTCGTCCTTAGTCCCGTTGACGGGAGCGGGCCTCGCCGCCCATGCGTCCGGCCTCTTCACGGCTCATTTTTCCTCTGCCGCTATTGTTTGAATCGGACCGGGACTCGCCGCCCTTACGTCCAATTTCCTGGTAGAAGTTCTTATCATGGTTGTCAGAGGTGGCTTCTCCGCCTTTGCGTCCGATCTCCTGATAGAACTCCCGGTCATGGCTGTCGGAAGTAGCTTCTCCACCTTTGCGACCGATCTCCTGATAAAAATCTTTATCATGGTTCTTAGCGGTAGCTTCTCCACCCATACGTCCTGCTTCTTCACGGCTCATGCGGTCTTGATTGCTGCGTGCCATTATGAATCACTCCTTTTGGGTTTGTGGTAAGTCGCCTTTGTACCGGCGCACGGTATATTTACCCCGGCCAAAATGGAGTTAAACGCTAGCAACCAAAAAAATCCCAAGTGCCTGCTTGCTTGACTTTCGGCTGTTTTTTGGCTTCGGAAGGACCATTAATAGCTGATCAGTGCGGCCATCAACAGGCCTGCAGCCAGGCTCAGCCGGGAAGTAAAGATCCCGACCGCCACATTTCCTTCGGGGATTTCACGGATGACGCGGAAGGGGGTGACCAGCTCAAAAAAATAAAACACCAGAACCTGAAAAAGAATGCCCACCGCTCCCCAAATCACCAAATCCATGAGCCCGACCGAATGGTAGACGGCTGACGCGATGACGAGAGCAAGACCGGTCAGCTTTCCCCCCAGGTCATAGGCGACGGCTTTGGCGGCGGCCACCTTCTGCGGGTCACCGGCTTCCTTGCCGTTCTGAATAATGCGGAATTCGTTATAAGGCGTTGTAAAGATAAAGACCAGTAATCCTACCAGCAACAGAGGGATCGTCACCCCAAGGTATTGCAGAAAATTAACGATTAACTCCCATTGCGAACCCATACTATGCCTCCTGTATTAAAGAGCTTATCTCTAAAGGTAGAGTTAAGCTCTATCCTTATGTACCGGCTGTTCTTATAGCTGGAAGCCGGCCCGTTCCCGTCGCTTCCGCCGCTCTATGGGCAGTCGCGTCTTATTCTTCCGCCTTATTCGGCAACCGCCACCGGCAGGTAGCAGGACAGATTGCCGGTAATTCTTTCTCCGATCCGGGCTACAACGGCGGAGGCCCGGCCTCCCATCCAGAAGGATCCCCACAGCAGCCGCCCCCGGTACGGACCGTTGATTGTATCCACCGTCCATTCGGGCAGCTCGACGGCCTTCTGGTACACCATGGGCTGCTCCCAATAAAACTCCTCGCCGTCCCTCTCCCACAGCTCTCCCTTGTCGTTATAGAGGGTGACCCCTCCGCCTTCCCTTCCCAGGATAGGTTTGCTTACATAGGGGATGCCGGTTCCTTCGAACCGGTTCTCCAGGTAAGTCGGCAGCATAAACCTCTCGATCGCCTCCTGTTCCTCCGGTTCGAAGAAAGCTCCCGATTCATGGAGGCTCCAGATGACGGCCTGAAGGGCTTTGGTCTGAGCGAGAAAGGCGGACGGCGGGTTAATGATGCCCAGCCTCCGCCGGGCGATAAGGTCCAGCACGTGCGCTCCCGTCTCGTACCCGTCCGTGTCCCGGTCTTCCGCCAGCTTCTCCAGCGCGTGCAGCCGGTACAGCAGGTCGACGGGCTTGTGCTCCCCGTTCTCCCATACATGAAGACGGTCTTCGTACACCCGGAGATCGGATAGAGCTACGAACTCCCCCGATAGCCCCGATTGGGCGAGCAGATAGCGGGTCGTGGCCGCATCCTCCTCGTGCCAGTCGAGAGAGCTGAAATAAACTCGCTCGGTCGGATAGCCTTGGCGCCGGTAAGCCTCCACCACCTGCCGGAAGGCGTCCGCGATATGCACACGCATGCCCTCGTTCGGGTCCTGGAGCCCGTAATAGGAGCAGACCCGGCCGTTAACATGATACGCTTCGACAATTCCCGTAGGGGTGTCGCTGTTCAATTCGAGCATTTTCATCCCTTCGGTGGTTTGGGCAAAATCAAAGCGCCCGATCGCCGTCGGCAGCCCTTCCAGCACGCGCACCCTCACCGCACGCAGGGCACACTCCGGAATGCCCAGCCCGAGAAGTAGCTCGTCATCCGCCTGGGAAAGCACTTCAACCGCCCGTTGAAAGACGCCGCCGAGACGCTCCGTGGCCTCCGCCAGTTCGACAAATATTTCCCGGGAAACTTTTTTGACGCCGGCCAGGGCATATTCTTGCTCATACATGTAGTCCCACGTAAAGATTCCTTCCTTGCGCATCGCCCCATACAGGTCATTACGGATGGCTTGGTAATTCATCTGCGACACCTCCCGTCAGCCTTCCCGGCAGCAACTTATCCGCGAAGGAAGTTCTGCTTATCCTTTCATTCTCGCGCGTTCCTGGCCACTGTCCACCAATAGAGACACCGGACTAGCTGCTGCTTGACTTCGACGAGCTTCCCAGCCCTCCGCGCGATCCCGACGTCACCCCATTGGAGGAGCCGACGCTGTCTGAGGAGCCGGAGCCCACCGTACCGCTCTTGGAAGAACCACCGGAGCCGCCGTAATAATAGCTGCTGTGGCTTCCCGACGAATTGTCGCAGTAGCCGTCCCGGTTCTCATCCATGCAGTCTCTGCTGTTGGAGCATCCGACCGTCCCCACCGTCAGCGCTGCGGAAAGGAATAAGGCAGCTAGCTTACCCGTACGCCCTCCCCCTGCCGGATGAGCCTTTCCTTCAGGCCGCTGCTCCGTTCTAGTATCGCTGTCCTTCATACGGTGTCGCCTCCTGTGCATAGATGACATAAAGCTTTCGGTCCTCGTCAACCTCCGTGGAGGTTCGTTCCCATTCCTTGTCTCCCCAATAGACATAATTGCTCTGGAGCTGAAGAAGCGCTTCTTCGAACCGGTCAAAATCCCAATGATGAAGGACGGGATAATGGCGGGCGAACTCATCGAATTTTCTAAGCTCTACCCGAATCCCTCTCCAGGACGGCCGGGAGGAAGCTCCCGGAATGGCTTTTTCTTCCGTAGACTCCTTCACATAAACCACGTAGCAGCCGTCTTCCGCCGCGCAGGACGTTTTCTCGTAAACCTTGCCTTCCTTCACCAAATAATCGCAGACGAACCGCAGCGAAATTTCATCGGGGGTGATGGAAGCATAGTGGTAAAGCACCGGAAAACCGTCTTCTAACTTGCGGTATTCCATTCGTGCCATGTCTGGTTTCCTCCTTCGCTGTTTCCGGCCGGTAGGCCATGGGCTTATCCGGTCCTTTCACGGGCTTGAATTTCTGTTTAGTCGCCGGGCAGGACACTATTACGAGGAAATCCGGCAACGGTTTCCATAAAATGACGGTGAATGGCTGAACCTTCTTTTCCAAAACCTTACTTTACCATAATTTTTACAGGTTGGGGCGACTTTTTTTCCGGATGGAAGCAGCCTTTCCGGCATGGTAGGATAGGGGGACGAACCGATAGGAGGAGCATTCATGAAAGCAGGGGTACCCTTTCGGCTGGTCCCGATGGAAGAGGAGCACGCAAGGGAGATCTGCACCTGGCACTATGACCCGCCGTATGATCTGTATAACTGGAAAGCATGGGAGGAGATGCAAGAGAACGGGGAGGAATTCGCCGATCCGTTCATCCGCAAGGAGCAGTACCGGGCGGTACTGGATGAGCACGGGCAGCTGGCGGGATTCGCGCAGTTCTTTCCGATGGTTGGCGTCACCCGTCTGGGGCTTGGGATGAAGCCCCAGCTCTGCGGAAGCGGGAGCGGGACGGCTTTCGTGCGGGCAATCGCCCGGGAAGCGGTCCGCCTGAACCCCGGGCATGAGATCGACCTGGAGGTGCTTGTGTGGAACGAGCGGGCCCAGAGGGCATACGTAAAAGCCGGCTTCCGCCGGACCGACGCCTATGAGCGCCTGACTCCGACGGGGCCGGCTGACTTTTACTGCATGGTGTATGAGGAAGGGGAGGCCGTTTAGGCCCGGCGGGGTTTCCGGTCGAGAAGCAGAATCGCTCCGATGAAGAGGAAGAGGATCGCGGCGTTCACCCGTCCGATATGAAGCTGAAACAGCGTTCCGACCGAAAAGATCGAGAAGAAAATAACGGAGATGCTGCCCAGGATGAAGACCGGGATCAGGATGTATTTGTTGCGTCCTCCGAACAGGTAGAACTCCAGCAGGCCGAAGGCCACCGCCATCGGAAAGCCCGGCCACAGCGTCCCCCAGGCGTCGAACAGCGTCGACAGCTGGCACACCGCCGCCACCACGAGCAGGATGCCTCCCGGAATGAACAGGCCGGGGTACTTGCGTCCGGTCAGGAAATACAGCAGATGGAAGCCGATTCCGAGCGGAAGAATGAAGATCGAGGCCCAGAACAAGCTGATAATCGTCCCCGAATCCAGGAGGGAGAAGCCTTCCAGAAATCCGAATTTGGTGCTGAGCAGCACGGCCCCGAGCAGGAGAAACAGAATGCCGAACCCGCTGTTCTTGTTAAGTGTCATTACGCGTTTACCCTCTTTCCCTAGAAATTCCTTGTCTTCATGGTAAACGATGGAGGATCGTTTGAATTCCGACCTTGGTCTAGTTTTGCCCCCGGCCGAATTGCCGGTTGGACGGGCCCCTTAGGCGGCCCCAATAAGGAAGACCGGAAGGGCCCACACCCTATCCGGTCTTCTTAAGTTGGAAAGGCTCCCGGAGGAGGAAGCGGCCGTCTGGCCGCAAGCCCCATCCTCAGCTCGTGACATTCGCGGGAATGTAGACCTGCCAGACCCTGGGCTCCCGTTCCCCCATCCCGATATAGGTCATGAGCAGTGCCAGGTCTTCCCGGGTGGGCCGATGATCGCCGTTTACGTCCTGCCGGGCGCTGTAATAAGTAAGGACATCCTCAATATCGACAGGGGCGGCGGCCGGGTCGTCCTTCAGTTCGAGGACCCGGAAATAATACGGGTTCGAAAGCATCGTCCCGTTATAAACATGGTAAGCGCGGTACAAGCCGTCCGCGAGTCCTCCCGTATCGAAGCTCTGGACGGTTCCCCAGCCCTCCACCTCCAAGCGGCCCACCTGCCAGCGGATCAGATCGGCTTCCGTCAGAGGGGTGTCCGCCACCGCGTCATCGGGAACAACATAGACGGTTCCCATGGGCAGCTCGGAGGACTCCAGCCGATCCCCCCGGTAAACGGTTAGCGGCGGTACGGTGGCGGTAAAGAGCAGGGATGCCGACCAGCCCGCCTGGTCCGTCGCCGTAACCCGGACCAGAGAGGTTCCCGGGAACCTTCCGCTCATCTCCAGCAGCCCGGTTTCCCCGTTCACCTCCAGCTGCACGGGAACCGGCTTATAGCCGTACAGGTCCTCCTCCCGGCCCACAAGCTCGGCGGAATAGGTCAGCCTGTCTTCTAGAGTTGGATCCGCCAGATCCGCATCGGTGAACCATTCGGAAAGAGGCAGGGTCACCCCCTGCTCCCCGATGAGCTGGTCCGGGATGGAGCCGGCCGCCGAAGGCGCAGAGCCGAAGCGGGCCGTCAGCTCGACTACCGCCTCCCGGTCAAGCGGATCGGCCGCCGTCAGCGTGACCTTCCGGAAGCCGGCGGTGCCGCTCGGTGCGAGCTCATAATACGTGGCGCGCGTCACCGTCTCCCCGTCAACGGCCGTTAGCGTGATCTCCGGCCCGGCCAGGCTTTGGAACAGCCTGCTCATCTCCACCCGGTACGGGGCCATCCCGCCTGCCGGGAAGCCAAGCACGCCCGCCCCTGGCTTAGCCGTCAGCTCCCCGTACCCTACATAAATCTCCTCCGCCGCTTCATGCCCGGCCTTATCCCGGCCCCTCAACCACAGGCGGACGGCGTCTATCCCCTCATAAGGAGCCCGGAGAACGAGCTCGGGATGCGCCGGATCCGACTGGTCCACGCCAGCCATCGAGCCTCCGCCTTCCACCGTGAAAGACCCCCAGTCGATATCCCCGTCCAGGTCGGCGAACACGCCGGTCAGATCGATTCTCTTCTCCTCCTCTGAAAGGAGGTGAATGGCTCCTATGGGATTAGCCGCATAAGGCGCATGATAAGGCCCCGGAAAAGCCGAGGCCACTCCTCCTCCCCCTACCGCTGCGAGGAGCAGTGCCGTTCCCGCGGAGCGGAAGATCCTCTTGTTTCGTTTCGTATGCTTAGGACGTTTCCCCATCATGGCCGTTCTTCCCCTTCCGGCGGCTGGCCGCCGATCCGATCGAATTCCCCGGAATGAATCCGAGGTTCAGGTAAATTTTAACACAGGCCTCCGCTCCCGGCCATCGCCATTTGGCAAAACTGGGGGTTCCGGTATGTCCCCGAGGGCCCGGATACATACTAGAGGATGGGCAAAGGCATGCAAAATCTGGTATGATTAAAGAATGCCTTTTCAGCTGTACGGAGGTTACCTATGCCGTCGATTAAAATCCCCAAAAACCGAATAGAGTACCTGATCCGGGAGGCGGAATCGCGGTTTCAGCCGGCTGTTCTCGCGCGGGGCTGGGACTACTTCCACCAGGGCCGCATCACGCCGGCGGAGCTGGCCGGCGGAACGGAGCTGCACGCCCAGGTGGCGGGAAGCAAGCGGTACGAGGTCACCCTCGACCTCGAGCAGTTCGGCCGAAGCCGCTGCACCTGCCCTTATGACGGCTGGTGCAAGCACATGGCAGCCGTGCTGTTTCAGGTGTACGCGCCCCATGGGAGGCCGGAGCTGCTGCTCGTTCAGCTGCAGAGAACGATCGAGTCCAAGCGGAGAAGCGCAAAAAGCCCCTCCAAAACGGAGAAGCGGCCCTACAAGACCGATCTGTCCCCTACTGATTCTCCGGCGGAATGGCAGGCGTTCTTCGACCGGAAGTTCCACGGCTACTCCCTCTCGCACCAGAACTCCATCGAGGGCTTCTACCAGGCGGCCGTTCAGACCCTGGATGGGCTTGCCTCGGATTGGGAGCCGCCGCTTAGGGAGCTGTACCGGCTGCATGTGACCCTCTTCATTCTGCGAAGAGCGGACCGGTTCCGGGAAGCGAATCATTCCGCCTACCATTCGTATTATCATGAGGCGGGCTTCCAGTCGGTGACGGACAGCTGCCGGACCCGGCTCGCCAAGCTGGCCGCCTCGCCTGCCCTGAAGAAAGCCGGGAAGGCCTATCCCAAGCCGTGGAAGGAAACGGTCGATATGGTCCGGCAGTCCCTGACCGGCATGGCCCCCGGCGGCATCGACTGGCTCGACATTTACCGGCTTCTGTGGTGGGACGTCTTCGCCGACGGATCGGCCCAGGCGAAGGAGCGGCAGAAGCTGGCCTCGCTGCTCGCCCAGGGAGGGCTTTCCCCCCGGAAGAGGGATGTGCTTCTTCTCGCTTCCGCGCATTTTGCCATTATGGAAGGCGATGACGAGCAAGCGATGCGCGAGATGGAAGGGCTGCATGCCCGGCATGCCGGCGATTTCTACTCCGTTCTTCAGCGGCTTTCGCAGGAGGAGCGGTGGGAAAGGCTGCTCGGCTGGCTGCGTTGGCTGCTGCCTGTGATGCCGAAAGCCAAACAGGACGATTTCAACCGCATCTGCGCCTTCTGGATGGAGGCGGTCAAGCATCAGCCCACGGACGAGGAATGGATCCGGGTCATGCTTACCCTTCTGCCGCGCAGCTATTACTACTACACGGACTACCTGATGAAAACGGAGCGTTTCCGGCAGTGGGTCGACCTGCAGCTGTCCAACCGGGTGCTGCCGGTCAACCTCTATTCGGCCGATCTTAAGGTCGTGGAGGCCCATGATCCGGCCCTCCTGCTTCCCCTCTACACCCAGGCGGTGGAACGCTCCATCCAGGAAAAGAACCGCGCGTCCTACACCACGGCCGTGCGGCAGCTGAGAAAGCTTCATGCGTGCTACAAAAAGCTGAAGCGTCTCGACCGCTGGGAGGAGTACATTCACCGGCTGGCGGACAAATACTCGAGGCTGCGCGCCTTTCAGGAGGAGCTGGAGAAAGGAAAATGGCTGTCATGATCACACCGAGTCCTTATACGGTTCATGCCGACTGGCTCCCCGAAGGAGCCCTCTTTCTCTGGGGGGTGCGGGCGGGCGGGGGAATTCTCGACCCCGAGGAGCTGAAAAACCATCTCTTCGCCTATCACGAGCCTTCCTTCTACGGCACGTTCATTGACACGGCCGAGCACGAGGACCGCGACGGCGTCGCCCTGCCGGCGCTGGAGGCGCTGCGCTACTTCTGCGACACGCCGGCGCTCCGGCACGCGGAAGCCAAGCCGGGCCGGGAGCTCGCCAGCCTGAAGGCGATGGCTCCGATGGTGCTGGAGGCGCTGGAGGCGGGCCGGTTCGTGCCGGACTACGAGCAGTGGAAGCAGGGCCGGCTCCGCTGGAAGCTCGGGCTGCCCGATGCGCCCGAGGCGGCGGCGCTCGTCCGCCGGTGGGCGGATGCGCTGGCGGCCGAGTGGGCGGCCGAGCAGCCCGAGCTGCGCCAGGCGCTGCGCCGGCTCGAAACCGCGGCGCCGCCGGCCGAGGGCGCGGACCTGTGGCTCGACGAGGAGGATTGGCTGGTCGCGATCGGCTGGGTTCAGGATCCCAGCCCGTTCCGCACCTGCCTCCGGCTCGTCGAGCCGCCAGCCGCCCGGGACGGCCGCAGCCCCGCGGGCGGCTGGCGGCTCGAGGTCGCGCTGCAGGACCGCCGCCGGCCCGACACGCTCGTCGCGGTGAGCCCGGCAGGCGAGCCCGCCCCCGGCGAGGAGCTGCCGCCCGCTTGGGCGGACGACCTCGCCCGCGTGCCGCGCGATGTGCAGCGCTGGCTGCACATCCTGCCGTGGCTGCGCGACGAGGGCGAGCCGGAGCGGCTGCGCGGGGAACTCTCCGCCGATGAGGCGTGGGAGTTCCTCGCGCAGGGCAGCCTGCGGCTCGCGGAGGCCGGCAGCGCCGTGCTGCTGCCCGCGTGGTGGCAGCGCGTGCGCCGGGTGAAGCCGCGCCTGCGGGCGAAGCTGAAGTCGTCCGTCGGCGCGGCGGACGGCGGCTCGCTGTTCGGGCTCGGGCAGCTCATGCAGTTCGACTGGCGGCTCGCCGTCGGGGACATGGAGCTGACCGAGGACGAATTCCGCGAGCTCATCGAAGAGAAGCGCCGGCTCGTCCAGTTCCGCGGCGAATGGATCGTGCTCGATCCGGACCAGCTCGAGCAGATCCGGCGGGCCATGAAGCGGATCGGGGGCAAGGACGGCCTTTCTTTCCGGGATGTGCTCGAAATGCACATGCTGGGAGGAGTGCCGGCCGGAGAGAACCTCGATGGAGCGGATAACGAAGAGCGCCTCATGATGGAGGTCGAGCTGAACGACCATCTCCGCGGGCTGATCCACCAGCTGGAGCACAGCGCGGAGATTCCTCGAATGGCTCCGCCCGAAGGCTTCCGCGGCTCGCTGCGGCCTTACCAGACGGACGGGGTCTCCTGGATGCTGTTTCTGCGCCGCTTCGGCCTTGGAGGCTGTCTGGCCGACGACATGGGGCTCGGGAAGACCATCCAGTTCATCACTTACCTGCTCGGCGTGAAGGAACAGGAGGCCCGTCCGGCGCCTTCCCTGCTCATCTGCCCGACCTCGGTGCTCGGCAACTGGCAAAAGGAGCTGCAGCGCTTCGCGCCTGACCTCAAGGTCCATCTGCACTACGGTCCGCAGCGCCTGAAGGGCTCGGAGTTCGAGGAGACGGCCGCCGAATGCGACCTTCTGCTCACCTCCTACACGCTCTCTCATCTTGATGAGGAGGAGCTGGGACGCGTCCAGTGGGGCGCCATCTGCCTCGATGAGGCGCAGAATATCAAGAACGCCTACACCAAGCAGGCGGCGGCCATCCGGAGGCTGAACGGAGACCACCGGATTGCCCTCACCGGAACGCCGATCGAGAACCGGCTGACCGAGCTGTGGTCGATTTTCGACTTTCTCAACCCCGGTTACCTGGGCACCCTGCGCGAATTCAACCACCGGTTCGTCGCGCTGATCGAGCGGACCAAGGACCCCGAAGCGGTCGCCCAGGTGCAGCGGCTGATCCGGCCTTTCCTGCTCCGGCGGGTGAAGAAGGATCCCGCCATCCAGCTCGAGCTGCCGGACAAGAACGAGGCCAAGACCTACATCTCGCTCACGCCGGAGCAGGCCTCGCTCTACGAGAATTACATCCGCGACATGTTCGAGCGGCTGGAGAAGCTTACCGTCATGGAACGGAGGGGCCTCATCCTCGCCGCCCTGACGAAGCTGAAGCAGGTGTGCAACCACCCGGCCCTGCTTCTGAAGGAAGGGCACGCACACTGGCGCAGCCGCTCCAACAAGGTCGAGCGGCTGCTCGACATGGTGACGGAGCTGAGGCAGGAAGGCGACCGCTGCCTGGTGTTCACCCAGTTCGTCGAGACGGGCCATCTTCTGCAGCACGCGCTGGAGGAGGAACTGGGCGAGAAGGTCCAGTTCCTCCACGGCGGTACGCCGAAGGCGACCCGGGATGCGATGATCGCCCGCTTCCAGGACGACGGGCTGCCGGAGGAGGAGCGGTGCGGCATCTTCCTGCTCTCCCTTAAAGCAGGAGGAACCGGGCTTAACCTGACCGCGGCGAACCATGTTTTCCACTTCGACCGCTGGTGGAACCCCGCGGTGGAGAACCAGGCCACCGACCGCGCCTACCGGATCGGGCAAACCCGCGACGTGCAGGTGCACAAGTTCGTCACGCTCGGCACGCTCGAGGAGCGGATCGACGAGATGATCGAGCGCAAGCTCGACCTGAGCCAGCAGATCGTCGGAACCGGCGAGCACTGGATCACGGAGCTGTCCACGGATGAGCTTCGCGAGCTGTTCGTGCTCCGGCGGGAGTGGGCCACGGGCTAAGGCCGGCGGCCTGCCGGGGGCTTGCCGGGGGCTTGCTGCGAGCTGTCCGTGGTCTCCGGGATTTTGCCGAGGATGCTGGCGAGCGTATGGGCCAGATCCCGGCGGATGAGCAGCTCCTCGGTCTGCCGAGCCTCCGCGTGGTTGCGGCTGAGCAGGCTGTCGACGGCACCTGCGTCCACGCACCGGCCGCTATAAGCGATTCCAGCCATGCTCTAAGGCGATTCCGCCGCCGTCTCCCTTCCCGCTGCCGTAAGACGGGCGGTGGGCGGCTCCGGATCCACTACCAGCATGCGGGCATCCCTTCTGGAGCCACTCAACCACCGATCGAACGTGTCGGCCTTGCGCGAGGCACTCCCATCCCTCTTCCCGCACGCGAGCTCCCTCCCCAGAGCCACTCAATCGCCGATCAAGCGAGTTGGCTCTGGCGAGCGACAAAAATAAAGGAACCCAGGTTCGCTATCCTCCCTTTTTGGGCGTCGCCCAAAAAATTAGCGGAACTCAGGTTCCTTATTTTATTCAAAACAGAGCCCAAAAGGCGGGTTTCGGCCTTTTTGCCGCTAAATAACGCACCTGCGTTCCTCTAATGGGGAGGAACCCGTTAAAAACCACCCAATAGAGGATCCGTGTTCCTCTATCCGGCGGGGGCGGGAAAGGGATGAGGTTCGGGCATCCTTGCCCAACCCAACCGCCTCGGTCTTCCCCCTTCGAATGCTTACCTTCTTCCTAACGGCTGGCCAGCCGCGACGGCGGGGACCGGTGGGATACGGCTGGCGGACGGCAGAGGGCAGGCCGGCGGGGGCGGGGGACAGAAGAGGGTTGGGCGATAGAAGAGCGCGCGTCACCCGGGAGGAGGCCATGCCGGAAACCCAAATGGCAGCTCCCCCTGCGCCCGCCCCTGCAACTTCAACTGCTGGCCCTCCGCCAGCCTTCCGCCTAACCGGTCTATTGGCCGGCGGCGGGCTCCAGCCGGGAGGATACCACCTCCGTCAGCGAGTCGCCGGTGAAATAACAGCAGTGCTCGTAGGCGGCCTCCTCCTCCAGAAGAAAGGGCAGGAAATAAGGAACATTATGGGCAATGCCCTTGTTCTCCGGATGGAGAATCCAGGCGATGTCCTTCCAGTCGAGAATGCCTTCTGCCGTACCGAGCGGAGTGGCGTAGGGCAGGTCCTCCTCCACCTCCACCAGAAAAAGATACATCCCTCCGCGGGATGCCCCATCCACCGTCCAGGTCACGCAGCCTTTGTCCTGAAATGCCTCCAATGGGAGCACCAGCCCGGTCTCCTCCTGCACCTCCCGCTGAACGGAGGCAAGAGGTGCTTCTCCCGGCTCCAGCTTGCCGCCTACCCCGTTCCACGCCCCCATCCAGGCGGGGGCATTCCGGTTCAGCAGCAAAATCCGGTTACCCCGGCGAATGAAACAAATGGTATACCGAAACACTTCCATCCCTCCCGGTTATCGTACTCCGCCAGGCTTGGCCAGGCGACACCTCTTGCAGGATCCCCTTCCGCCAGTCCCGGAGCCTTACTAAGCGAACTCAGCCCCAGCTGATTCCACCGCTCTATCTCTACGCTTGCCAGGGGCTACCGCCTGCCCCCTCACCAGAGCCTCTCCTGCCATGCCTTTAATCGTTTACTCATTCACCTCTAGGTGTGAGACTTTTGCCCTTCTGTCACCCCTCCTCCGGCTCCGTACGCTTCAGCTTGACCTCCACGGTGTCTTCTCCGGCCTTCAGCTCCTCGAAGCCGATGCCGTTCTCCCGAAGAATCCGGACGACTTCCTGCTCGTTGCGGGCCGGGAAGACGATCGTTTCCTTCGGCTCTTTCTCCAGCAGCTCGCGGACGACCTCAAGCAGCCGTTCCATCGTAAAAGGCTTCTTCAGGTAGCGCTCGGCTTCCGTCTCGTAATAGTGCGCGGGCTGATCAAGCGCGGTCGACACGATGACCGGTGTCGCGCCGTGACGCGGATGGCGGGAGAGGGCGGCGAGAAAGTCCCAGCCGCTTTTTTTGCCTTCCAGCATGATGTCGACGATCCAGAGGCGGGCGGGGGCTCCCCCTTGGGCGGAAAGGGCCCGGAGCGCCTCTTCCGCTGCCCGGAACTTGACGACCGGAAGGCCCAGCCGTCCGACCGCCTCGGCCATCAGGTGGGACAGGTTGACGTCGTCCTCGAGAATAACGAGGCTGCCCCCTACCCCCTCCTCCCGGTACAAGGGCAGGTCGAGGAAGAACGTGGTTCCAGCCCCCATTTCCGATTCGAAGCGGAGGGACCCGTCATGCGCCTCGGCGATTTCCTTGCAGATGGCGAGCCCAAGGCCGGTGCCTCCGATCTGGCGGCGGTCCGTGTTGTCCACCCGGTAAAATTTGGTGAACATCTTGTCCTTCGCCTCCTCGGGAATGCCGAGGCCGTAATCCTGGACGCGAAGCACCGCATGGTCCCCCTCCCGCTCCAGATACAAATCCACACGGTCGGCTCCCGGGGAATACTTCACGGCGTTGCTGATGACATTATGCAGCAGCTGGCGAAGCCGGTCGGGGTCCCCCCGGACCACGAGGCTATCTCCCGGGACATGCAGCCGGATCTCGTGAGTCGGCCTGCCCTTCCACTGCTCCGCCACTTCGCGGACCAAGGCGTTCCATTCGACCGGCTCGTAATGGTACACCTGCTGCCCCGACTCCATCCGCTGAAGATCGAGAAAATCGTTAATCAACGTGGACAGCCGGTTGGCTTCGTCATAAATCGTCTGAAGGTAACGCTTCCGCTTATCCGGCGCCACCTCCCGATTCAGCAGAATCTCCACAAAGCCGAGAACGCTGGCGAGCGGGGTACGGAGCTCATGAGAAACAATGCTGATGAACTCATTCTTCATCTCATCGACGCGCTCTTCCTCCGAACGGTCGCGGAAGACAAAGAGATAGCCCCGGACGCCGCCGTCCCTTCCCCGGACCGGAGTGGCATACAGCTCCAAATAACGCAGCCCCTCGGCGCGGCGGAAGGGGAAGCGCAGGGAAACGCTGTCCGTCTCCCCGGCGAGGAATTCCTTGACGGGCTCGACCAGAGACAGCGGGGTGCCGGCCCCTTGCTCCAGCTGCCGGAACAGGCGGAGCATGCCCGTTCCGAGCGTGTTCTCCCAGCCGAAGTAATCTCCGATCCGGCTGTTCGCCACGAGGGCGGTGCCGTCCAGACCGGCCATCAGGATGCCCTCATGGCTCGATTCGACGATGCCGCGGATCAGCTCCTTCTCGTTGCCGAGCTCGGCGTTCAGCTCCTTCAGCCGCTCCGACTGCTTGTGCCTTTCCTCGTTCACGAGCTGGGCGAAGAAAGCGAGTCCGAATTGGCGGGTTAACCCCCAAAGAAGCCGCTCCTTCAGGGCGTCGTGAAGCTCGCCGGCTCCATAAAGGGTCAGCAGCAGAAAGCCTATCATCTCCTGCTTGTCGTCAAGAAGCGGGACATACCAGTCGGTCGCTTGCTCGAAGGAGGCATGGAGTCCCTTCTCACGCTCCGTCAGAGTTCGCCGGACTCTAAGCGGCTCCCGTGTCTCCAGAGCCCGCCCGGCGGAGCCGTAAAGCTCCCGCTCTAGCCGCGGATAGGCATTGGACGGATACCCGATCGAGTACACCACGCGGAAGCCGTCTTCCTCCGGTTCGCGCAGCAGCACCAGTGCGGCATCCAGCTCCAGCGCTTCCAGAAGAGCCGGCACGGTGCCGCGGAGAAACGGCTCGAGCTGCATGAATCCGGTCAGCTTCTCCTGGTAGGAGGTGATCCATTCGAGCTCCTGCTCCCGCTCCGTCAACTTGAGGAGAGTCGCCTCCTGCTCCTCCTGCTGGGCGAGAATTTCCTCGTTATGCGCTTCGAGCGTCTCGGCCGTCAGCCGGTACTTTTCCTCGCTAACCCGCAAGGCAGCCTCCGCCCGACCGGCTCGTCCGAACACGATGATGGAGACGACGCCTACGGCGATGGCGAGAAGACCGCTCACCATAATAATAAGCCGGGTCTGGTCGGCCGCCTTCTTCATCTGGCTTCCCGCGCTTCGTGTGTCTTCCCCAATCAGCAGCAAGAGTTCATTATGAATGCTGCGGAACTGGTCCATGTCGGTTTTGCCCGCATTGATACGGCCGCGGGCGTCCTCGATTTTGCCGGAGTCGACAAGGGCGATCTGGTCCTCGAAGTACCGCTTCAGCACCTCCAGGGAAGGAACCAGCTTCCTCTCGAGGATCGGCCCCAGGTTCGGAGAGATGCGGTCGGCGTTGTTCGTCAAATACTCCACGTTCCGGTTAAGCGAGATTTGACCCAGGTAGTAGGGGTCCAGGAACGAGCGGTTGTTGCGCGCGACGTAGGCGCGGACTCCCGTCTCCTCGTTCAGCACGTCCGTCAGCAGGCTCTGGACGGCATTGGTGACGGGGATCGTATCCAGCATGATCCGGTCGGTCTCTTTCTCCATATTGGTAAAAGCCGCATAGCTGATCAGGCTGACCAGCAGCAGAAGCGCCACGGCGGCGATGTTAAGGACGGATCCTTTGACCCGGGGATAGCTCATGGCTTCCCTCCATTCCCAGTTGATCGGCAGGGGGTCCCTCTTTGCCGTACTTCTATAGAAGATTTTATCGGTTGATGACGAAGCTTCCGTTAATGGGGGTAGCCCGGATAAGGCATGGGTACCTTTTTCGACAAAAAGAGAGGGAACCCTCCTCGCTTCGCCGATTTGCATCTTCGGACCGAACCGATTAGGATACGAATAGTACTTTGGCCTTGCCTGCCGATGGAGGGATCGAACTTGGAGAAGCTGGGAAAGGATTTTGTCGAAAGGGATGTCGTGGAGGTGGCCCGGGAGCTTCTCGGGTGCTATCTGGTGCGGCGCATGGGAGGAGAGGAGATCGTGGTGCAGTTGACGGAAACGGAGGCTTACCGCGGAGGCGACGATCCGGCGAGCCATGCCCACCGCGGGGTGACGCCGCGCAATTCGCTTATGTTCGGGGAACCGGGGCGGCTGTACGTCTACCTGATCTACGGCATGCACAGCTGCATGAACGTGGTGACGAACGGAGCGGGCACGCCCGGTGCCGTTCTTCTGAGGGCCGCCCGTCCGGTCAGCGGGCTGGAGTCGATCCGCTCGCTGCGTCCCGGGGTCCCGGACAAGACGCTGATGAACGGACCGGGAAAGCTGTGCCAGGCTCTAGGCGTTACCCGGGAGCTGAACGGCTATGATCTCCTCGCCGACCCCCTTCAGGAAATGACCTTATGGCGCGGGGAGCCGCTTCCGTACCGCTGTACGGAACGCATCGGCATTTCCAAAGGAAAGGACTTGCTGTGGCGCTTCCTGGCGGAAGCCTAAGGTCCTCCTGCCTCCCGCCCGGAATTCCGCCCCCTCTTCCCCTGCCCTTCCTGCTCCGCCGGATAGAGAAAAAGCCCCGCCGGGCGGCAGGGCTTTTTGGAGTGGGAACCGGTTCCTGGCTCATTCCTTTGTGATTCTCGTTTGCTCCTCCCGTAAAGGTCAGAGCAGATTTTTATAGGTTAGCAGCTGGACTGCTACTCCTGCCTGCAGTTCGCTCAGCTGGGTCCTTCTGGCAATTTCAGCAATGTCCCGGGAATGAGCCAGACCGTGGGCGACGACTTGGTACACTTCCCGTTCTACCGAGCTCAGCTCAGGGTGATCCTGGAGAAGCCGGTCCATGGTCAAAGGCTTCTTTTTTTCCACCTTTGGGTCTCTGTCGAATCGCTTCATGCCTCTCGTCCCCCTTCCTCGGTGTGAATCTCTTTCTCTATGGGCTATCTTTACCCGGTTAGCCGGCAGCTGAACCGCGATTCTGGTAGTTTCTTCCTAATGCCAACGAGCGGCGGCTCCTCTTTTGTCGATTCATCGCCCCGGCATTGCGTTTATTTACTCATAACTACCTAATTTTAGAGCGGAAGCCTTGGCTGCCCCGATGCCGCTGTGCGGCCTCTTATGGAAAGGGCCTTACGAAGAATATATAACGGGACCCCCCGATTAAATCATAAGAAACGAGGAATGGGCATGAACCTCCCCCGAACCGTTAAGCGTCCGGCCCGCCGTCAAAGGCCAAAGCTTCGGACGATTGTTGTACCGGGAACCCGCAAGCGTGTTCCTCTGTGGAAAACCAAACGCCTCTGGCTGTCTCTTTCCGCCGGTGTGCTTCTTCTATTGCTGGTAACCGGAGGACTGGCCGCCATGGCCGTGTCCAAGCTGGATGTAACCAAAGCCGGCTACCCGCTGCCCGACCCGACAAATGTCTATGACCGCAACGGCAAGGCGGTGGCCCAATTCTCCTCCTCCAAGGTGGAGCCCGTCGCTCTCGACCGCATCCCGCTCGACTTGCGGAACGCCGTCATTGCCACGGAGGACCGGAGGTTCTATGAGCACTCCGGGGTGGATGTCCAGTCCCTTATGCGGGCGCTGTGGCGGGATGTGCGGTCCCAGAGCTTCGCCGAAGGCGGGAGCACGATCACCCAGCAGCTGGCCAAAAACCTTTTTCTCCAGTCGGATAAAACCCTTTCGCGAAAATTCAAGGAAGCGGGGTATGCGCTCAAGATTGACCTGACCTACGACAAGGATGAAATTCTCGAGCTATACCTGAACAGCATCTATTTCGGAGAAGGAACGTGGGGCGTGCAGGGCGCGGCCAAGGTTTATTTCAACAAAAAGGTCGAGGACCTGACGCTCGAGGAGTGCGCCATGCTGGCGGCCCTTCCGAAGGCCCCTTCCCGCTACTCTCCTTACCGGGACCGGGCGGCGGCTCTGGAGCGGCGGAACGTGGTCCTCTCCCTGATGAAGGACCAGAACTTCATCACCGGGGAAGCATACGCCAAAGCCCAGGCGATGCCCATCGCCGTTCGGAAGCCGTCTGAGGAAGAGACGAAGGACAAATACCCGTCCTTCGTCGATTACGTGCTGAGGGAAGCGGAATCGGTCTACGGCTTCACGGAGGACCAGATTCGAAACGGCGGGCTCGAGATCTACACCACGCTGGATCCGGTCGTTCAGGAGGCGGCCGAGGAGGTGTACCGCACCGACTCCTTCTTCCCGGCCAGCAAGCCCGACCAGCTGATCCAGAGCGGAGCCGCCATCGTGGACCACCACGACGGCTCGATCCGGGGCCTGGTCGGCCACCGCGGCGAAGGCGTCGTGCGCGGGTTCAACTACGCGACCCAGCTCGTGCGCCAGCCGGGCTCGGCCTTCAAGCCGCTGGCTGTCTACGGCCCGGCTCTCGAGAAGGGCTACACCCCGCAGTCGATCCTGTTCGACGGTCCGCTCGACATCGGCGGGTACCAGCCCCGGGACTGGGATAACCAGACCCGGGGGTACGTGACGCTCGACGAGGCGGTGACGAAGTCGTGGAACATCCCGGCGGTGTGGCTGCTGAACGAGATCGGGATCGACGAGGGACTGGCCTTCGCGAAGCGGGCGGGCATCCCGCTGACGAAGGAGGACCGCCAGCTCGCCACCGCCCTGGGCGGTCTGAGCCGCGGGGTCTCCCCTCTTCAGATGGCGCAGGCGTTCAGCGCTTTCCCCAATCTCGGGGAAATGCATCCCGCCCATGCCATTGCGAAGATCACGACGAGGGACGGCAGCGTGCTCGTCGAAGCGAAGGAGCCGCCCGTTAAGGTGACGACGCCGCGGGTGGCGTACACCATTACCGGACTGCTCGGCAACGTCGTGCGGGTCGGGACCGGCACCGAGGCGGGGCTCGACCGGCCGACCGCGGGCAAGACGGGCACCACGCAGCTGCCGGACACGCCGGAGTTCGCCGGCATCTCGGGCGCGGTGTCGAAGGATGCCTGGTTCGTCGGCTACACCCCGGAGCTGACGGCGGCCATCTGGATGGGCTATGAGAACACGGACAAGAACCACTACCTCACCACGTCCGGCTCGGCTTATCCCGCTCAAGTGTTCAAGGAAATTATGACCCGGGCGCTTATAAACACCCCGGTTCAAGCCTTCCCGGAGCCTCCGGGAGGAGCTATCCAGGCGCCTCCGTCCGAGCCCCCTGCAGGGCCTTATGTCCCGGTCTCCCCTCGTCCGGAGCCGGCCGGCCCCGCGGACAACGGGAACGGGGAGGTTCGCGGAAACGGTCCTCCGCCCGAGGACCGGGGCAGCGGCAAGGAGGCCAAGGACGACAAGCCCGACAAGAAGGACAAGGGGAAAGGCAAAGGAAAGAAAGACGATTGAGGCGACGGTATCCTCCCACGGCGCCTAAAGGAAACAGGCCCTCCGCAAGCGGCAGCTTGCAGAGGACCTGTTTCCTTGTTCGCGGGGAAGGAAGCGGGTAGCCGGCGGGGGTTACACGCCCATGGTGGCGGTCCGGATCCCGGTCATGGCGGCGCTGCCCCGCTTCGTTCCCGTAGGGCGTCTTCCTTGCCGGGCGGATTCCTCCTGGTTCCGTTTCCCTAACACCTAGAGGAGCATCCGCTTCCGTGATTCGCCAGCCTTATCCGCCCGGCCCGCCAGCCCGCCGGACATCATTTGCCCGGGACCGCTTTACCGGTTTGGGGCAAAGGGGCCTGCCGTCTGCCCGGAAGGTTCAGCAGCAGGAAGCCGGCCAGGAACACCAGCGTGCCGGTGACCACGTAAAGGGTGATCGGCTCGTGAAAGATCAGGTAGGACCACAGGATGCTGAACAGCACCGAGCTGTTGCTCACGATCGCCGCCGCCATGAAGGGCACCCGCTTCAGAGCCTCGGCCAGCCAAAAAAAGCTGAGGCCGGTTATCAGGCCAAGCAGCACGAGGGCTCCCCACGCCCACACCGTTACGGGACCATGGAACGCCGGCTGCTGCAGCGGAACCGGCAGGGCCACGATCAGGGTGCTCAAGGAGAACACCGAGAGGTTCATGTTCCCGTTGTCCATCTCCTTCACCAATTGCCGCTGGCTCAGCACATGTACGGCGGCCCCCATACCGGCCAGCGTAAAGAGCAGCGTCGTCAGGCCGCCGCCCTGCAGCAGCGCCCCCAGAGGTTCGCCATTCCAGCCGATGACCAGAACGCCGGCCAGGCAAAGGACCGCGGCGGTCCACCCTTTGGCCGTCACCTTCTCCCCGAACAGGAATCTTGCCGCCAGCAGCAGGGTCACGGTTTGGGCCGGCATCACGAGAATATTGCCGTACGCGTAGCCGATCGAGAGGGCCAAATTCTCCAACAGGTAATTCAAGCTTTTCCCGATGGCGCCGAGCCATATCCATTTCATCCCCACCCGGATGACGATGCGGCCGTCTCTCCATAGAAGAAAGAGGATAAGAAAGAGAACGCCAAAGAAAAACCGCGACAGGGTGATGATGGAGCTGTCCACCATCGTCGACGCGGTTTTGACCAGAATGCCAACAAAGCTCCATGCCAGCGTAGCCAGAAGGAGGAGAACATACCCCATGACGCACCTTCTTCTTAGTAGTGACGGTAATGTTCTCTATTCTATCACAGAAACCCCTGGAGAAGGGCCCTTCCGAGCCTATACGATTCATCTAACCATGGGCAGGTCTCAGCCGTGCTAGGATAGCAGCTTTGGGATTTTTCAAGAGACTTGCACAAGCTCGAGTTTCCCTTTTTACAAGGGCAACTCCAACCGCCAACCGCCCGCCATGTCCTTGTTTCCGGGGCGCCAAGCTTTCTCTCAGCTAAGCCGGCCTTCAAGGCCTATCCGGATACTTAGCATTTGAAGAACCCGGGCGAACATGTGATTTCTCTACGCTGAACGAATCTTGATGGCGAATTAAAACGTAACGAATCGGGATAGCGTTATCGGCCCAAAATAGGCACTTCTGCAAAACTAACGAATCGTAGAATCGTTAATCCCTTTCAGGAAGCGCCTTTTCATGAAAAACAGGCCCTTTAACGATAAGAGGATTCGTTAGTCCCCGAAAAGGGCCAAAAACCATCTAATAAGCTTCCCAGGATTCGTTACAGGGAAGAGCCGGCTAACTCTAAAAGCAAGACGCTGCTACGCAAGGACGCGTCCGGCTATCTGTGGGAAGTCATAATGGAAACCCAGGGGACCCTCTAAAGGGTCCCGGCTGTGTTCCCTCTAAGCCTGGGAAGTCATCGGGTGCTTGAACGACTCGGGCCACTCCACTCCCTGCCGGGTCCGAACGAACAGCACCTCGGTCCCGTGGAAAGGCTCTGCGATGAGCCGGCCCGGCTCCAAATTCGGCGTGAAATGAAAAACGATATCCATACCCGCCCCCGGAATGCAGGCCAGTACCTCCTCCGTATCATAAGGAGCCCGGGCGACGATATCGTAGAGGTGGGTGACGCCCTCCCTTTGCTCGTACACGACAATCACGTCGAGATCCTCCAGGAAGTAGAAATGATCCGTTAGCACAAGCAGCCCGTAGAACATCAGCAGCCCGGAGGTTCCGGACGTGTCGAACCGCTCGGAGTTCGGCACCCGTTCCCGGGCAAACGCCCTGAGGAGCGTCCAATCCGCGGGGGAGCGAAGGTCAAGCTTGCGGACCCGGGAAAAAGCGGGGGCGGCACTCCTCGGGCTTGTCCCGCTTGTCGGTTCCGCAGGACTGCGAGCAGCCGCTCGCGAAGATATTAAGCAGGCCCCGCATTCCGTTTTCATGCCGCCTGGCGGCTCTCCATCAAGACGGTCAGCTGACCCTGGGGAACCGGCAGGTAAACCGCTCCCTTCGCCGGCTCCGCTTGGCCCCGAAGCATAATCGCGTGACGCCGCGGTCCGGTCCGCCGGAAGCCGGAACTGCCGCTGCTCCATCGGCCGGAACCCGAACCTCGGATAGAACTCCAGCACGTTCCGGTTGGCGAACAGATAGAACACGTCGCATTCCGTCTCGTAGTCGGCCAGCACCTCCCGCATCAGAGCCGCCGCCAAGCCCTGCCCCCGGCACTCCGGGGCCGTCATGACCGTTCCGATCTGGACGGCCTTGTGCCGCTTCCCGTTCATCACCAGCTCCAGCCGGCTTACCGAGACATTCGCCGCGAGCCGGTTCCCCTCCAGGTAGGAATACGGCACGTAGCGTCCGTCCCACCCTCCGGCTTGGTACCACTCCTCGAACGACAGCCCGAAGACACGGCCGGCCAGCTTATTGAGAGCGGTGCGGTTGTCTTTTTTATCCATATAGCCCTTGATCAGCTTCCGGCCCTTCACCCGAAAATCCGCCTCTCTTTCTCTCTTCCCGCCTGGCTTCCCGCTCAAGCAGGTCCTTGGCCTTATCCTTTCGCTTCATTATAATAGAAGGAAAAGATAGGAGAAAGCGAAAGGGTGGAGGTCCTTACCTATTCTTTAAGAGAGCCGAGCATGACGCCTTTCACAAAATATTTCTGAAGGAATGGATAGACGAGCAGAATCGGAAGGGTGCTGAACAAGATGGCCGCCGCCTTGATCGTTTCGGGACTGGACAGAATTCCCGAATCGACGGCAATCGAATCGAGACCGGAGTCCGTTCCGCTGCTCGCCACCATGTTCTTCAGCTTAAGCTGAAGCGGAAACAGATCTTTGGAGCGCAGGTAGATCAGCGCCCCGAAATAGGAATTCCATGTTCCTACCGAATGAAACAGCGCGATGGTGGCGAGAACCGGCGCCGACAGCGGCAGGACCAGCCGGGCATAGACGCCGAGCTCGCCGCTTCCGTCAATCTTCATCGCATCGACAAGCTCTGCGGAGATGCCCTGGAAGAACGTCTTCATGATGAAGACGTTATACGCTCCGAGGGCTCCCGGGATGATCAGAGCCCAGAGCGTATTGATCATGCCGAGCTCTTTGACAACCAGGTAGCTCGGAATAAGCGGAACCGGGAAGATGAAGGTGAACAGAATGAGCCGGGTGATCATTCTCCGGCCGGGCATCATCGGACGGGTCAGCGTGTAGGCCAGCGTTGACGTCAAGATCAAGCACAGAAGCGTCCCCATGAGCGAAATGTAGATGCTTACGCCCATAGCCCGCCACATATCCTTCATCCCGAACAGCGTCTCGTATACGCTCAGCTGAAAGCCTTTTGGCCAAAGCACAACCAGCTTGTTATTGGCATAGACCGGAGAGCTGACCGAGACGGAAACGAGATGCAGAATCGGGGCGATCATGGTGAAGCACAGAACGATAAAAAAGGCAGCGTTGGCCCATTGAAACGGCCGGTCGGAACGGCGAGTGATCATCATGCTCTCTCCT
Organism: Paenibacillus aurantius; assembly: GCF_032268605.1. NCBI lineage: Bacteria > Bacillati > Bacillota > Bacilli > Caryophanales > Paenibacillaceae > Paenibacillus > Paenibacillus aurantius. Next base: position 5,885,879 of record NZ_CP130318.1, read on the forward strand.
CCTAATAGATGCTTTCCCCGGTTGTCCGGCGGCTTAGCTTGTTAAGCCCCATAACCAGAAGGATGCCGACCAGTGCCTTGAAGATCCCGATCGCCGTCGTATAGCTGTACTGGCCACCCATCAGACCGACCCGGTACACATACGTATCAAACACTTCGCCTACCTCCCGCACAAGCGGATTTAGGAAGAAGAGAACCTGCTCTACGTTAGCATCCAGAAGATGCCCGATCCGCAGAAGAAGCAGAACGATGATGGCCGGCAGCAGGGATGGCAGGGTGATGCTCCACATTTGCCGGAACCGCCCCGCCCCGTCCACCATGGCGGCCTCGTAGAGGTTGGGATTGATCCCCGTCATCGCCGCCAGATAAACGATCATCGACCAGCCGACCTCTTTCCAGATGCCGAGGCTGATGAGGATGCCAAGAAAATACCGGGGCTCCGTTAAGAAGGACACCGGTTCTCCTCCGTATCCCACGAGAAGCTGATTAACCAGTCCCTTATTCGAAAGCAGCTCCGTGAAAATCCCGCCTACGATAACCCAAGACAGAAAATGCGGCAAATACAGCAGGGTTTGAGCCGTCCGCTTGAACCAGCTGAGCCGGATTTCGTTTAAGAGAAGGGCCAGAATCAGAGGGGCGGGGAATCCGAATACGATGGAATACAGCCCTAGGCGCAGGGAATTCTTCAGCACCAGCAGGAATTCCGGGTATTCGAACATGAAGCGGAAATGCTTGAGCCCCACCCACTTGCTGTGAAAAAGACCCGCGAACAAATTGTAATCCTGAAAAGCGATCCAGTTCCCCGCAAGCGGTATGTATTTAAAGATCAGAAAGTGCAGAAGTCCGGGAACGGCAATAAGCAGCAGCACCCAGGAATCGACCGACTTGGCTTTGCGCAGCAAGATGACTTCCCCCTTTACCCAGGATGTAAAAAGACCCCCCGCCTGCTGAAGCAGAGGGTCTGCGGCCAATGGCTTGTTTCGTTGCTTTCTCCGGCCGCCCCCAAAATAAGACACCCGAGGCGCCGGGTCCGCTCTATTTCTGGCCGGAGCGGTTGTACCAGTCGGTTGCCTCCTGGATGGCCGCCTCCCCGCCGCGCTTCTTCCACTCGGCGACGAAGGAATCGAAGCCTTTGTCGAGGTCTTCCTTGCCGACCACGAGCTTCACAAACCAGTCGTAGAACAGGCTGCCCGCCACGAAGGCCGGGTTAAGCTCAGGACGTCCGTCCAGCGACTTAAGCGGCGGCATGTACATGGCATCGTTCTTCATAATGGTCGATTCCGCATCCTGGTAGCCTTTCAGAATCACATCGCTGTTCGGGAGCACTTTGAGAGCCAGGGGGTTGTTCAACCCGTTCTCGCGAACGTTGATAGAGAGCTGGAAGAATTCCTTCTCGTTAAGCTCGGAATTGTTAGGCCCTTTCGGATCGAATTTGACTTGGCCGTTCTCCTCGGTATAGTTGAAATCTTTGATTCCGTAGGCAAAGAATTTGTCAGCCTCCGGACTGCTCCAGGCCCAGTCGAGGAATTTGATGATGTCCTCCGGATTCTTGGTGTTCGCCGGAATGGTCCAGACGAAGTAGACCTGGTCCGTTCCGATCTGCAGGTAATTGTCCCCTCTCGGCCCCTTTGGCGGAACCGCCATCGTAATGGCAGCTTTCGGCTGATTCGGATAAGGCTGGGCCGCCACCGCCGCATACTGGTAGGTAGCCGCACCCCAGGAAGCCACCAGCCCCTTGGTGATATCCGTTCCACGGTCACCCTGCTTCTTGGTAATGAAATCCTTCTCTATGTATCCGTTGTCATACAGCTTCTTGTAGAAAGCGATCGCTTCCTTCATCTGGGGCTGAATGATGTCCGGCTCCAGCTTGCCGCCCCGAACATGCCAGGTGCCTGGTCTGACTCCAAAAGAACCGGTAAAGACATCGTTCCAGGACATGCCGTCCGTCAGCGACAGGGCCCATTCATTATTCGGGTCGCCGTCTCCGTTCACATCTTTCGTCTTGACGCCCTCCGCGAACTTCAGGTAATCGTCGAGGGTCTTCGGAACGGGCATGCCGAGCTGATCGAGAATGTCTTGCCGGTAGAAGATCACCCGGTCCGCTTTGGTCCCCGTCAGCACGGGAATACCGTAGATTTTACCGTTCTTCGTCACCTTAGGGCTATTCCAGGCTACTTCGGGAATCTTCTTCTTCAGGTTCGGGGCGTATTTATCGATCAAGGGGCCGAGCTCCAGGAAAACGCCCTTGTCCACGGCTCCCTGGTGAACCTCCCAGTCGACGCTGCCGGTTCTGACCAGATCGGCCAGCTCTCCGGAAGCGAAACGCAGGGACAATTGCTGCCGGAAATCAATATCGTGGCCGAGGAACTCGAAGTTCAGCTTGCTGCCGGACAAGCGGCTCAGCTCGTCATAGTATTTCTGCTTCTTCTCCTCCGGGCCTTTGGAAGCAAATCCGGAGTTGTTATGGGAGAGCAGCACCTTGATTTCCCTGCCGCTTTTTCCGGCTGCGTCTGTAGGGGAGCCTGCCGCAGGGCTCTCTTCCCCGCCTCCGCAGGCAGCCAACACACCGGCGGAGAGCAGCACGGTCGCCACTGCTGCATGCACGGGCCTTTTTCGTTTGCCTATCATCCCAATCCCTCCTGGTCGTCTTACTCCCCCTGCCGGGGGATCTGCCCCCATTATAGGGCCGGTAGGGAATCCCTTCCCATGGAATAATCAACGAAAGTTTGTAGTTTTCCCATGCATTCCTTAGCCGCCCCTCTCTTCGGGCATTGCGGATTTGCGGTAGTCCGAAGGGGAGAGTCCGGTATATTTCTTAAAGGTTTTGGAGAAATAGGCGTAGTCTTCATATCCTACCGCGTCCCCCGCCTCGTAAACCTTCCGGTTCGGGTCCAGGAGGACCTCCTTGGCCTTTTCCATGCGAAGGGCGGTAAGGTATTGGGTAAAGGACTGGCCGAGCTCCCGCTTGAACACCGCTCCGAAGTAATTCGGCGATAGATCCAAGTGGGCGGCCGCATCCTTCAGCGAGAGCCCGGGATTCCGGTAATGCTCTTCCAGAAAGGCCTTCACCGTCTGGATGACCCGGTTGTAGCTCCAGTTCCGGGACATCCTCACATGCTCCAGCAGGCCTGCGAGCCCGGCCTGAACGGCCTCCTTCAGCTCAGCAGTACCGGCGGGCTGCTCCGGCAGACGCCATTCCGGGAGGGGGAGGCCGCTCCGGTTCAGCTCTTGAAGCGTTCCGTTCAGCACGATCCGGTAGTAATCGAGCCGCTCGTCCGGAACGGTATCGGGACGGTTGCCCTCGGCCTCCAGGTAAGAGCCGAGCCGAGCCGTCTCGGCCGCAAGGCCGTCTTCGTTAAGCTCCCAGATGGCCTCGGCCGCCTGCTCCGCGTACCCTTTCCACGCCCACATCCAATCGCGGCTCGCCCGTCTGCCCGACTTGGAATTCAGCCGGGCGGCTATTCTTCCGAGTGCGTTGGAGAAATACACCGGATCAATCGGCTTCAGCAGGTAATCCGCCACCCCGGAGCGGATCGCCGCTTGGGCGTACCCGAAATCGTCATGCCCCGAAACGACCAGGTATTCCGGCTCAAGCTTATGTGCCGAAAGCGTACGGATCAGCTCCAGCCCGGTGAGCCCCGGCATCCGGATATCCGTGATGATCACATCGGGCTTGGATTCCAGGGATATCCGGTACGCCTGGTCCCCGTCCTTAGCCTCAGCCAGCACCGAGAAGCCCTTGGCCTCCCTCTCAATTAGCGTCCGCAGGGTAAGGCGGACCATCCTTTCGTCATCCGCAATCAGCACTTTGTACATGGTTCACCACTCCTTTCAGGTAGGGGAGCATCATCCGGATGTCCGATCCCGTTTCGCCGGAACGGGCAATGCTTAGGCCGTAGGGATCTCCGAAGGCGAGCCGAAGTCGGGTATGCACGTTCCACAGCCCGATCCCCCGAAAGGGCTGCTTGTCCGGACGCCCCATATCCCCTTCCTTCCACGAGCGGAAGGCCTCGTTGTATTGGGCGAGCAGAGCAGGCGGCATCCCCCGCCCTTCGTCGCAGACCGAGAGGGAGAATACGCCCTGCTCCGCCCTGCCCCGGATCGTAATGCGGCCCGGCGTTAACCCGTGCCTTTCGTAGGCATGGTGAAACGCATTCTCAAGCAGCGGCTGCACCGTCAGCCGGAGCAAGTACACGCTATCCAGCATGCTTTCGTCCACCTCCATGACAAATTCCAAATCCTCGAAGCGTTCCTTCTGGATCTGAATATAGCTTAGGGTATGATCCAGTTCCTTGCGCAGGCTGACCACCTGATCGGGATCGCTCACGCTGTAGCGGAAGATACTCGACAAATGCAGCGCCATCTGGCTGATCGGCTTGATGTTGAAGAGAAGCGCGTACGAGTTGATAATCTCAAGCGTGTTGTAGAGAAAGTGGGGATTGATCCGGGACTGCAGGGCCACCACCACCGCCTCCCGGTTTCGCAGCTCCAGTTCCTTCTCGTGCATCCGGGTAGCGTGGACTTCGCTGACCAGCCTCCGGATTTCGCGGAACATGCGGTAGAAGACGGCGAACGCCAGGACCAGAATCACAGCACCGATGAACAGGGTGAGAAGCTGCAGATGCAGAAGCCCCGCGAGCTGCTCGCTTTTGGACATTTCCGAGACGATACGGAACGAAGTCTGCTCGGACACCCCGTAGACCATCATTTTGCGGCCTTCCGGGTCGTTCAGCGTAAATTGACCGTTAGCCTTGCTCATCTTGTCCGTCCAAGCTTCGGGAAGTCGCGTTCCCCACTTGTCCCGTTCCGTGTGATACAGAATCATCCCTTCTTCGTTGGCAATCACGATGTTCCCGTTCTTCCCGTACGGCCGGATGTCGGCAATCTTCAGCATCTGGTTGAGGGACATCTTCATCAGCAGCGCCCCGGCCGGCGCATAGGTCACGTTGTCAATGATCTTGCGGTACACCAGGATAACCGGGACTCCATTCTTCTCCCCGATCCCGAGAATTTTGAAATTGTCCTCGTACAACGGCATTTCGAGCGTCGCAAAATCTCCGAAATAGCCGCCCTTGGAGGAAATCACCGTGAATCCGTACATGTCCTTGCGCAGATTGGGGACCAGCTCATTCGAAAGACGGACCTTGAGCTGGTACATCTCGTAGGGGTTGAGCGGGTCAGCCTTGATGAATTCCTGGATCAGGGGATGTCCCGGAAGGGCCAGGGAATCGGCACGGACGCCGGAAAAGTATTCATCGAGCTGGGCATTGACCTTCCGGATGAGCTGTTCGTTGTAATAAATGCCGCTGTTCTCCACAATCTCGGCGGATTTGGCATACCAGATTAAACAAAACGCAAGAAAGGGGATACAAAACAAGACAACAAAAAAAAGAAGCAGGTTTTTCTTGATGGACAGAGGTCTGCGGAACAGCTTCATCGGGGTGCTCCCTTCTCATAATCACGCCGCCTGGCTGCTGCGGGTGCCGGTCAAGGCGGTTCCATTTGTTTACAAGGGAACCGCCCTTACAGGGTAAGGGAGGGTCGGAAGTTCTGTCAACGGGACAGCCTCCGGCAACCCCGCTATTTAAACGCTTTCTACAAGCTTTTACAAAATCTTAAGAGCTTCTAGGGCTAAAGTCTCGTTGACAACAAACGAACAAAGAAATACATTTTAATGCATAAACAAGCAAGCTTTCCCAATCCATTTCGCGCATTTCAAGAGGAGGAACCTTACCCATGGTCGAAACTCCCGGAACAAACGAATCGAAACACGCCGTCCCCCGTCCTTTAAGCCGCCGGAAAATGCTTGCCTGGATGGGCATGACCGGGGTGGGGCTCGCCCTGTCCGCCTACGGGACGAAGGCCCATGGCCAATCGGTCACGGAAGCCGCTTATTCGAACAAAAATTGGAATGCCGGCGAGCTCCTCGATCTCTCTTACTGCGTACCCATCACCATAGCCGAGCTTCGCCAGAACGGGCAGCCCTCCTCCAGCGTTTACTTCGTGACCGACCGGGACCAGGAGGGCTTTTTTCTGTACGATCCTGCCGATACCACCTCCCCCGACAACACCGGTACCGTTCTGGCAGCCGCCTCGGGAGCCCGGTTCAAAAGGGTCCTTAACGGCCATGAGGTCAACGCCAAATGGTACGGGGCCAAAGGAGACGGCGTCTCTGACGACACGGCACCTCTTCAGCTGGCCTTGGACGAGGCCCTGCAGCGCCCTTCCGTGACCGTGGTGGTGCCAGCAGGAACATACAAGATGACGAACGAGCTGTATCTCTTCCGGAATACGCACTTGAAGATGGACGAAGGCACGGTGCTGCTTCGCTGCCATGACGGCAACCTCATCCGCAACTACCGGCGGACGGACGTCTTTTACGGCTATGAGGGGAACGGGCATCTCACGATAGAGGGCGGGGTATTGGACAGCAACGCCGTTAACTATACGCGCGTATGCAACGGCATCGCCCTCGCCCACGCGGAATGGATCACCTTCCGGAACGTCACGGTGAAAGACACCCAAAGCGGACATGGGGCGGAGCTTACCGGGGTCCGGCATGTGCTGTTCGACCGGTGCCGGTTCGTCGGCTTCATGTATACGTCCCAGTATTATTGCGAGGCCATTCAGCTTGAGCCGGCGCTGAAGGCCGGCTTTGTGGGCCAAGCCGCCGATCATACGCCCACTCACCACGTGACGGTCCAGAACTGCTATTTCGGGGCGAGCGGAACCCCGGGAACCGTTCCCTGGCCGTGCGGGGTGGGCGCGCACGGAGCTTATCCCGATGCCTATTTCGACCACATCATTGTTCGGGATAACGTCATGGAGAACTCTACCTATTGGGCCATCCGGCCCTTCAAGTGGAGAAATTCCGTCATCGCGGGCAACCAGATCAAGAAGGCCAGCGGGGGAATGTTCGTTTCTACGCCTTCCGCCACCTCCGCCTCCTCGAAGGACGACAACGGCGTCGTTCATCCGGTCCAGCCGGCCAGCTCCCTTGTGATCGAGCATAATATCATCGACACGGCGACGAGCAACGGGATCTACGTGGAAGGGTTCCCCGAAGGAAGCGGGGAGAAGATCATCATCGGGCACAACGTGATCAAGAATACGGGAGGCCACTCCATAAGCCTGCGCGGGGTCTACTGTACCGTGGAAGGAAATGTGTTGGAAGGAGCCAAGAAGAATGGGATTTACCTTACCGACAGCCGCCATGTAATCATTTCCGGCAACCTGATCCGTGACTCCCTGCAGGAAGGCGTCCGGGTGGTCAACTCAACCGGAGTTCACCTGGCCAACAACCGGATCCTGAATCCGGGCCAAACCGGAAACGGGACCTACGACGGGATTTCTTTATGGGGCAGCTGCTCGGATAATCGGGTCATCGGCAATGTTGTAAGGGTCGAGGAAGGAAAGCTCAAGCCGCGGTACGGGCTCCAGGCCGCCGCTACCGTGACAGGGCTGACACGTCTGCAGAACGACCTTCGCTGCGGAGCGGTCATCGCGAACCTGCAGGATCTGTCCGCCGCCCCCGTCACCTCAAGCGAGGACTTGGCTTAAGCCGACCGATTTGGATGGAACCCGCCGCTGTGGTACACTATAAATAAGTAAGCCCACCTGCGTCATGCGTTGCGGTGGGTTTTGCTTTTCGATCCTTCCTTACCACCTAAGAATCCATACTCGCCACAAAAGGAGTGTTCGTTAGATGAATCCATTCGTGTACCACAACCCCACCCGTCTGATTTTCGGGAAAGGCCAGCTGAAGCAGCTGCCTCAGGAAGTCCGGAAATACGGCACCAATGTCCTGCTGGTCTACGGGGGCGGAAGCATCAAACGCAGCGGTTTATATGATAAAGTGACGGCCCTCTTGAAGGAAGCCGGAGCCACGGTTCACGAGATGGGCGGGGTCGAGCCCAACCCGAGGCTGACCACCGTTCATGAAGGAGCCCGCCTCTGCCGTGAGCATAACATCGATTTTCTTCTCGCCGTCGGCGGAGGAAGCACGATCGATGCGGTGAAGGCCATCGCGGCTTCCGCGAAATACGACGGCAGCTTCTGGGACATCGTCACCCGCCAGGCGGCGGTGGAGGAGGCCCTGCCGTTCGGCACGGTGCTGACACTGGCCGCTACCGGCTCCGAGATGAACTCCGGTTCGGTCATTACGAACTGGGAGACGAACGAGAAACGCGGCTGGGGCAGCCCCCACGTCTTCCCCCGCTTCTCGATTCTCGATCCCGAGAACACGTACACGGTTCCGAAGGACCAGACGGTCTACGGGATGGTGGACATCATGTCGCACGTGTTCGAGCAGTATTTCCACCAGGAGCAGAACTCTCCCGTGCAGGACGGCTTCGCCGAATCCATCCTCCGCGCGATGATCGATACGGCGCCTAAGCTTATTAACGATCTGCAGAACTACGAGCTTCGCGAAACGGTACTGTACAGCGGCACGATGGCCCTGAACGGCACCTTGGCCATGGGCGTAACCGGCGACTGGGCCACCCATGGAATCGAGCACGCCGTCTCCGCCATCTACGACATTCCTCACGGAGGCGGGCTGGCTATCCTCTTCCCGAACTGGATGAAGCATACGCTCGAGGAGAACCTTCCGCGTTACCGCAACTTTGCCGTCCGCGTATTCGGCATCCAAGCCGAAGGCCGGGACGACCGGGAAGTGGCGCTTGAGGGCATTGAAGCGCTGCGCGCCTTCTGGACGTCCATCGGAGCCCCGAGCCGCCTGGCGGATTACGACATCGACGGCTCCCGCATAGAGGAAATGGCCGAGAAAGCCATTGACCAAGGCGTGAGCGGTACGCTCGGGCAGTTGAAGAAGCTGACGAAGGAAGACGTCATGGAGATTTACCGTATGTCCCTCTGATCTCTGAGCGGCACCCAAAAGAAAAGCTGACACCCGATCCTTCTCGGTGTCAGCTTTTTGTTATTCTTATGGCCCGGATCCCTGTCCTACATCCGTTCCACCCACCACTGAACGAGCAGTGCCAGGATCATCACGGCCCCGCAGCTGACGGCCGCGTTAACGGAAGCGCCCATCAGCGGAAGATAAGCTTCGGACGGATTGGTGGGCTGCAGGCTCCGGTAGAGCCGGATAAGCGGAAACGCGGTAAGCAGAGCGAACAAGGCGTACACCGGCAGCGCTCCATAGAAGATCGCCAGAATCAAGGACAGGTACGCGAGAATGACCATGAACGCCGAGAACCGCAAGGCCCGGTTTTCTCCGAAGACGACCACGAGCGTGTTCTTGCCCGCCGCTTTGTCGGCTCTCCAATGTAGGAAATGATGGTTAAAAAGAACCAGGGTGGTCAGGATCCCGACCGGAAGCGAAACGAGCAGCGCCCGGTTATCGTACTGGGAAGTCTGCACATAATAGCTGCCCAGCACCGGCAGAACTCCGAAGGCGAGCAGGATGGCCACCTCGCTGTAGCCTTTGCCGCGGTAGCCGAAGCGGATGGGCGGCGCCACGTAATAGTACGCGATGAGAGCCCCCAGCACGCCGTAAACCAGGATCATGTACCCGCTCGCATAAGCGAGGATAAGGCCGCACACGAGCGCGACGGCGAACAGGATCCACGTAACGGCCGCGAACCTCTTCTCCGACCATATTCCTTGGGTAAGAAAGCCCGAATTCGTCGAGATCGAGCCTTCGGTCTCCTGGGCTGTCGTATCCACTTCGTTCCGGTAGTCCCACAGGTCATTGATCATGTTGGAGAAAAGATGGATCGCCGCCGCCCCGACGACGGTCAGAAGAAACAACAAGGGATGAAAGGTATGATTCCAGGTCAAGGCCCCAACCGCCGCCAGCGCGACGGGGACGATCATCACGAACACGACGTTGGCACGGGTGACTTTAAGGAATGAGGCGACTTTGCTCATGGGCTTTAGGCCTCCTGTCTTTATACGCTTCACGCGTTTAGTATGAACGGCTGCGGCGGGAGGACTCCAGGGAAATGAAGTGCACTCTGGAACCGCCGCCACTTTGTGAAAAACTTCACGAATACAGCTGCACTCCATATATTACGCTTTTCCCTACCGTTTGACAATCCCTTTTTCGACGGAAATCCCCCTGCCTGCGACAAAATTCGCTACCTAAAACGAAACCCCAATCCCGGGCCTCCATACGCCAAAAAGCCGCACTCCCGTGCGGCCTTCTGCTTCGGCCGATCCCCTTCAACTGGGCCGGCCTGTCTATGCGATTGGAACCCATGAGGCTGGAACGATTACTCTTCCTTGCCTTTGCCCTTGCCATTCTCGGCATGAGCTTTCCCGGCTTCCTTCTTCTCTTCCTGCTTCTGCTGCTGTTCTTGACGCTTATCTGCGAGCTTCTGCTGAATTTCTTGACGCTTCGCTTCCTGCTTGCGCTCGATTTCCTCGTGCTTCGCTTTCTGCTCTTCGCGCTTCTCCTCCTGCTTGGCCGCGTTCTCAGCCGGCTTGCCGGAAACAGGAGCTTTCACCTCAGGCTTCGTCTCGGCAGTTGGTGCCGGAGTCGGCTGGGCGCTTGCCGCCGGTGCTTCCGTTGGTGCCGCCGTCGGAGCTGCGGAAGGACTGGCAGAAGGACTTGCAGACGGGCTGGCTGTTGGCTTGGCGCTCTCTTCCGCCTTCTCTTCGTTCCACTTGACGCTGATCTTCACTTCAAGGCTGCCGGCGTTGAGGTCAAACTGTTCCGCCAGACGTTTCATCACCTGCTGCTGGGCATCCGCCGCTTTCAGGTCAATGCCTTCGAGCAGCACAGCGATGAGGTCGCGGGCCGAATCGCCCATGATGTTCAGGTTGCCCTGTTTGTTCCCATGAAGCTTAACCTGCGATCCGCCTTTTCCCTTGCCGGGGTTCTGCATGATCGTCAGCTTGAAGGAATCGCCCTCAACACGGATGTCCAGATGGTTCCAGGCCTGTCCGTCTTGGTCGTCATCTCCCTCTTCCGGAGCCGCCGATGGAGCCGGAGTAGCCGTTGGTGCCGTCGAAGCGGTCGGAGCCGGTGTCGCAGACGGCTCGGCCGATGGGGAAGCCGACGGGCTTGCCGTTGGCGTGGCCGAAGGCGAAGGGGATGCGCTCGGAGCCGGCTGAACGTCCTCGGACGTTACCTTCAGGTAAGCGGCTTGTTTCTTGGTATTGAAAATGATTTCGATCTTGTCCCCCGGTTTCAGGTCTTCGATCGATGCTTTCTTGTTATCGCGGTAAACCCAAACGGAATCGGCCAGCGGGTATTCCGACTGCCCTTCGTCCGTCGTTACCACCAATTTGCCGTCGGACAAGCTGTTCACGACACCGGAAGCCTCTTTGGAAGGCGCGGCTCCCGTTGGATTGGCATAGGCCAGAACGCCGTAACCCAGCATAACAAAGGTCAGGCAGCAGGCCAGTACATAGGCAAGCTTCTTTTTCATTTCGTGTTCTCCTCCTGGTGTGTACCCCGATATTTTCGTCACGTGACCGGGCTACTACAACGTTTCGGAGGTGGTGGAGATTTTTTGGGGGGTCTTCTGCTCCTGTTCGATTTCCGGAAGAAACTTTTGGAGCTCGGGATGGGGAGCCGGGAAGTTCAACTTCATTCCTTCCAGCGTCTCGACCGCAATCCGCAGCACGGCCCAATCCCGGTATTTCCGGTTGTCCGCGGGAACGAGATGCCAAGGGGCATCCGGCGTGCCGCTGTTCTCAAAAACTTCCTCATAGCAACGCTGGTAAGCTTCCCACGACTTTCGCTCCACGAGGTCGTTCGGGTCGAATTTCCAATTCTTATCCGGGTTGACGATCCGGTCCTTCAGCTTCTCCAGCTGAAATTCCTTCGAGATGTGCAGAAAAATTTTCACCAAAACGACTCCGCTGTCCGCGAGTAGCTCTTCAAAATGCCGGATGTGCTTGAGCCTTCGTTTGGCTTCGGCATCGGAAACCTGCCCGTGAACCCGGGTTATGAGCACATCCTCGTAATACGAACGGTTGAAAGCCGCCATGTAGCCGCGCGCCGGGATAAGCTGATGGGCCCTCCAAAGAAAATCATGAGCCGCTTCCTCGGCGGTCGGGGCTTTAAAGCTGTGGACCCGGAACCCTTGCGGATTGACTCCGGCAAAGGCCTTGCGGATCACCCCGTCCTTGCCGCTCGTGTCCATCCCCTGAAAGAGGAACAGAATGGCCTTCTCCCTCCCGGCGTAAAGCTTCTCCTGCAGCTTCTCCAGCTTCTCTTTGAGCTCTTCGGCTTCTTGCTTCAGCTTGTCTTTGTCCAGATTCTCCCCCGCCTCGGCGGATATTTTGCGGAGCTTGACTTCTTTGCCCGGCGGGAGCCGGAAGGGATGAGCCATGGAAATTCCTCCTTTGTCGTTAAAAGCCTGTAACTTTCTTTACCCAAAAGGACGAATTCCTGCTCGTTTCGGTGAGGCCCGCCCTTTTTTGACCAATCTGGAAATGGGATAGCCGAAGAAGGAGCCGGCCATATTAACGATTAGGTACCGCACGGGAGAACCCTGCGGTCGGCATACTCTGTCCAAATCTTAGCGAAGGATCGTGATCTTATGACGAAGCTTCTTTACATCACCGCCCACCCCCACGACGAATCCGCTTCCTACAGCATGGCGGTCGGAAGTGCTTTTCTCCAGTCGTACAAGGAAACCAATCCTAACGACGAAATCACCCACCTGGACCTGTACCGGGCCGACATCCCTCACATTGATGCGGATGTATTCAGCGGCTGGGGCAAGCTGCGTTCCGGTACGGCGCTTGACCAACTGTCCGCCGAAGAGAAGCGTAAGGTCAGCCGGTTGAACGAGCTGGCCGATCAGTTCATTGCCGCCGACAAGTATGTTTTCGTAAGCCCCATGTGGAACTTCTCCTTCCCGCCCATTCTGAAGGCGTACATCGACTCCATCTGCGTCGCCGGCAAAACGTTCCGCTACAACGAGCAGGGACAGCCGGAAGGCCTACTCACCAGCAAAAAGGCGCTGCACATTCAGGCGAGCGGCGGCGTCTACTCGGAAGGTCCGGCTACTGAGATCGAGTCCGGCCACCGGTATTTGAAGATCATCATGGGCTTCATCGGTATTCCGGCGCTGGAGGGGATTTTCGTGGAAGGCCATGCGGCCGCTCCCGCGCAAGCGGAAACGATCAAGGCGAACGCCATCGAGCGTGCCAAGCAGGCCGCGAAAACGTATTAGAGCCCCCAAAAGTGAAGCGGATCCTCTGAAGCTTACGCCGATTACTTTCGGGGGAGCCCCCGGGAACCAAAAACATTTGCAAAAACCTTACCAAACCCAAAAAGCCCGCCCCCAAGGGAAGCAGACCTTCGAAGAGACTAGTGCGAGCGCCTAACGGGTTTCGTTTCCCCTACAGCCTATCGCCGCCCAACCGGGCGGTTTTTTCGGCTAAGCGAGGAATTCTGACCTTCCCGTAAACAAAGAAGGACGTCCCTCCAAAAGGAGGTCCGTCCTTCTTTGTTTCCTGTCAGCGGTTAGCCTGATGGCCGGGCACCAGCTTCCGTACTTCTTCGTCGGTAAGCGGTCGCCATTGTCCGGTCTTCAGGTTTCCCAGCCGGATGTTGATAATCCGCACGCGCTGCAGCCGCCGCACCTCATAGCCGAAGGCTTGGCACATGCGCCGGATTTGCCGGTTCAGCCCCTGTGTCAGGACAATGCGGAACACCCGCTCGCCCATCCGGCTGGTTTTGCAGGGCAGGGTTACCGTATCCAGGATCGGAACGCCGCGTTCCATGCCCTCCAGAAATTCCGGGGTCACCGGCTTGTCCACGGTTACGATATACTCCTTCTCGTGCCGGTTCTCCACCCGAAGAATCTTGTTCACGATGTCTCCGTCATTCGTCAGCAGAATCAGGCCTTCCGAATCCTTGTCCAGCCGCCCGATCGGAAAAATCCGCTCTTTGTGGTTGACGAAGTCGACGATGTTGCCTTTGATATGACGCTCGGTTGTACACGTAATGCCCACCGGCTTGTTCAAGGCGATGTACACGGGAGGACGCTTCGCCCGGATCGGCCTGCCGTCCACCTTTACCTCGTCGCCCTCCTCCACCTTGCTCCCGAGTGTCGCCACCTCGCCGTTGATGGTCACCCGCTTATCCTCAATCCATTTGTCCGCTTCCCGCCGGGAACAGACGCCCGTTTCGCTAATGTATTTGTTGATCCGCATGACGCTGATTCCTCCGCTTGCCTGCCATATTCCGTTGCTCTTTTACCATAGCATGAACCCGGGCCGCAGGCCAAATTCTTCCGGGCTTGGGGAGCGGGGTTTCCAGAAACTCACGTTAATGGCTTTGTTTCATTCCGAAAAGCACAGGGTAAGCTTATACCATCATCACAACAAACTAGGCGCTAAGCGCGAAAGGTGGTCAACATCATGTTGAAATACCCACTGCTGTTTCTGGTCATTGCGATCATCGCAGGGATTTTCGGATTTGCGGGAATTGTGAGTGCGGCCGCAGGAATTGCGAAAGTGCTGTTCTTTATCTTCATCGTTCTGTTCATCGTCTCGTTCTTCATGGGCCGAGGAAGCAAATCGAACGTATAGCCGGACTGCTGACGAAAGCTCAGCGATCTTGAAGGGAAGCCTACCCGGCTTCCTTTTTTGCCGTTCTCGCCGCTTTGGGCAAGGAAGACGGGAAAACCGGGAAATAAATCGAGTCTAACGGCCTGTCTTGCATCTGTTTCATACGGACCGGTAAGGGATAAGGTATACGTGTGACCTAGTTAACCCGCGAAGGGAGGAATGGACATGCCTTGGAAAGACGGGGATTACCCTCCTTCCATGAAGAACCTGGAGCCCCGCGTTCGCCGAAAGGCCGTGGAGATCGCCAATGCCCTGCTTGAGGAAGGCTATGAGGAGGGCCGGGCCATCGCCATCGGTACCGCAAAAGCGGAGGAATGGGATGATCATCATCCGGCCGATCATTCGGGAAGCCACAAGAAGAAATAACCGCCGCTGCCGCATAATTTAACGAAAACCTGCCATACTAACCGTAACTTGGGAAGGGAGCGATTAAAGAATGGGATCGAGCAGCACGTCGGACAAACAAACGATGCCACCCCAGCACCAGAATCAGCAGCCGGGGATTGAAAGCGAAATGACGCCTAAGCCGAAGGCCGTCGATCGCAAATATAAAGGCAGCGGGAAGCTGCAGGGCAAGGTAGCCATCATTACAGGAGGAGACAGCGGGATCGGCCGGGCGGCCGCCGTTTGTTATGCCGCGGAAGGCGCCAAGGTCGTCATCGTCTACTTGAGCGAGGACAAGGATGCCCAGGAGGCCAAACGGCTCGTGGAAGCCGAAGGCGGCGAATGCCTGCTCATCGCCGGAGACATCGGAGACGAGAAATTCTGCCAGGATGTCGTCAAGCAGACGGTAGACAAGTTCGGCAAGCTGGACATTCTTGTCAACAACGCAGCCGAGCAGCATCCACAGAAATCGATCGAGGACATCTCCCAGGAGCAGCTCGAGAAAACGTTCCGCACGAACATCTTCTCCATGTTCTACCTGACCA
The DNA here is from genome assembly GCF_032268605.1 of Paenibacillus aurantius. NCBI lineage: Bacteria > Bacillati > Bacillota > Bacilli > Caryophanales > Paenibacillaceae > Paenibacillus > Paenibacillus aurantius. The sequence continues at coordinate 5,901,363 of NZ_CP130318.1, forward strand.
AAGCGGCGGTGCCGCATCTGAAGGAAGGCTCGGCGATCATCAACACCACGTCGATCACCGCTTATCGCGGGAGCCCCGAGCTTCTGGACTATTCGTCGACCAAAGGAGCCATCGTGGCCTTCACCCGTTCCCTGTCCGGGAACCTGGTGGACAAAGGCATCCGCGTCAACGGCGTAGCCCCCGGTCCGATCTGGACCCCGCTCATCCCGTCGACCTTCGATGCGGAGAAAACCTCCCAGCACGGGGCGTCGGCTCCGATGAAGCGGCCCGGCCAGCCCGAGGAGCTGGGTCCGGCGTATGTCTTCCTGGCGTCCGACGACTCTTCCTACATGTCCGGCCAGATTCTGCACATCAACGGCGGCGAAGTCGTGAACGGGTAATCGCCCGGCTCTAGCTGAACATTAGTTGCGGATAAGGCACCAAGGGCACCTTCGGCTTCGACCGGGGGTGTTTTTTCTTAGCAAAAAGTAAACCAGGGAGAGGGTTCTTGCGTATAACCATAGAGAGATGGGTATTATGAACTAAGCACAAGGAACTACCTGGATAGGAGGTCTCTCTATGAAAGAAACCGAGCATCAAGAGCAGCTGAGAATCCGTCTTTACTCCCTGGCCGCCCGTTGTGTCCATTTGCGCAACCGGTACGGAAGCACTTCGGAGGACTACCTCAAGGCGTGTGCGGAGAGGGAAGAGGCGCGAGAGGCATATATGCAAAGCCTCTCCTCTACCCAAGGCGGGACCGGGGGCACCCGCCCCTAATGCGCCCGGCCGGGCGGCAGGCCACCCTTTTTGAAACCAAGACGGCCCGTTTGTCGTACCTGTTAAGGAGGATACGGAAAGCTCGTATAATAACGGACAAACTATTCAGGAGGTCACATGGAACCGGAACCCAGGCAGGACTCATTTCTATCTCTACTTAAGAAAGGAAACAAAGCCTCAGCGGCAGCTATGGTCGGGAACCTGATCATCGCCATCGTCAAAGGCGTCGCCGCGGCGTTGAGCGGAAGCGGAGCGATGTTCGCTTCGACTATGCATTCGATTGCCGATGCCGTTAACCAGGGCTTCGTTTTCGGAGGAAGCGTGCTGGCCGAGAAGCAGCCGACCCGGCGGTTTCCGACCGGCTTCGGCCGGGTCGTGAACATATTTTGCATGGTGGCCGTCATGGTAGTGGCCATTATGGCCTATGAAACGGTCAAGGAAGGCTGGAACCTGCTGCAGCACCCGGCGGAAGCCCACGGTTTCTGGCTGAATTCCATCGTTCTTCTGTTCTCCATCGCCGTGGACGGCTTCGTCCTCATCAAGGCGATGAAAGGCATTCTGGAGGAAACCCGCGTTTCCGCCCAAGGCTTTGGGATCATCCCCGCCGCAGTTAGCCACGTCGGCCGGGCGGCTCCCGCCACCCGCCTGGTGTTCTATGAGGATATCGTGGCTACTTTGGGCTCCACCCTTGCTCTGATTGCCGTCGTGGTCACGTCCTTCACGGCATTTAAAGCCCTGGACGGGGTGATGACCATCCTGATCGGCTTCCTCATGGTAGGCGTGGCCTTTCGCGTCGGCTTCGACAACATGGTCGGGCTGATCGGAGTCGCCGCTCCCCGTGTTATTGAGGAGAAAGTGGGAGAGCTCATTCTGTCCGATCCGGACGTCACGGACATTAACCAGATCCGCATCACCCAGGAGGGCCGTTACTACCATATCGACGGCCTGATCGAGCTGCGCAAAGGCTTGACGCTTGCCCTGGCGGACGACATCAAGTTCCGCGTGCGGGACAAGCTCCTCTCCGATCCGGATATTACCGATGTCACCTTGGGCATTATCGAAGACAACGGCGTCCCCGACTGGACCCCGGAGAGGCTGGAAGAATTGCCCGATTAACCGGTGGAACGGTATCCGGCCTTTTCTTCCCGCCGGCCTTACCCAAAGACCCGGCTTTCGCCGAGCGTACAAAAGTCCCTCCCCGCCGCCTGCTGGCGGCCGGAGGGACTTTTTCTTGGGGCGGGCTGAGTATAGTTGCTCCAGGCTGGGTAAAAACTAAGTAAGGCCAGGAAAGGTGGTGGAGAAGAATGCTCGACTGGATCAGACGGATCAATCTAATCTGGGTGTTCGTCCTCTTATTCGGATTTCATGGACTGTTATATTATTACCTCGGAACGGCCAATTGGCTTACCGTGACCTTGTTGGCTACCGCTGTCGACACAGCCGTGGTCGCCGCTCTTCAATATCTGCTTCTATCCGCCTCGCGGAGAAAAGAAAAAGGCGAGTAAGCTTCCGACCGGGAAACTCCCTGTTACCGGAGAAAGAGGCGTGCCTGCTTCAAGCGGGAACGCCTTTTTGCTATGTAAGGCACTTGAGGTTTCTCCGCTCGAACTATAACGGTTAGCGCGTCAGGGGATGTACTGCTGCACGATGCGGACGACCTTCCCGTTCTTAACGGTAAGGTGATAAGGATACTCCTTGGCCAGGGGGTCCTCCCCAAGCAAAGTCCGGAAGACGGAAAGCGGCTGCCGCGTGTTCCAGTGGAGGTCATCGGTCCATTTTCCGCTGCGGTCATAGGTCTGCATCCATACCTGTACGTTCGCCGCCACCTCCAGCGTCCGGAGCTTCGGATTCACGTTGCGGATATAATAGCCGCTCGGAGCATAATCGAGCCCGGCGTCCGGCTCGTCCACGCGGAAGGCTTGGTCGGCCTCCTCCCCTTCGAACCATTGAATGTAATCCGCCGTGATATAGGTATGGCCCTGCTTGGTAAAGAGCTGCCGGATGTAGGACGGATGAGTATCCGGGCTCTTCGGCACGGGAGTATACCCGCCTTCTTCGGCACCGGCCGAACCGGTTCCTCCCCATAGAGCTGCCACTAGAACGATAAGTCCCCCTATCTTCTTCATCGTTTTCCTTCCTTTCGGCTGATGGTCCGTCTGTTTCCGCTGTTGGTTTCTTTATCATATAGGCTGGATGTAAAAAGGACCACGGACAAAAGAAGGGGAACTCCCCCGTCTTAAGGCGGAGCCCCCCTTCCTCCGTCATGTCGCAAATCATCGAACCTTGCCGGAGCGCGCTCTTACGGGGCAAAGTTTCCTTTCAATGCCTAGAAAGGAGGAGCGTTCACGAACACCCGGGGCTCTTCGCTCTCCAGAAAGTCATACCAGCGCTGACGGAACCTCACCTGCGGCCCGTCGGCCGGCACGTGAGCCTCCAGGCGGAGGGCATCGGGAATAGGACGGGGGTGCTGGCTCTCCACCACCGCCCGGTCCTCCTCCAGCACCCGGCTGCTGTACCGGGAAAAGAGGCGGCCCACCCCCGGGAGACGGGCAAAATTGCGCCCGGCCAGCCCGAAGATGGCCGTCATCTCTTTGTCCACGGGCGTAAACGTCACAAAATTGATAAAGCGCTTGGCCCCCGGCTTCGAGGGGGAAAGCAGCCACTGCTGGGGAAAGCGGTAATCGAGCCGGCCGGCCCCGTTCCAGATCGTGATGTCATCCCCTTCCGCCTGGAAGTCGATATGAATGGCTTTGCTCGAGTTGCGGCCTATCGTCTTCCGGTGGACGATCGGCACATGGGCCGTGTCGAGGACACTTTCGACGACTCGCGTCAGATGGGCGTTCCAGACGGCATCGTACCCCGCCATCGTGTATTGAGAATCCTCTACCTCAGGGTACAGCTCAAGCGGAGCCGGATCGGCGGTGAGGGTGCTCCGGTCCTCCGGATAAACCCAGATCAGGTCCGCCTTCTCCGTGACGGGATAGCCCTTGGTATGGGCAAATTCCGGAATGGCCCGGTCCGGGTGGGCGGGGATGTCCAGGCATTCGCCATCTCCCGCGAAGCACCAGGCGTGATAGGCGCAGCGCAGATTCTCCCCCTCCCCGTGTCCGAGCGACAAATCCGCCCCCCGGTGCGGGCAAAACGCATGAAGCGCGTGAACCTGGCCCGACTGTGAGCGATACAGCACCAGCTCCCGGCCGGCCAGCCTCCTGCGCACCGGCTTGCGGCCCGTTACCTCTTTCGCCCAGGCTACCGCGTACCAGGCGGAGGGGAAGACTTCATGGTCTTCTTCGCGGCTCTCTCGAAAATCATGCTTGCGGCTCATTCGCATAGCCTCCTTCGCATGGGTTAGGATCGGGGGCCGTACAACCCGGATTGGTTACCCGGCTCCCCGGTAAAGCTTACCTTCAGTTGCCCCGGTGAACCGGTTATCGCGCCAACCTCCTTCCACGGCTGGCTCAGGTTATCCGCAAGCCGGTCCCGGCGGAAGCGGTCAAGGGTGACGTCCATCGGCCGCTGCAGGATGAGGATCCGGCCCTCCTCCAGAGGAATGCCGTTCCTTACCGCCCAGTAGGTGACGAACCGGCTCATGTTCCGTTCTACCTGATCCAAGGGGAGCTCCGGCTTTACCGTTTCGAACGTCCAGAGCTCCCACAGCCGGCCGCTGTTGTAAGAGCCGGTGTACCCGTCCGGACGGATCGTCGGCAGCCTCAGGGGCTCCCGGCCCTCCCGTTCGAAGACGAGCATGGTCTGCACCCGGTAGTTCACAAAGTGCTCATCCATGAATACGCCGTGGCTGGTCCAGCCCGTCCAGGGGTACACGCGGGACTTGTAATACTCGGCTGTGTTCTCCAGCCGGTTGGCCAAGGCCCCGTCCCCGGTGACATAGGTTCGCAGCAGCGGACCGGCCGGCACGATGAGCACGAACGAGAGCAGCCAGGCGGTGAGCAGAACGCCAGCCGCCGGGCGGGCGAGGCGGCCCGGCCCCCGGTGCGGGGCCGGCTCCGCCGCCGGGGCGCCGGGCCGCGCCAAGCTGCACACGCCGTCGCGGCAGCCGCCCTCGCGGGCGCGCTTCTCGGCCACGGCGCCGTAGATGCGCTGCGCGACCGGGTGCACCGGCCAGACGCCGAGCAGCCAACCGAGAGGAGCGAGCCAGCCCGACGTCCGCAGGACCGCCGCATACGTATCCACTCCTTTGTGGATACGGCCCTGGCGGTCGACGGCGTAGATGTCGTGCAGGAGCTCCTCCTCGGGGATGGCGGCGAGCTGCGGCTCCTCGGCCGCGTGGTCCTGCAGCGGCTTCCAGGCGACGGCGCCGCGCAGGTCGAGCGCATCAAGGACGGCGACCGTCTGCCGGCACAGCGGGCAGAGACGGTCGTAGTACACGGTGAGCGAGACCGCCCGCGCGCGCCACAGCCGGGTGAACCGCTCGTAGGCGCCCGCCGGCACGAGGCCGAGGTACAGGGCGAGAACCAGGAGCGAGATGACCGGGATCGGGAAGACGAACATCACGCCGAGGTGAAAGAGTGCCCCCACCGCAAGCAGCGGCAGCCGGAGCCGGCGAACCGGATACAGGAAAAGAAACAGGCTTTCGAAAGCAAGCAGCGCATACCCGAGCGGCCTCACGAGCCACTCCTGGGACATCAGCCAGGATACGTTATGATACGCGTTAATCGGCAGCGTAGAAGGCGCCCAGACGCCGAGCCCAGACAGGTACATGGGGGAGGACAGCTTGAAAAAGGCCGAATCGAGATACATGAGGCCGATCGTCAAATAGAGAAAGACGGTATGGATTAGCCGGACGTCCACCGGCCCCGGGTCCTTTACTTTTTCCCGGGCTCGTCTGCGCCGCTCCATCAGCCGTTCCACGGACAGCACCCGGTCAGAGGGCATAAAGAGCAGCAGCAGCGACAGGGTTAGAATGAGGGAATCGCCCTGCCAGTCCTCTCCGTGCGGCAGCGCTCCGAAGCCGAGCACGATGACCGCCATGACATAGTGGACGACAGCCGCCAGGCGGGTGCGGTAGCCGGCCAGCAGGAACAGCACCGCCGCGAGCCAGATCAGAAGAAGCGGGCCGGACGGTATTGTGCTTTCGATCACGTAAGGCATCGGGTCGAACAGCAGGCGCCGGAACCGGTACATCTGCTCGATCTCTATAATCATGACCACCGAGAATCCTATTCGAAAAAGGGCCAGCGGAAGAGCGGGCACCCGGGTGTCCAACAAGCGGGCTAACCAACGGTTCACGGGAAATCCCTCCTCATGCCGGATGAGGGCATCGTTTACCTTGTCTTTACCCGCTACAAACATTAACCAAACTTTATACATTGCAACTCCGGAAGATCTGCACTCCCCGCATGAACAAGAAGATCGTCCCCGAAGTCTCCCGAATACAGCATTCTCTCTCCTTTGGGTCCATACAGCTCCAGGTGGAAGTACGGCAAAATATGGCCGTGATGGTCATGTTCATAAGCCATCATTACCCTCGCGGTTTCCTCGGTTACCGGGCATACCAGCTGCTCCATGCCGGGGTCCAGGCTTTTTCGCGAGCAGGCAAACCGTTCAAGCCTCCTCACCCCGTACGTGCTGGCTGCACAATACGGATTCCCCTCGTAGGCGTAATCGCCCGGCCAGTATGTAAGCTTGAGAAGCCGGCTGGCCGGAACAAAACGGCCTAGCAGTTGGTCCGCCAGAAGACGCTTGGCCTCGATGGACATGGCAGAATGCCAGACAACCCGATGGGTGTAACCCTTCATGAATACCCTCCCTGCCATCCAGTCTTTTCCTGTTTCTATTTTACGTTAGAGCATGCACCGGACAAACCCGCATTAAAAATCAATTATATTTTTGATTATAACAATCAATTGACAGTAACTATCATTTTATATAAACTTCCATTATCAAGCCGGTTACCGGCTGCGAAAGGTGGAACCTTCTATGTCAACCTCCGCATCCCGCAAGTGGTGGGTGCTCGGTGCTTTAAGCCTGGGTCTCTTTGCCGTTGGATTGGATACGACGATCCTGAATGTGGCCCTGCCCACCCTGGCCGCGGAATTATCGGCTTCCACGGGCCAGCTTCAGTGGATGGTCGACTCGTACAATTTGGCACTGGCGGCCGTTCTTCTTCCCGCCGGTATGCTGGGCGACCGGTTCGGCCGCAAGAAGCTGCTGCTCGCGGCCTTGGTACTGTTCGGAGCAGCCTCCGGAGCGTGCGCCTATGCCAGCACTCCGGAGGCCCTCATTGTCATGAGGGTCTTCCTCGGGATAGGTTCGGCTTTCCTCATTCCGCTCTCCATGTCCGTTCTGCCCGTTCTGTTCGAAGGCGCCGAACGGACGAAGGCCATGATGGTCTGGGCGACGGTCAACATGCTCGGGATTCCGCTCGGCCCCCTTCTCGGCGGCTGGCTATTGAAGCATTACGCCTGGGGCTCTGTCTTCCTCATCAACGTGCCTCTTGCGGCGGCGGCCGTCATCGCCGTAACGTTCCTCATGCCCGAATCCCGCTCCTCGGTCCACCGCCGGTTTGACCTTCCCGGCCTTGCGCTCTCCAGCCTCGGGTTAACGGTGATGACCTACGGGGTGATCCGCGGGGGCGAGCACGGGTGGTCCGATCCGGCCGCCTGGGCAGCTCTTGCCGGGGGAGCCGCCCTCCTTCTCGTCTTCGTCCTGTGGCAGCGCCGCATCTCCTACAGCCTGATCGACCTCCCGCTGTTCCGCTCGGCCAGCTTCACCTGGGGCACCGTGCTCGCCACGCTCGTATCCTTCGCCCTGTTCGGCCTGCTCTTCTCCATCCCGCAGTTCCTTCAGGCGGTGATTGGCGCCGATACGCTCGGCACGGGGCTGCGGCTCCTTCCGCTCATCCTCGGGCTCCTCGTCGGCGCCAAGGCCGCCCAGCGCCTGATGCCCGGAGCCGGCGCGAAGGCGGTGGCGGCCGCCGGCTTCGCGGTGCTCGCCGCTTCTCTCGCCGCCGGGGCCTTCACGACGCCGGATACCGGCTACGCCTTCACGGCCGCCTGGATGACAGCCGCCGGAGCCGGGCTCGGCCTCGCGCTGCCGACCTCGATGGACGCGGCGCTCGGGCAGCTGACCGCCGAACGAAGCGGAGTCGGCTCGGCGCTCATCATGGCCCTGCGCCAGGTCGGCGGCTCGTTCGGCGTAGCGCTGCTCGGAGCGGCGCTTAATGCCGGCTACCGCGCCCGGCTGGACACGTCCGGCCTGCCCGCTCCGGCAGCCGAAGCCGTGCGCCAGAGCGCGGCCGCCGGCGTCAGGACCGCCGAGCGCCTCTCCTCCGACACGCTGCTCGCCTCCGTCCGGGGCTCTTTCGTCCATGGCATGGATGTGACGCTCTGGATCGGAGCGGGGATAGCCGCCCTCGGCATGCTGCTGACGCTGGTCTTCCTGCCCCGCGCCGCAGCACAGCCTGCTTGTCCCCCTCCCCCAAAACCAGTAAACTGAAAAAAAACATCCCCTCCCTGCTAACCGAAACGAATGATACATCAGGCAGGGAGCGGATCGAGGAGGAATTGGGTCATGTCAAGAATCGCTATGGTGGAAGCGGCCTCGCCGATCGATTTACCGTCACCCTTGATCCGGGCGGATCTGGCCTGGGCTCTCTTTTGGCCGGAGACGCCCGCAGGGTCGCTTCCGAAAGGCGGAGGCCATGCCTTCATGCCCTTGTCCCGTTGGCTGTGGGAGTCACTCGGCCGCGTAACCGGCTTTCTGCGCACCGGCTCCGCCGAGACCGTATGGGTTTTGGCCCCGCCCTGCGAGCCGTCCGCCCGCGAGCTTCTGACTCGGCTGCTCTCCTTCTGGAGTGCGGAGGTCTACTGGGTACCTGAGGGCGATGCGCCCTGCACGGACTTTTCCGGATACGAGAACCGCTGGCTGCCTCCCGTACAGGATGTCTATGCGAAGCCGGAGGAGGGATCCGTCTGGGACAAAGCGGCTGAGAAGAGCGGGCAGGGCGAGGACCGGTACCTTATGCCAGCCCTCGGGGTGGGCCGGGTGGACATGAAGGTGCAGGTCGTTAACCCCGGGACCGCTTCGGTTGAGCTTCACAGCCACAGCACCCTGGACGAGTACTATTTGGTTCTGAGCGGCCGCGGCACCTTGCGTATGGCCTCTCACCGCATCCCCGTCGGACCGGGATCGCTCATTGCCAAGCCCAGCGGACCGGACTTAACCAGTCAAATCCTTGCGGATCAGAACGAGCCGGTGGTGGTGCTGGACATCGAAGCCTTCACCTCTCCTACCGGCCGCAAAGACGTCTGTGTGTGCCCGGATGAGAATTTAATGATTCTCCAAGGAGCCGGCTGGTGGTCCACGGTCCCTTTAACCAACATGGAGCCAATCGAGTAACAGAGGAACGCCGGGTGCCTTATCCGCACCTGAAATTCTGCTTTCCTATGGATTTTCTCGCGCATACAGCACTAGAATACCCGGCCTCCCTTGCCGAAAATGACCTCCGGTACGCGGACCGTGCCCGGCGTTGTCCCCCGCCTCCAAAAACGGTACACTGAAGAAAACACCGACAGCATCGGAGGAGAGCAAGTGAAGGCAGACGACACGCCCAAGGCCGGACTCCGCGAACGCAAGAAGCAGAAAACGAAAGCGGCTATCCAGCATCATGCCCTGAGGCTTTTTAAAGAGCAGGGCTACCAGCAGACGACCACCGAACAAATCGCCGAGGCGGCGGAGGTTTCCCCGAGCACCTTGTTCCGTTATTTCCCGACCAAGGAAGCCCTCGTGCTCGAGGATGACTTCGATCCCTATCTAATCGAGGCCTTCCGCTCCCAGCCACAGGAGCTTACTGCGGTTCAGGCCCTCCGGGAAACCATCCGGCAGGTCGCCTCCCTCGTTCCGGAGGAAGAACGCCTAAGCATCCGGGAACGGATGGACCTCTCGATGAGCGTGCCGGAATTGAAAGCGGCCGCCTTGAGCCATACCGTGTCCATGCTGGATTTCATCGCCCGGCTGATCGCCGAACGGGAGGGCAAGGGAGCAGGGGAGCCTTATGTTCTCGCTTCAGCGGGAGCCCTGATCGGCGTTATTCTCTCGGCCCACCAATACTCCGCCCAGCACCCGGGGGAAGATTTCCTCGAGGTCATCGACCGGCTGCTTGGGGCTATGGAGGAAGCCCCTCTCGGCTCCCGTCTCCGCTAGTTTTATCCGGCCCCTAAAAGGACGAAAACGGCAGCAAGCCGGGAGAGGCTTCCCTTCCCGGCTTGTTTGCTTTGGATTTCCGCAGGCTCCCTCCTCTCCCTTTCTCTTCTTCTCCAGCCCCTTCTCCTCCCCAGGCACTCCTCTTCTCGAACATTCTCTCGGCCCTCTCCCTTTTTTTCGCGCCAGTTCCAAACTTTATGGCCGCCTGCCTCGTGACAAGAGTACATACATGTGTGATAACCCATAAAGGAAGAGACGCTTATGATTCAGCTCAACCAATTATCCAAAAGCTACAAAACGAACGAATGGGCCTTGCGCAAGCTCGACCTCACCATTGGCAAAGGCATGTTCGGCCTCCTCGGACCGAACGGGGCGGGCAAAACTACTCTGATGCGCATTCTGGCCACCCTGCTGCGCCCCACGGAAGGAACGGGAACGGTCAACGGCCGTCCCCTGACGAAGCCGGAGGAGATCCGCGAGATTGTAGGCTATCTCCCGCAGTTCTTTCAGATCTACCCGCAGCTGACCGGACGGGAGTTTCTCGAGTATGCCGCCGTGATGAAAGGGATCGAAGACCGCAGGGAGCGGAAGCGGCAGATCGCCGAGCTGCTCGACAAGGTGAACCTGACCGACAAGGCGCATCGCAAAATCAAATCGTATTCCGGCGGCATGAAGCAGCGGCTCGGCATCGCCCAGGCCCTGCTCGGAAGCCCCGAGGTGATCATCGTGGACGAGCCGACCGCCGGTCTCGATCCGGAGGAGCGGGTCCGCTTCCGTCACCTCCTCGGCGAGCTGAGCCTGCAGCGCATCGTGATTCTCTCCACGCATATCGTGGCGGACATCGAGAGCTCCTGCCAGCAGGCCGCGGTCCTCTCCCGCGGCTCCCTCCGCTTCTGCGGCAGCCTGGAGGAGCTGCAGGCCCACGGGGAGAACCGCGTCTGGGAGGTGACGGTGAGCGAGCGGGAATTCGCCGGGCTGTCTCCGCTGCCCATTGTCGCCAGCCGCCGCACCGGAAGCGGAATCCATTGCCGGATCATCAGCTCCGAGGCTCCTGCGGCGGACGCCGTCACGGTCCCTCCGACGCTGGAGGACGGCTACCTCGCTCTGATCGGGGGGAACCGTCATGAGTAAAGGGCTGGCCCAATTCCGGCTGGAGCTCCGGCTCCTGGCCCGCAGCCGCTTCTGGCCGTGGCTTCCGCTTCTCTTTGGCGTGTGGATGGCTTTTTCCTTGAGCAAGCCCGCTCCCCCGGTCTCCCAAGACCTGTACCTGTACGCCTATGAGTTTCACAAACTCCAGCACACGCTCAGTCTCGGAGCGGCCATGCTCCTCGGCATCGTCCTGGTGAAGCGGGATCTCCGAAGCCCGGCGTACGAATGGACGGGGAGCTTTCCCGTCTCGAGCTTCATCCCATTCGGTGCCAAATTCGCCGCCGGCTTCCTCTACTTGAGCCTGTTTACCTTGGCCATGGATGCCGTATACGCCTGGTTCGCCTGGCGGCTCGACTATCCCGCCGGCTATCTGGTTCGGGAGCTGCTATTTTATACGGGCCAGTACGAATGGTCCTATGCCGTTACCCTTCTGCTCGCCATGGTCCTAGCCGCCGGCATTCCCGGCCGGACCGCTTACCTGATCGGCTTCTGTGCCTGGGTGTTCGGCACTTATTTTCTCGATGTTTTCGTCATCAGCCGCCAGCGGCTATTCGTTCTGAGAACCTTTCACTTGAGCCAGCTGCAGCTGAATACCTTCTATGAGAGTGAAGTGTGGGGGCCTTGGATCCAAGCCGGCGAACGGACCGCCTCCCGCTTGTTCGTGCTCGTCTTCCTGCTTCTGCTCGCGGCGGTCGGCATCGTCCTGCTGCAGAGGGCGCGTCCGAGCCGCTCGGCACGGGCCTGGGCGGCCGGAAGCCTCGTCCTGCTGCTGGCCTCCGCCGCGGCCTTCGTCCCGTATGGCCAGCTATGGGCTGCGCGATACAAGGCGCAGGCAGCTAAGCTGGAGGCGGCTCTCGATTATGCCGCCGATAACGGGACCCGTTCCTTCACGACCTTTGGGGTGAAGGAGTATCAGATTCAGGCCCGGCAGACGGACAGCGGAACCGTACGGTTCATGGCCTTGCTGCGCCTGCCGACGGAAGGGCTCCCCACCCAGGGCCCCCTGCCTTTTACGCTGAATCAGGCCTACACCGTCAAGCAGGTCAAATGGAACGGGAAGGAGATCCCCGTCTCGCGCCGGCACGACCTCCTGGTGATTGAGCCTTCCCGGCTCGATCCCGCTCTCGCGGAGCAGACCCTGGCCGTGGAATACGAAGGAGGAACCCCAGATTGGTACTACCAAGGGGAGACGGAGGTTATGGGTTCCTTCGTCAAGGACGAATATGTGCTGCTCCCCTCCTCCGAGGCCTGGTATCCTCTTCCCGGAGACGAGCCTCTGCATGTGCGGAACGGCCGGGAGCTTATTCAAGTAGGCGGAGGCAGGAAAAAGGGTTCCTCCGATTTCAACGTGACGCTGGAAGGCTTCAAGGGGCGGGTATATGGAACCCTGCCAGGGAAGGAACAGCCGGCCGGCCGGCAGGTCTACCAGGGCCGGAACGCCGACGGGCTTTCTCTCTACGGCGGCCAGCTCATCGAGGTGACCACTCCGGGTGAACCGCTCCAGGTCATTACCTCGCCAGGCAACCGGAAGGAAGCCCAGCGTTTTCTCGACGACATCGCCGCCGAGAAGCGGTATTACCGCACCTGGCTCCCCCTAGCCGAGGATACGCTTCAGCAGATCTTCTATTTTCCTACCGCCCACTGGGGCGAAGGGAACTATGCCAAACAGGAGCTGACGGGAAAAAGCACCGTGATCGGCGAGACGAAGAACCACAATCTGGATGACGTCCAGAAGACCGCGACCGTCCAGGCCGTGCTGTTTGGAGACGTGGATATTCACTCTTCCTTTACAGGAAGCGGCGAGAGGCCGCCGGGCGGGGGGCCCGTTTCCTGGGCGGCCGAGGTCCGCAAAGCGATCCGGTACCTGTACCTGCTCGACGGCAAGGGGCTGACGCCGGAACAGGTGGCTCAATCGGACGGCCTGGCGGCCATGCTCTATCTTCCCGAGCCGCTCGGGACGGACCCGAAGAACGGGAATACGCGTTATATCACGGAGGGCATTAACCGGGCGGTGGCCGAAGGCAAGGCGGACAAGGTCAAGGAGCTCCTGCGGAACTACTATGAGAAAGGGCTCGGGATTCGAGAATCCTCTGCCGACGGGGAGCCCGCCTATCCGGTCATTACCGCCGAGCAGTGGAACCGGGACTGGAAGCGGGTGGTGGGACCATGAGCCGCTGGCTGATCGAAATGAAGAACCTGCGGACGCCTCTTGTTCTCGTCCCGGCCGTATATTATATCCTGCTGCTCGTCTCTATCGCGCTGTCGGACCCCGGCCGCCCCCGGAATCTGTATAATTATAATGAATTGGCCTTCCTTCCCTTTGTGGTTATGCTCACGATTCTTATGGGAAGGGTGGAATTCGGAGGAAGAACGATGGAGATTATCTCCACCTACCCTCTCTCCTATACCAGGCTGCTGCTCCGCAAGATGGCCGCTGCCCTGGCCTCCGCCGTGCTGCTGCATGCCGGCCTTATGGGGGCTTACCGGCTCCGGTTTCATACGCTGGAGGCCCTGTATTACCCGTATAATGGAGCGTCCCCCGGTGCGGCCGATGCGGGCTGGCTGCCTCTTCTGCTGCAAGCCCTGCCCGCTTACCTGCTCCTCGCAGCGTTGACCATGCTCGGCATGACTCTGTCCCGGAAGCTGTACGGGGGACTCGCCGCCGGGTTCGGGCTGTGGATGCTAAGCGTACTCGCGCCGCCCGGGACTCTCGGCCCTTTCGTCCTGTTGACAGCGGGCCTTTCGGAGAACATGTCCTTCCCGGTTAACCGGCTCTGGCTTATAGGTGCGAGCATGGCGGCGGCGGCAGCGGCGGCCGTGATCCTTAACCGGCGAAGCCGCTGGGTGGTGGAAGGAGAGACGGAATAAAGGACAACGGGACATTCATGGGAAAGGAAAGGAGAGGAAGCACAATATGCTGACGGATGAACAGCTGGTCCAGGCCATGGCCCGGGGCGACCAGGCGGCGTTCGAAGCCTTCGTTCACCGCTATCACGGCCCCCTGCTCGGCTATTTGGAGCGTACTCTCCAGGATGCCCGGAAGGCCGAGGATCTGGTTCAGGAGGTGTTCCTCCGTCTGATCCGCCAGCTAAGGAACGGCCGGCCGCCCGATCCGGTCCGTCCCTGGCTGTATAAGGTCGCTTTGAATCTGTGCCGTGACTATTGGAAAAGCCCGGGTTACCGTACCGGGAGCCATCTCGTCGAAGAGCCGCCCGAGCGCATGGATTCCGAGCCGTCGGTTTCGGAAATTTATGAGCGGCAGGAGACCCGTAAGGAGCTGCTGGAAACGCTGGACGAGCTGCCCGAGGTGCAGCGGCACATTATCGTGCTGCGCTTCTACCAGGAGCTGAAGCTTCAGGAGATCGCCGCCGCGCTCGAGATTCCCCTCAGCTCCATAAAGACCCATCTGTATACGGGACTGAAGAAGCTTCAGAAACGCCTCCTCGGGAGGCCTAAGGAATCTCTTAAGGAAAGGAAGGAGCCCCCTCATGCGAGAACCGACCGATGACCAGCTGAACGAGCTGGAAAAAGAACTGCGCCGAGCCATGCCGGATTACTTGGCCCGCTCCCCCCGTCCCGGGGAGACGCAAAGCCTGCTTCTGTCCCTGCAGGAGGAATTCAACACCTTGAAGGAGGAGCCTTCCGCCTTACCTGCCGCCTCAGCCGTCGCTCCGTCCTTGTACCGGCTGGTGCGTTCCCAGCTGCTCCTCTATTCGTGGTCGTTCTGGCTCGCCGGCCTGCTCCTGCTGGTCCTGCTCCTCACGTCGGGATCCTCCGGGAGGTTCCTCGGTCCTGGAGGCCTCTATTCCCTGCTGCTGCCCGTCCTCCTGTTCAGCGGAATGGCTTACAGCCTCCGCGCTTCTAACGGGGCCATGCGCCTCTTGGAGAGCATCACGCCCTATCCGCCGGTTCTCCTGCTTCTCGGCCGCTGGGTGATTGTGCTCGGCTTGACCGTGCTCTTGGGCGCAGCCGGAAGCCTGGCCGTTTCCTTCGAGGAGGCGCCGGTGCCTGCGCTCGAGTTTCTGCTGGGGTGGCTCACTCCCCTCGTCTTTGCAGGGGGATTGTTGGGCTGGCTTCTGCTGTGGAGAGGAAGTACGACCGCCCTAACGGTATCGATTGTCGGCTGGGCCGTTCAGATGACGGCAGCGAAGGCTTGGACGGCGGGAATCCCGTCCTGGGGCTTGGACGGGATGGCTCTGCAGGGGAGCTTCCTCGCCGCCGGACTCCTTCTGGCAGCGGCGGCGCTTGTAAAGGCAACCCGGCTGCAGCCTCCTTCCGCCCCCGGAGGAGCGCGATGATCACGATCCGCGCGCTGGAGGCCGCCCGGGGGCCGTTCCGGCTCCACGTTCCGGAGCTTGCCATCGGCCGCGGCCTGACCCTGCTGACGGGGCGCAACGGATCAGGCAAATCCACGCTGCTGAATATCCTCTCCACCGCTTGGCTGCCGGACCGCGGCGGGATCGACTACGACGGCTTGTCCTTGGCGGAAAGCCGGCCGATCCTTCGCAGCCGCATCGGATTCCTTCCCTCGGGACTGGAGCTCCACGAAGACATGACGGCGGAGAAATTCCTCCGCTACATGGGCGAGCTGAAAGGCATTTACGACCAGGAGCCGGCCCGGACCCTGCTGGAGGAGATGGACCTGACTTCCCTAAGAAGGAGGCGGATCCGCGAGCTCTCCCAAGGGCAGCGGCAGAAGCTTGCCCTGGCCCAGGCTCTGCTGGGCCAGCCGGCGTATCTCTTTCTGGACGAGCCGCTGACCTTCCTCGACAGCGGGGAACGCCGCCAAGTCGTCAGCTGGCTCGGCCGGTATGCCCTCCGGCGGCATGTGGTCGTGTCGTCCCACGAGCTGAATGAATGGGAGCCGGCCGAGTCCATCCTGTGGCTGAACGAAGGCGGCGTTCTTTTTCATGGGCCTGCGGAGGAATGGGGCCGGGACCTTCCTCTGTCGGTATGGACCGGCACCGTAAATGAGTCGGAGTGGGCCGACCTATCCCAGGAACTTGTCATGGGGTGGAGGCAGGTGCCTGGCGGCCGGGAGGTTCGCGTGATGGCCCCGGAACCCCCGGCTTCCGGGTTCGTGCCTGCCGATCCGACTCGGGAGGATGCGTACTTCATCCGCCGGTATGTGCTAAGGGAGAGCCGGACGAAAGGCGAATAACGGCAAAAAAACGACTGCCTGTTCTTTTGAACAAGAGTCGTCTTTTTGTATTTTCTACTCGATACTTGGCGTCGGCTCGGTTTCGATTCCAGGCCAAGACGGGCTGCAGGAGCTATTTTGCCATCCCGATTTCTATTTCTTTAAGTGGTACGGAACCGTTGTGACGATCACGTCTTTGCGATAGAGCAAATGGGCGCGGATCATGAAGCTTGTTTGATTATGCAGAATGTTGTGCCAACCTTTCTTAGGAATGAACTGCGGAATAATCACCGTAACCTGATAGTGGGACTCACTCGCTTTGCGCTGCACAACATCAATAAATTTGCTGAGCGGCTGAATGATACTCCGATAAGGGGAATGCAGCGTAACCAGCCTCACATCCGGCTGCCACTTGCTCCATTTTTCTTCAAACTGCGCTCCAGCTTCTCGTTCAAAAGGAACGAAAACGGCAATAATCTGATCAGCCGACAAAGATTTGGCATAGTTCAAGGAATGTTCCACCACATGCGTAAGGCCAGCCACAGGCAAGATGACGACATTTCCCTCAATGGGTACCGCCGGTTCACAAGTGGTAAGTCGTAACTGTTCGCTTACCGCTTCGTAATGCTTCTTGATCCGGTTGAAAAGGTAAACGATGAGCGGTAAAAATACGAATACGGGCCAAACCTGCGCCAATTTGGTTAAAAAGAACATCATCGTGACGGTGAAACTGATTAGCGCCCCGGTCGTGTTAATAATGAGTTTGAGAACCCATCCTTCCGGCTTTTGACGAATCCACTTGATCATCATCCCGGTTTGGGACAAGGTAAAGGGAATGAACACGCCTACGGCATACAGGGGGATCAATTCTTCGGTTTGTCCTTTAGACGCAAGGATCAGCAGGATCGATAAAAAGCCCAGAATGATAATCCCATTGGAGTACCCAAGGCGGTCTCCCCGTACGGTAAACATTCTCGGTATGAACTTATCCTTCGCGAGATTCACAGCAAGCAGCGGAAAAGCCGAATAGCCTGTGTTAGCCGCAAGAATCAAGATCAATGCCGTTGTCCCCTGAATGAAGAAATACATGAAATTCCGTCCAAACGTCTGTTCCGCGATTTGCGAAACTACGGTTACCTCTGCTTTAGGTACAATTCCGTAATAATAAGCTAAAAACACGATGCCTGAAAATAACAAGGCAAGTATTGCCCCCATGGCCATTAAGGTTTTGGCAGCGTTATTAGGGGCGGGATCTTTAAAATTCGGAATGGCGTTCGAAATGGCTTCAACCCCGGTTAAAGCCGAACTCCCCGAAGCGAAGGCTCTTAGGAGAAGAAATAAGCTGATGCCTGCTACCGGTGTCCCAATCGGTGCATGTAAACCCGGTGAAACACCACCTGTTAGAATGTTGTAGAGGCCTGCGCCAATTAAAATAAATAAGGCTAGAACAAATAAATAAACCGGATACGCTAAAATCGAAGCCGATTCCGTCAGACCCCTTAAGTTCAAAATGGTTATTAAAATCACAAACACGACGGCAATGCTCACCGTATGCGCATGTAGAGCTGGAAAAGCGGAAGTGATCGCATCCGTTCCGGCAGACACACTGACGGCTACCGTTAGGATATAGTCCACAAGCAAGGAACCTCCGGCAATAAGTCCAGGGTAGGTACCCAAATTTTGCTTGGATACCACATATGCTCCCCCGCCATGCGGATAAGCAAAGATGATTTGCCGATAGGATAAAATGAGTGCCAGTAACAAGACCAACACACCCATTCCAATCGGGATCGAATACCAAAATGCTGCGGCACTTATGGTGATTAAAACCAACAGAATTTGTTCCGGACCGTAGGCAACGGAGGATAAGGCATCCGAGGAAAGAATGGCCAATGCCTTTTTCTTATTCAGTCTTTGCTCCCCTAATTCCGTTGATTTAAGAGGCCGCCCGATTAACCACCGTTTTAAAGTAGATACCATGAATCATTCACCACCAGAACTAAAGGATAATGGGACTTGGGGTTTACCCTCTATTATTTCCAATAACACTTTTATCAGCACGAAAAAAGACCGCAGAGGTATCCCCTGCGGCCGGAAATTCACCGAAGTTGTTTCACCCTCTCTATCAACGCTTACGGAGTTAGCTGACGGATTCGGGCGGTTAGAGTCGCCCTACAGTGACGGATCATCACTGATTCACCCCGTGCAGCGAGTGTACTTATTCGCCGCAGTTGGGTCCCCCGTTTTCCAATGGAAATTAAGCGAGTGTTGGTATATGAAGTAATGAAATGATCATACGGCTCGGATCAAACTTTGTAAAACCGCCTATAAACGGAAAAATCCTTGAAAACGTTACTATTCCGATAGGAATGCGGTTACAATGAGATAGTTCGTGGGCATAGCAAGGTAAATATTCCGAAATCGCCCGTTATCATCCCGATCACGCCCCATACATGCCGCCGAACGTTTGGTTGACGAGTACAGCGAAGTCGTCCAGCCGGACTTGTCATAACGGGTCCAGGCGTTGGCCTGCCGTCTCCTTATGCTCCAGCCGCCCAAATCCTGTATACTGAAAAAGAAACCGAATCCACATGGAAAGAAGGGTTCTTATGAAGTTTCCGGATTACTCCTACACCCGTCCCGACATGGAGGCGTTCCGCGAGGAATTCCAAGCCCTCCTGGAGCAGTTCCGCCAAGCGGAATCGTTCGAGGAACAGAGCGCGGCCATGGAGGCGGTCAACGCGGCCCGAACGCGCGTCTCTTCCATGTTCACCATTGCCCGCATCCGTCATACCATCAACACTCAGGATCCTTTTTACAAGGCGGAGCAGGATTTTATGGACGAGAACAGCCCTGTTTACCAAGGCCTGATCAACGATTTCTATAAAGCGCTTGCCGAATCGCCGTTTCGGGAGCAGCTCGAAGCCAAGTGGGGCCGTCAGCTGTTTGCCACCGCCGAATTGGCTCAGAAAACGTTCTCCCTGGTCATCGTGGAGGATCTGAAGGCCGAGAACCGCAAATCGAGCGAATACATAAAACTCGTTGCCTCCGCGCGGATTGAGTTTGACGGCCAGGAGCTAACACTGTCCCAGCTCGCCCCGTATATGGAATCGACGGACCGGGAGATGCGCAAGCGCGCCACCGATGCCCGCTATTCCTTCTATGAAGCGAACGAGGAAACGGTGGACGGCATCTACGACGACCTCGTCCAGATGCGGACGGAGATGGCCCGGAAGCTCGGCTACCGGAATTTTATCGAGCTCGGGTACGCCCGCATGAGCCGGACGGATTACGGCCCGGAGCAGGTGGCCGCCTTCCGGGCTCAGGTGCTCGAGCATCTTGTTCCGGTGGCCAGTGAGCTCAGCGAACGCCGCCGCAAGCGGCTCGGGCTCGACCGGCTGCGCTATTACGACGGCCTCTCCTTCCTGAACGGCAACCCGACGCCGAAGGGCGAGCCGGCCTGGATCGTCGAGAAGGCCCGCCGGATGTACGCGGAGCTGTCCCCGGAGACGGACGAGTTCTTCCGGCTCATGCTCGACAAGGGTCTAATGGACCTCGAGAGCAAGCCCGGCAAGCGGGTCGGCGGCTACTGTACGTTTATCGGGTCGACGAAGGAGCCGTTCATTTTCTCGAATTTTAACGGCACGGCCCATGATGTCGATGTGCTGACCCACGAGGCGGGGCATGCTTTTCAGGCTTACATGAGCCGGGATTTTGCCGTTCCGGAGTATGTTCACCCGACCCTCGACGCCTGTGAGATCCATTCCATGAGCATGGAATTCTTCGCGTGGCCGTGGATGGAGTCCTTCTTCCAAGAGGATACGGACAAATACAAGTTCTCCCACCTGAGCAAGGCGGTGACGTTCATCCCTTACGGAGTGGCCGTGGATGAATTCCAGCACCTCGTCTACGAGAACCCCGACATGACGCCGGCCGAGCGCAAGCAAGCCTGGCGCGACACGGAGCGCAAATACCTCCCGGGCCGGCAGTACGACGACATGCCGTTCCTCGAGCGCGGCGGGTTCTGGCACCAGCAGCAGCACATTTTCAAAAGCCCGTTCTACTACATTGACTATACGCTCGCCCAGCTCTGCGCCCTCCAGTACTGGACCCGGGCGAACGAGGACCGGGCCGCGGCCTGGTCGAGCTACCTCACCCTGTGCCGGGCCGGCGGCAGCGATTCGTTCGATGCGCTGGTGAAGCTTGCCGGCCTGCGCTCTCCATTCGAGGAAGGCTCCGTGTCCTCCATCATCGGAGGAATCCGAAGCTGGCTGAACGGCGTGGACGATACGAAGCTGTAACCCTTGGGATACGAGGCCGTAGTCCGATCCTTCGCCTGCGGGTGGGCAAACGCCATTCTTGCGCAAGTTCCTTGGTCCATCCATTCTAAATTTAGAGGAGTGATCCCTATGGAATACGTCAAATTGGGCAAAACCGGTCTCGAGGTCTCGAGGCTCTGTCTCGGCTGCATGAGCTACGGGGTCCCGGACCGGGGGCCTCATCCCTGGTCGCTCGATGAGGAGCAAAGCCGGCCGTTTATCCGCCGGGCGCTCGAGCTCGGCATCAACTTCTTCGATACGGCGAATGTCTACTCCGACGGGACCAGCGAAGAGATCGTGGGCCGGGCGCTGAAGGATTTCGCGACCCGCGACGAGGTTGTCATCGCCACGAAGGTGCACGGCCGCATGCGCAAAGGGCCGAACGGCGGCGGGCTGTCCCGCAAGGCGATTCTAAGCGAGATCGACCACAGCCTGAAACGGCTCGGCACGGACTATGTGGACCTGTACCAGATCCACCGCTGGGACCCCGCGACGCCCATCGAGGAAACGATGGAGGCGCTCCACGATGTCGTGAAGGCCGGCAAAGCCCGTTACATCGGGGCTTCCTCGATGTTCGCCTGGCAGTTCCTGAAGGCGCTCCATACCGCCGAGAAGAACGGCTGGACCCGGTTCGTCAGCATGCAGAACTACTTGAACCTCCTCTACCGCGAGGAGGAGAGGGAGATGCTTCCCCTCTGCCGGGCCGAAGGCATCGGCGTCATCCCGTGGAGCCCGATGGCGCGCGGCCGGCTGACGCGGGCCTGGGACGAGACGAGCTACCGCTCCGAGACGGACGAGGTCCAGAAGAAGCTCTACTCCGCCACGGAGGAGGCCGACCGCCGGGTGGTGGAGCGCGTGGCCGAGCTCGCCGCCGAGCGGGGCGTGCCCCGGGCGCAGGTGGCGCTCGCCTGGGTGCTCCGGCAGGAGACGGTAACGGCACCCATCATCGGAGCGACCAAGCCGCACCACCTGGAGGATGCCGTGGCCGCCCTCTCGCTGACGCTGACGGATGAAGAAGCCGCGCGGCTCGAGGAGCCGTATGTGCCGCATCCAGTGCTGGGCGGGCTGAACTAGGCTCCAGGCGAAGGGCAGCGATCCGAATTCACCCCAGCAGAGGCTGGCCCCAGGCAGATTCTTCTGCCGGCGGGCCGGCTTTTTTATGCCTGGGCTCATGGAAGTTCGGCTCCTGTGAGTGGGTTCTGCCCGATTTCGTCTGTTGTACGACCTGGCATCGGATGGCTTTGGAGCAGGTCTTTTTGTGCTTGCGGCCAGGGGAAACGTCCTTCCTTCGTCCGTTTCTTTTATGATTGATCAAATCAGTCAAAAAAAGGACGCCTCAAATCGTTCTTCTCCGCGTAAACAGCCAGCCGGCCGCCAGCAGTAACAGACTGCCCAGCAGGGTCCACCCGAGTCCCGCCATCAAGGAGTCATTGAACAGAAGCGCGCCCAAGCCCCCGGCTACCTTGGGCCGGAAAACATCCAGCGCCGTGCCAAGCGGAATGGCTGCGATAAGCACCGCCCACAGAAGCCAGCCGCTCCAGTGCCAAATGCCCGAGAACAGCAGGTTCAAGAGCGAGAGCAGCAGAAGATACGCTCCGAACTGGTAAAGAAACATGCCCGCCCACCCGAACCGGTTCCAGTGAAAAACCTCCAGAATGTTGATGGTGTCCTCGACTTTGCGGATGATCCCTACTTCCACTGCAAACCAGAGGACGTTCAGAAGAGCGAAGCCCGCCGAGCAGAGGACGTATACCGTCACCAGCCCCCGGTAGTATTCCCCGCGCGAGGCGCCAAGGTTAAGCATCCGGCGGAAGAAGGCGGAAGGCAGCACACTGGCTGCGAAAAGCAGGAAGAGGCTGAGCATGTTGGCCAAGGACAAATGGGTGTTTCTGTCCACATTCAAGCTGATGATCAGGTTCGTGATGATGCTGACGCCTACCAAAGCCGCGACCCCGAGCAGATAAGGCTTCAGCTGCAGGAAAGAAGCCGTGAGGATGGCCCTGTTCTTACTCCTATACACCCGATTCGCCCCCTTCGATCAAATAAGTGAAAAATTTCTGCAGCGGCAGTCCCTCGATGGACACCCCGAGCTTGGCGGCCGTGGCCCGCTCCCTCTCCCCGATCGAGTCATACACCGCCGCCAGCATTCCGCCGCCGTAGGTTTCCTTGTATAGAATCCGCTTGTTGGCCGCCGCCGCGCTCACGCTCTCCTTGGTCCCCCTAAACAGGTGAGCCTGGGTGTGCAGGCGGTCCACCTCGTCGTGCAGCAGCATGGTCCCCGCCTCCAAGATATATACCTTCTCCACCACCTTCGCGATTTCATCGATCAAATGAGTGGAGAACAGGATAGTCCGGGGATGGTCCGCCCAATCCTCCACCAAGGCCCGGTAAAACCGTTCCCGCATCAACACATCCAAGCCGAGCACCGGCTCATCGAAAATGGTCAAGGGGGCCCGGCTCGCGAGACCGACGATATTGCCCACAAGCGATTCCATTCCTCTGGAGAGCTGGCGGATCTTCTTCGCGGGGTTCAGCCGGAAGGCTTGCAGGAGCTCTCTTGCGTAATCCCAGTCCCAGTTGGGGTGAAAAGCCGAAGCCATCTGCAGAACGTCGATGACCTTGGCGCTGCCGGGATAAAGGTTCTTTTCCCGGATATAGCAGACTTGGGCGGGCGTCTCTCCCGCTCTCAGACGGATGCCGCCCACTTCAATCACACCGCTGTCGGGAAACAGGCTTCCCACGATCATGTTGAGCAGGGTGGTTTTGCCGGCTCCGTTTCGGCCAAGCAGGCCGTAAATCGTTCTCTCCTCCAGCATCAGGTCCAGCCCGCGGACCGCCTCATGGCGGCCGTAGCTTTTGGTCACGTTGGAGCATGCCACTATGGGCCTCATCGTTCTCCACTCCTCTTCTCCCGTTGAATGTCCTCCCAAACCTCATCGATGGTCATTCCCAGCTTCTCCGCCTCCTCCAGCAGCTCCCGCACCCGTTCGGTCCGGAACCGGCTCCGCCTTCTCTGCCGGACGATCCCGGCCGCGCCGGATGCCACATACATGCCGAGCCCGCGCCTTTTGTACAGAATCCCCCTCCTCCACGAGCACGGCGACTCCTTTGACGGCGGTGGCGGGGTTGATCCCGAACGTCCCCGAGAGCTGCCCGATGGATAGAATCGGCTCTCCCTCCCCATACGTGCCGTTCAAGATATCGTCCTCGATCCTAGCGGCGAGCTGCTGGAAGATCGGGCGGCTGTCGGTAAAGCTCCCCACCAGGCGATCACCCTATCGGTATGTTGGTCTTGTAGCTTACCGTAACACCGTTGACTGATTAAGTCAATCTAAAAAAACCAAAAAAGAAACCTTCTTTGGGAAGGCTTCGGGGGCGGGTATCCGTTTCGGAAAATTTAACTTTGAAGGGAGGCTGAATGCCTCCCCGGCCAAGAAACGAGCGTTAGAATCGCCTCCGGAAGCCCGCTTTCTGATCGTCAGGAAGCGGAGGGTTCCATCAGCACTCTGGCAGCTGTCTCCTACGGGAGAGGTTTCCGGGTCAGGGCTCGGATCGGCCGTGAGGTTGCCCACGGACATGCAACGTCGACCACCGCAGGCTGAAAGCTGCGCGGTTGAATAGCCCGGGTTCCTCCCCGAGCCCGAGTTCCTCTCGGACCCGACCTCATTGGTGTGCGGAAGGGACCGGTATTCAAGCCCGGTTCGGGAGACTGAACCGGAGCCGGCTTATAGCGCCCCCGGCTTGGCGATCATGCGAAGAAGCACGGCCGGCTCCATTTGGCGGAAATCCTCATGCTCATGTGTATTGAGCACCATCAGGGCCGTCAGTACCGTCAAGTAGGTCGTGATAAGGCGGCGGGGCTCATCCTCCACCAGCTCGCCCATCTTCTGCCCCTCCTCGAACAGAGGAAGCAGCTGGTCGATGTAGGTCTTCATAGAATAATCCTGGAGAATCTGTCTGGCCTTGTCCGGCATGTCTTCCGCGGTACGGGCGTGATGAATCAGCATAAAGTGAGCGGCATTTTCCGGCAGGAGAATAAGCTCCGTCAGGCTGCGCAGCTTGTCTAGAGGCGAGCCGGGAAGCCGGTAGAGCTCCTGCACGCCTGCTATCGATTCCTCCATGGCGGACTGAAGCAGCTGAAGGAACAGCTCGTCCTTGGATTTGAAGTAATGATACAGCAGGCCGTGGCTGATGCCCGCTTCCGCCGCAATCATGCTCATCTTCGTATGGGCGAGCCCGCGCTTGGCAAAAACGCGGAGCCCGGCCGCCATAATCTGTTCCTTGCGTTCGTCCCGGATCTGCGTCAGCTGATCTTCGTTTAACGGCACGTTCGGCACCTCGTTTCGGTCGTCATGGTCCCCTGGTTTAAAAGCTACCTTTACGATACCCCGTTTGGCGGGTTCTTTCAATGCCGGCCATTCATAAGGGCATTTTATAGGGGCATGGAACGGCTTGGACCCGCTATACTGGTAAAAAGAACCGAAGCCCATCGGGCCGTTCTTACCGCCTTTCCGTCATGGTCGTGAAGCACACGCCGCTTGTCCTGCTTAGGCAGGATGAGCGGTTTTTTGCATTCATAAGGCGGATCTTGGTATTCGGAGGAAGGGGGTAAAGGCAATGGAATTCGACAAAGCCTACGAAGCATTCATCGAAAAAGAGAAAAAACAGGCGGCCGGCTCCCGACGGGAGAGACTCCGTTTAGGTCAGGGGCACGCCGAAAAAGCCTTCCTGAAGGAGGTTTGGTGGCCCGCCTTCGGGCATTTCGAACACCTTCATGTCGAATATGAAGTTCAGGATTTTAAGGATGGAATCCGGTACCTGGACTACGCTTATCTACGTCCCCCGTACCGGATTTGCTTCGAGATCGACGGCTTCGGGCCGCATGCCCGGGACCTCAGCCGGTGGCAGTTCGCAGATAACCTCTTGCGCCAGAATCATCTGGTGATGGATCACTGGACCGTTCTGCGCTTCTCCTATGACGATATTACCGAGAAGCCCCGCCGGTGCCAGCAGATGATCCAGCAGCTGATGGGCCGCTGGTTTGGGGATGAGGCTTCCCCTCCGGACTTGAATTACCGGGACAAGGAAATCGTCCGGCTGGCCGTCCATAAGCAAGGGGCCATTACCCCACGGGATGTCAGCCAGCGCTTAAGCATTACGACCCGGTACGCCAGGGCACTCCTGCACAAGCTGGTGGACCAAGGGATACTGCTCCCCGCCACCGGTAACGAGAGGGTGCGGTCCTTCCGGCTTGCTCCGCAGGGCCGAGGGTACTTCCTGTAGGCTGCCGGCCACAGGTCTAAGCCGGGGTAAACCCGTAAACCCGACGCGATGAAAGCCGGACGGAAAGTGCAGGAAACCGGAAAAAACGTGACAGAAAACCGGGCAGTCGCTGGGCAGTCGGAAATTTAGCGGAACGGAGATACCTTATTCGTCCGAATTCGAGTGCCAACGTTTTGGTTAGAGGAACTATAATCCTCTATTATTCGGCAAAGGGGCGAGAATAGGCCGTTTTTGATGGTTGGCGTGAAAAATAGCGAACCTGCGTTCCTCTAATTTTTGAAGATTGCCGACAAATGAGGCATTAAGGTACTTAGAGTTCCGCTATTTTTCGGCACCCGAGAGGGAGGAAGCGGCCAAAATGGCTTCAGCTAGAGGAAAGGGAACGTGTTCTGCCAATTCAGGGAGTGGCTCCAGCTAGAGCATAGCAGCCGCCCGCGTCGGTTCCGGGACTGGAGACACGACTCTTCCCTCGCCTATCCGCCGCGCCCCCCTTCTTCCGACGAACCGTCGCTTCTTCCAAAGCCGAAAAATAGGACAGCAACCTTTCGATATCCTCTCCATGGTACAACAAAAGAGCAAGGAACAACGAATAAGGAGAGTGGGAAGCATGCTGCAATTGAAAAACAAAACAGCCCTCGTCACGGGAGCGAGCCGGGGAATCGGGCGGGCTATCGCGGAACGGCTGGCCCAAGAAGGAGCCTTGGTGGCTGTGCATTACGCCCGAAATCGGGAAGCCGCCGATGAAGCGGTGGAGCATATCCGGGAGGAAGGCGGAGAGGCGTTTGCCGTGCAGGCCGACCTGGGGAGCATGACAGGGATCCGTCAAATGTTCGAGGCTCTGGACCGGGAATGGGCGGAGCGGACCGGGGAGGCCCGATTCGACATTCTCGTCAATAATGCCGGGGTTCCCTTGATCTCCCCGTTAGAAGAGCTTACGGAGCAGGCCCTCGACGAGGCGATCGCCGTTAATGTGAAGGGAATGCTTTTTGTCATTCAGCAGGCTCTTCCCCGGCTCCGGGACGGAGGACGCATTCTCAACCTGTCCTCCGCGGTCACCCGGATCGCCTTTCCGGATCTCATCGGCTACAGTTTGACGAAGGGCGCCGTGAACACCATAACGCTGACGCTCGCCAAGGCTTTAGGCCCCCGCCAAATCACCGTCAACGCAATCCAGCCCGGCATGACGGAAACCGACATGAATGCGGCTGTTTTCGGCAATCCGGATGGCCGGGCTTTTGCCGCCGGCTTGTCGGCATTGGGAGGCTGGGCCCAGCCGGAGGATATCGCGGATGCTGCCTTTTTTCTATCCTCGGCGGACAGCCGCTGGGTTACCGGCCAGCTCCTCGAAGTGAGCGGGGGAACGAACCTGTAAAAGCGCGGCTGAGCTGCATCGCTTGAGCCTTAAGGGTCCCCGGAAGGAAGGGGAATAGCGGGGAGGACTCCTCCCCCCTGACTGAGGCGGGAACGCCCGGTCGTCTCATCCGCAGCAAAAGGCCCCCTGTCTGCCTCATAGCTGGACAGAAGGCCCTTATGGAATCACTCTCTGCTTCACTACCGAGATCCCGGCGCAGGCATATCCACGCCCCGAACCCGGTGGCGGTGCCCGTTCTCGACGGTGGTATAGAAGTCGTAATAGTGGACGTGCCGCCCTTCCCCAACCGGAATGGCCGGCCCGGAATAAGCCTGATACCGGTGAACGTGACCATTCTCGAAGACGACATACCCTTCCGTATAATGCACATGGCCTCCGTCTGCCGTGGGAATGGCGGGAGACGTCACGTCCAGGCACTGGTGAACGTGCCCTTGGCTTACGGAGGTGTAATCTACGGACCCGTGGGTGTGCTGGGGAACGAAGCCGTTCACGGCATCGTCTTTGGATACCATACCTTTCTCTCCTTCCGCTGTTGTCTACACCATCAGTGTATACAGACGCCCGCTTTCGGTTCGGGCATCTGCCTGGGGTAACCTCTATGGAAGGCAAAACAGAAAACCGCCAAAGCCCCACAAAGGGGTATGGCGGTTTAAACTTGCCGGGATTACCTTTAGAGTTCTGCAACCTGACAAGCTCATGAACGGCCGGGGTTGCCTCTTTCAGGAGATCGCCTTCTTGGATTGGACGCATGTTGGATGCTAGCCGGGGGGAATGGCTTGGCAGCCCATTATTATTGTCCAGGCTCCCCCGTCCAACCGGGAAGCGTCCAGCTGTCTTACCGCCAGCCATTCGTCAGGCTACTGCCAATAAGCCGCATAGCGCCCACCTTCTTCCCAGGCTCCAACACCAAGCCGCCCGGCCAGAAAATCGGGCGGCTGACGTTTGGGTCCTGGTTACTTAACCGTCTTGTTGTACTGCTGGATTTTGGCCGTGATTTCCTTCTGGGCGGCATCCAGCGCTTCCTTCGGGGACTTTTTGCCGTTCAAGGCTTCTTCGATCGCATTCTCGGTGATTTGACGGGCTTCCGGGAACACGCCCATCACAGCGCCCTGGGTTGCCTTGTTCAGCTTGGTGGCGTGCAGCTGGTCGATGGCCGTCTGGAACTGCGGGAACTTGGCCAGGTTCTCTTTCACGCTGGGCTGCTCGTAGGCTTTTTTGGTGATGGGGAAATAGCCCGTGTTGATGTGCCAGAGGGCCTGCTGCTCCGGCGCCGTCAAGTACTTGATGAACTCCCAGGCGGCCTTCTGCTCAGCTTCGCTCTTGTTGTTCAGGATGTAGTTGCTCGCCCCGCCTACGATCACACCGCCTTCCTTTGCGTCCGACGGCTTGGGCAGGAAGCCGGTGCCGACCTTGAACTTCCCTTCGGCCGAGTTGACGATCCCGCGCAAGGAAGCGGTGGAATCGAGCATCATGCCGATTTGGCCGGCGGCGAAGGCTTTCTTGGTGTCGTCCGTTTTGCGGCCGAGGTTAAGGGCGACCTTGCTGTCCACGAGCTCCTTCCACCAGGTCAAGGCCTTCACGCCCGCTTCGCTGTTCAGCTGGGACTCAGTGGCAAGGGACGTGCGGCCGTTGCCGTTGTTCAGCAGCTCCGCCCCCTGGTTTGCGAACAGCTGCTCCATGAACCAGCCGTAGATGGCGAAGGAAGCTCCGGCTTGGCCGTCCTTGGTCAGGGCTTTGGCGGCTTTTGCCACGTCCTCGAAGGTGGCAGGCGGTTTCTCTGGATCAAGGCCGGCTGCTTTGAACATGTCCTTGTTGTAATACAGAATCGGGTTGGACGTATTGAACGGCATCGAGTTCAGCTTCCCGTCCACCATATAGTAACCGGCAATGTTCTCTTCGAGCTGTGACACATCGTATTTCTCCATGTCGATGAATTTCTGAACCGGGGTGATCGCCTTCGAGTCGATCATGAACCGGGAGCCGATCTCGTACACCTGGATCATAGACGGGCCGGACTTGGAATCCATGGAGGCCTTCATTTTGTTCAGGCTCTCGTCGTAGCTGCCCTGGTAGACGGCTTCCACCTGAATGTCCTTGTGCGAGCTGTTGAAGTCCGAGACAAGCTTGTCCACGGTCTTGGCCATCTCGCCGCCCATGGAATGCCAGTAAACGACTTTCACCAGATCCTTGGACGAGGCCGCATCGGCGGCCTTCTCGGTAGAGGCTCCCTCTTTGCCGCAGGCGGCAAGCAGGAGCATGGGGGCCGCAAGCAAAGCGGCCGTCAGGTTCGTACGGTTGAGGCGGGAACGGGTTTTCATTCAAGATTCTCTCCTTTTGGTTTGTGGTAAAGGGGGTGCCCCCAAGTCCTCCCTCCTCGCTTTTCACTTAATCCACTGGATTAATCGAGGTGGCCCCATGAAACTTAGCGTGGGCAAGCCGCGGAGGGGAAGAGACTGGGAAGAGACTTGGGACTTCCCCGGACTTTCTGGTCGAGAAGGGCCCGGGACTCAGCCCGCCTTTCAAATCGGAGCGGTGGAAGGCGATCCCTTCGTCCTTCTGCCTCAACCCTTCAGAGCCCCGGCGGTCATGCCGCGGACCAGCTGCTTCAAGCCGACCAGCAGGAGTAACAACGAGGGCAGCAGAATCCAGGCAACACCGGCGAGCACCAGATTCCACGAGGTCTGCTCCTCTGTCTGAAGCATGCTGATGCCGATCTGGACGGTCCGCATGTCCGGGCTGTTCGTCACGAGCAGCGGCCACAGGTACATATTCCACGCATTCAGAAAAGAGTACACGGCAAGCGTAGCGAGCGCCGGGCGCGACAGCGGGAGCACGATGCGCAGGAACGTGCGGAGGTGTCCGCAGCCGTCCATGCGGGCCGCCTCATACAGCTCCTTCGGCAGCTGAAGGAAGAACTGGCGGAGCAGGAACGTCCCGAAAGCCGTCGCGAGGAACGGAATCGTGAGGCCTTCGTAGGAGTCCAGCCACCCCCAGCTTTTGATCGTGAGGTAGTTCGGGATGATGGTGACTTCCCACGGAATCATCATGGTGGAGAGGAAGAGGGCGAACCAGAAAGCCTTCCCCGCAAAACGCACATTGGCAAAAGCATAAGCCGCCATGCTGGCGAGAACGAGATGACCCGCCGTAATGATAACGGACACGGCCAGGGAGTTGCCCATGAACCTCATAATCGGAACCGAGTGCAGCACCTCCAGGAAATTGCCCAGGTAGAAGCTCATGGGCAGCAGTGGGGTGGGGAAGGTACGCGCCTCGGCCGGTGTCATGAGTGCAGACGAGAAGGTATACAGAATCGGGTACAGAATCGCCAGGGAGGCGGCGGTCAGAAACAGATATTGAACGGTAAGGATCAGCTTGCGGCTCATTGGTAATGCACCTTCTTTTCGAGCGCTTTGTATTGGATGAGCGTCAGGACGAGAATGATGGCGAACAGCACCAGTGCCTGGGCGCTTCCCGGTCCGAACCGGTAATTAACGAAGGCCTCCCGGTAGATGGAGTATACGAGCACCTCTGTCGTGTGAATGGGGCCTCCCCCTGTCAGGATACGGACTTCCCCGAACGCCTGGAACGAGCCGATTACCGAGACAATCCCGACAAAAAACAAAGTAGGCGACAGCAGCGGAAGCGTGATGCGACGGAAGGCGACGAAGGCTCCGGCCCCGTCGATCCGGGCGCTTTCGTAAATCTCCGAAGGTATCGAACGGATGCCGCCTAGTAGAAGAATGTAATGGAAGCCGAGCCCCATCCAAATCGTGACGGCCGAAACGGAATACAGGGCGTAATTGGGATCGGACAGCCAGGAAACGGCGGGCAGCCCGGCCAGCTGCAGAAACCGGTTGAACATCCCGGTCGTCTGGTGATACAGCTGCATCCAGATAACCGCTCCCGTCCCCACCGAGATGGCGACCGGCATGGAGAACACCCAGTTGAACACCTTCATCCCCCTCAGGGCTTGATGGGTGAGCCCCGCCAGCACCAGCGCGATCACAATTCCGGGCGGAACGGTGAGCAGCGTAAACTTGGCGGTCACGAGCAGACTCCGGTAGAAGCCCTCGGAAGCGAACAGCTCCCGGAAATTGTCCCACCCGGCAAAGTCCACAACCTTGCCCCGGGGGTTCGTCACCTGCAGACTCAAGTACAAGGAGCGGACAAACGGATAAAACAGAAACACCCCGAACAGCAGAAGCGAGGGAGCGAGGAACAGGTACCCGATGGCGTTTTCCCCTGCCTTCTCCTTGCTCCATCGGCGAATCCGAGGCTTGAGAGCGGTGCGGACACCGGACAGCTCCACGGATCGGCCCATGGCTTTCATAAAAGCGAGTCCCCCCTTATTCGAAAATTAACTTGGAAATGTGCCTGTAAGCACTTTCCTACTCTATGGTATACGCCGTTTCGTAGGGATAGAACGACCGGCAAGGTTCATTGTACGGGACCTTTGTACGAGCCGCGTTAGCTTCAGATTAAGATAGGATTAATCTCTTCCACGCCTTCACGAAACCTTAAAGCTCCGACGTCCTCTTCTCCCTCCTCTGCTGCCGAGAAGGCCACCGCTGCAGCTTCGTCATGAATGAAGGTCCTCTCGCCCACAAAAAAACCTTCCGTCCCGCGTTATACGGTCGGAAGGTTCTGAGAAGGAAGCAGGGGGCAGGCTGGCCAACCCTAGCCGCCGTCGGGCTTACTGCCCAAGCGAAAACCGGGCCGAGTGGCGCTCCTCGTACCCCCCCACAAAAGAGCCCGCCCGTTGCATGGGGTTGACCACCGTCATGGGACGCCGAACACCGCGCCATTGGGAAATTTGCGCGGTGCGAAAAGACGGCCTTGCGCTAGTCCGTCAGCTCCGGAGGCTTGGCGGCTGCCTTGCTCCGGCGGCGGTTGACCAGGACAGCCGGGACGACAACGGCCGCCAGGGCGATCAGCACCGGAAGAGCCCCGGCCAGGAACACGAACAGCTTGGTGAAGACGATGCCCATCACGTTAAGACTGCCGGAGAGCGCCTGGCTGGCCTGCTTCAGCACCGGGACGGTCGATCCGGTTTTGTTGGACGCGGCCAGGCCTACCTTCTCGTACAGCCTGAGCTCAATCGTGGACATGGCCACGTTCTGATCAAGGTAGCGCATGCGTCCTTTGATTTTCTCGATTTCCTCCTGCACTTTCCCAAGCTCATTGGAGAACGCCACCAGCTCATCGGCCTTCGAGGCTTTCTCCATAAAAGCGAGCAGACGGGCTTCCGCCGTCTGGCGCGCCTTCAACCGGGAATCCAGGTCCACGTACTCCTCCGTCACGTCCTGTCCCTGCATGCTTTTCTGCAGCTTGAGGCTCTCGACCTTCTCCAGATCGCTGAGCAGGGAGGAAAAGCCGGAAGCCGGCACCTTGATGGTCAAGTTCCCTCCCTTCTCCCCCGAATTCTGGTTTTCGGCAAATTGAAGGATATAGGCGCCTCTCAGCTGAACGAGGTCCCGGATCTGGGACTGGGCCTGGTTGTAATCCCCCACTTCCATGACCAGGTTGGCTTTGTAGATGAGCTTGCGGTTCAGGCCATCGGACGTGTCCGCCTGGGTCATCCCTCCGGCCTGGGCGTTTCCAGACGGCTGGGGTGCGGAGGAGGCGACTGGGGCGGTTCCTCCTTTGGAGTCAGCCGTCTCCGTCCCTTTCCCGCCCGCTTGATCGGCCGCACTCCCGGCGGCGGCTCCGGAACCGGCAGCCGGTTTCGCTTCATTCTTGGCCGGGGCGCTTTGGGCGGAGCTCGCGTTTGTCGCGCCGGTGTCCTTATCGGCTGACGAGCAGCCTGCTGCGGAGACGATGCCCGCCGCCAAGAGCAGCGCGCCGAGCCAGGCAGGAAAGCGCTTGCCGAGAATCGGCAGCGTTGGCAGCCCGGCCGGATGGTTCCGGCGCTTTTGTAACGATGGATGGTTCATGGATGGGACCCCCTTTTTGTATAGTCCTGCACCCTCCTGACGAAGAAACCATCCGCTAAGTTTCAAGAAATGGAAAATTTCCCAGAACATTTTTCCTTCCGGGTTTTTCGGATAAGCGTGCCCTCCTTCCCCGTCCTGTGCTATGATGAACGGAAATCTCGTCTTATCCGGGGACGCTCTCTACAACGCCATCCTCCTCCGCTGTAACGGGCCGCGGATCGAGGCGAAGGAGGCCTCTCCCCCTAAAGAAGGCGAACGGAAAAGAGGACAAGCCATGACGGTATGGAAAGACCGGGAATACACCGAGGAATCGTTTGACTATCGGGAGTTGGAGGAAGCGGAGTGGAGGAACGTGACCTTCCTCCGGTGTACGTTTCGGGGAGCTTCGCTTCGCGAGTTGGTTACGCAGGGCTGTGTCTTCGAGCACTGCGATTTCACGGACGCGCAGCTGAACGGGTCCCGGCACACCCACTCGGCCTTCTCCAACTGCCGGATGGCGGGAGCCCGCCTGTTCGCCTCGCGGTTCGACAGCTGCAAAATGACCGGCTCGGCCTTCGAGGAGGCTGACCTGACCGGAATTGTCATTCAGGGCGGGGACTGGTCGTACACAAACCTCCGTCACCAGTCCCTGACGGGCCTAGACCTTAGCGGAGTCAGCTTCGAAGAGGCCGACCTGTATGGCTGCCGGCTCGACAAAAGCTCCCTGCGCCACGCCAAGCTCGCCCGGGCGGTGCTGAATGAAGCGACGCTGCTCTCCACCGACCTGAGGGGAGCCGATGTCTCCGGCGTCGACCTGAAGGCCCTGAACCTGAAGGGCGCCCGCATCGACGCCGATCAGGCGGTCGCCTTCGCCCGCTCCCACGGGGCCAAGGTGGATTAAACGGCCCGACGGAGGCGCCCCCCGCTCCCCAAAAAAAATCGCCTTCCCTTGGCCTGACGGCCGGGGAAGGCGATTTTTCTATCATTCACGGTCAGCGGTTCATCCATACCCGCATCAGCGAGAACAGCTGGTCCATCTTAAGCGGTTTGGAGATGTAATCCGATGCCCCCGCTTCCAGGCATTTGTCCCGGTCGGGCTTCATGGCCTTCGCGGTAAGGGCGATAATCGGCAGCCGCAGCCAGTTCTCCTTCGCCCGGATGGCCCGCATCGTTTCGTAGCCATCCATCTCCGGCATCATGATATCCATCAGCACCAGGTCGACAGCCGGTTCGCTCTCCAAGATCTGGAGGCATTCCTTGCCGTTCGCGGCGGTGAGCACCTCGATTTTTTTATCCCGGAGGGCGGTGCTGAGGGCAAACACATTGCGCGAATCGTCGTCAACCACCAGCACCCGTCTGCCGGCAAAAGGAGCCGCATCCTTTGGAGCGGCGCCGGCCGGTGCCCGGTTCGCCGACGGGCCTTCTCCCGCCTGCGTAACCGCCGTGCTCCGCGGTTCTTGCTCCGGGTAGGCGGGCAGAGCCTCCGAGGTGGCCACCGAAATCCCGGCGGCCACCTCGGAGGCTGCCGGGAGCAGCCTCTCCCCGGCTTCTTCCCCGTGCGCGGTGTGAGGAAGGTACATGGCAAAGGTGCTTCCCTCCCCTTCCCGGCTTTCGAGCGTCAGGGTGCCGCCCAGCAGCTTGGCGAACTCACGCGAAATGGAGAGCCCGAGGCCGGTTCCTCCATATTTGCGGCTTGTGGCGCCGTCTACCTGCTGGAACGCTTCGAAGACTTGAAGCTGTTTGTCCTCCGGAATCCCAATCCCCGTATCCGAGACCGAGAAGACCAGATAGGACATCCCATCCTGGCCTTCTCCCTCTTTCGTACCGGAGGAATATCCAACGGAGAAGGTAACGGCGCCCTGCTCCGTAAATTTAAAGGCATTGGAGAGCAGGTTCTTCAGAATCTGCTGGAGCCTCTGCCCGTCGGAGTAGAAGATGGACGGCAGAGATTCCTCCATCACGATACGGAATTCGATCCCTTTCTGGGTGGCGATCGGGGTGAAGATGGCCTCCAGGGCGACCGGAAGCTCCGTCAGGTTGACCGGCTCGGCCTCGATTTCGAGCTTACCGGATTCCACCTTGGACAGATCCAGAATGTCGTTGATCAAGAGCAGCAGGTCGTTCCCCGCATTGTTAATAATGAGGGCATACTCCTGCTCCTCGGGGGTAAGGGTTCCCTTCGGATTGTCGGCCAGCATCTGGGAAAGAATAAGCATGCTGTTAAGCGGAGTCCGCAGCTCGTGGGACATGTTCGCCAGAAACTCCGACTTGTAGCGGGAGCTGAGCTCCAGCCGTTCGGCGTTCGTTTCGAGCTCTTCCTTCGCTTCCTCCAGCTCTTTTGCCTTAAGCTCGGCGAATACGTTCTGCTCCTCGAGCTGCTCGTTGATGACTCGCAGTTCTTCTGTTTGCGTCTGGAGCTCTTCCGACTGGGCTTGCAGCTCCTCGGATTGGGCCTGCAGCTCCTCGGTCATCGCCTGCGATTCCGCCAGAAGCCGCTCGATTTCCATCCGGGTCATGACGCGGTCGAGGGTGATGCCAAAGGTTTCCAGAATTTGCGTGAGAAGCTGCTCCTGCTGCGGAGTGAAGCCTTCCATGGAGGCCAGCTCTATGACGGCCAGCACCTGACCTTCGAGCGTGACAGGAGACACCATAATGGAAGAAGGCGACGCCGTGCCCAGGCCGGAACGCACCTTGACATAGTCCGCCGGCAGCGTGGTCAGGATCATGCGGCGATTGTCCGCGGCGCACTGCCCGACAAGTCCTTCGCCTATCCGGAAACGCTCTTCTCCGACCTTCCGGCCATCCGCCGCGTAAGAGGCTGACAGCACGAGGGAGTCCTCCCCGCGCTCGAATTTGCGCAAATACAGAACCGCGTAAGGCGCCTGCATCAGGCTCGCGACCTTCTCCAGGAAGAGCCGGGTCAATTCCTCTGACTGGGTGATGCTTTGGAAGGCGGTTGCCGTTTCGGCGATCTGCGTCTGCATCCAGTTCTCTTCCTCGAACCGGTCCAGCATCCGGTTGGTGGCTTCCCCGAGGTCGTTGATCTCATCCCGGGTTCTTACCGAAATCCGCTGGCCGGACCGGCTGCCTGCAGTGATAGCTTGAATCGCCCGGGTAACCTGTTTGACGGTCCCGAGAATCGAACGGGAAATAACCAGCGCCGCGGCGATGGCGGCAGCGGCCACCAGCCCGACGAACCAATACAGCTCTCGGCGAAGCACCGTATTGCGGCTGTGCAGCTCCTCCGTCCGGGTCTGGGTGAGCTGCCGCTCTACGGTCCGGAAGGAGTCGACCTGGGACCGGAACCGGTCGGAAATGGTTTTGCCTACATTGGCTTGGAAGTATTCGTTGATCTTAGCCGTATTGTTATCTTTCTTATACTGGACGAGGGGAAAAGCGGCTTCCTTCATCCAGCTGTCAATCGTTTCTTTTATCTGCTCCAGGCTTGCCTTCTGCGGGGGGTTGTCCTTCACCAGATTGTACAGCCTCTCGTAATCCTGCTCCCAGCCGCTCATCGCGGTATTGTAGGGATCCAGGTAGGAGGAGTTGCCGGTGATGACGAAGCCCCGCATCCCCGTTTCCATCGTAACGAGGCGCTTCTCCAGCTGATTCGTTAAATTATGAACTTCGAAATCATGACCCGTTACAAAGTCCATCTCCCGCTGAAGATCGGTGATCCGGCCCGTAATGAGCCACACCGCAATCCCAAGAAACAGAATAATAAGCAGATACCCGGAAGCAATCTTAGTCCGCAGCGTCATTCTCATCTAACCGCACAGCCTGCCCTTCTATCTGGAATGGTTATATATGGTGGCAAAAAAGAACGGCTCCCTTCCACCGCCGGTTTGCATGAACGGCTGCCAGAGAACCTTGTCCTACCATTGTACCATGTTCCGACCCTCACATCCATAAAAGACAAAAGGAAATTATGTGTCAGCCGAAGCGTTATGCCGGTCCTCCCTAAGAATAGAGCTTTATACAAGAAATTGCCCGATAGTATGCCTGAGTTCCTTAGACAGGCCGTCCACGGTACCGGACAGGCCGGTCGTTTCATCCGCGAGCTGCAGCTGGGTCCGGGCATCCGCCGCCGCCTCCCGCGTTCCCGCCGATGCTTCCCGGGCGATCTGGGCCATGGATTCGATGGAGGCGGTGACTTCCTCGGTTCCGGCGGACATCTCCTCGGAAGCGGCCGAAATCTCCCCAATCTCCAGCGCCACCTCCCGGGAAGCTCTTAAGATCCGGTCGAAATCTCCCGTAAGGGCCCCCACAGCGGCAAGGCCAGCCGCCGCATCCCGTCCTCCGGCCTGCATGGCGTCAACCGCCGAAGAGGTCACCGTTTGAACTTCGGCAATCATGTCTCCGATGCGCTCCGCCGCTTCCGAGGACTGCTCGGCCAGCTTGCGGACCTCTCCCGCCACAACGGCGAAGCCGCGTCCCTGTTCCCCCGCGCGGGCCGCTTCGATCGCGGCGTTCAAGGAAAGCAGATTGGTCTGCTTCGCCATCTGGGTGACGACGGACGCCGCTTCCCCGATGGCCGCCGACTGCTTCTCCAGCCGGCCGACCGCCTCCTCGATGGCGGACATCGAGCTTCCGAGCGCGTTCATCTTGCTTGCGGCGTCTTCCGCCCGCAAGCTTCCCTCCTCCGAAATCCGCAGCATATCCTGCGACCGCTCCGCCACCAGCCCCGAGGCCCCGGCAATGCGCTGAATACCTTCGGCCATTTGGAGCATGGCCGATGCGCTGTCCCCGGAGCCCGTCGCCTGAAGGTCGGCTCCCGCCGCAAGGCGGTCCATAGCCGCCGCCGACTGGCCGGTGAGCTCCCGGCTGCGCTCAGCCTTGTCCGCCAGCTCCCCGGCGCTTGCTTCGAGCCGTTCGGCGCGGGTGCGGACGGCCGTCACGATGCCCTGCATCGTTTCCATGAACCGGTTGATCTCCGTTCCGAGCAGAGACAGCTCGTCTCTGCCTTTCACGGCGATCCGGTAGCGCAGGTCGGCTTCCCCGGAGTTAAGCAGGACGGCCGCGGCGGCAAGCTCCCGGAGCCGGCGTCCGACCACCCTCCGGGTAAGCAGGAACAGGACGGTCAGCGCGGTGGCCATAATGCCGAGCAGCTCCGCTGTTTTGCGCATCCGCTGAGAGGCGATGAATGCATCGGAGCTTGCCTTGGACAGGGCTATGCGAACCCCTCCCCAATGCTTCCCGTCGATCATAAGGGGATAGGAGATGTCCCATGTCTTGACGATCTTCCCCTCGATCACCCGGTCATACTCCTGCTTGAGCACGGCGGATGTATCGGTATAGGAAGCCGCCGCGAACCCCGTACGGTCATTGAACACGCGGTTCGCCCGGTATTTCTGGCTGAGGAGCCCCACCGCTCCCCATTCGTCCTTGGACCCTTCCCCCACCGGGCTGTAGGTGCGGTTGTGGGTGGCGACGAAGCCGTTAAATTCCGGGTTAGCCGAATAAGCGGCCGGAATGGCAAAAACCACATCCGGACCCGTCAGAAAGGAATCGATGATGCCCTGCCAGCGTTCATCGGTATAGGCATCATAAGCGCTGCTGTACTTCAGCTCATACCGGGAAAGCGGCACTTTCTCCCCATTGTACAGCTCCGTCGTCTTCGCCAGGTAGTCGCTTCCCCTCTTCTTGGCTTCCGCCTCACTCTCCGGCAGAACGGCGAGCCGGTCGTCAAACAAGCGGCTCCGCAGCTCCTCCCCGCTCAGCCGGGTCCCGTCGGCTAACGTGACTCCGCTGCGCATATCGCTCTCCGCTACCCGGGCAAGCGTTCCCGACAGGGACACGGCCAGGTCGTAGCCCTTGTCCAGCAGCTGCTGCTCCGCATCCTTGCGGATTTTTCCCCACTCGTAAACAAGCATTCCGCCAATAACCGCCACCAGGGCCGCACTCATCACCAAGGCAAACTTGTTAGCCAATGAATGGATTCTCACCTGTACACCTCTGTCCGTCTAAGATTTTCCAATAGTATGATACAAGTAGTATAAAGGAACTAGGACATTTTTCACAATTTACAGACAAAAAGGTCATTTCGCGCCTCTGCCGGCCATCCGACAACGGTCGGCCACCCTATCCGATGCGGCACGCTCCCCCGCTCAAACCGTAGCTTCTCTCTATCTTTTCCGCCTGTTCTTCCCCTTCCCCAACCGGTCCCTCTCTCTTAGACCAGGTCCCGGTTTCTACCGGAAAAATATTTCCTTCCGCGACTTCCTCCCCGCTCCAAAAGGCCTGGTTCTTATGATATGCTGGAGAAAAAATCCATTATCGGGCTGATCTTCAGCCGCGGGGGCAAATCATGGGCATGACAAGAAGAGAATTTATCAAATGGCTGGCCGGGGCCTCCGTCCTGCTTGGCGGCGGCTGGCTTTGGCTGGGGCAGAAGCCCGGGACTCCGGGACCGGCGGCCGAGGAAGCCTTAGCTGAGGCGGCGCCTGGCGAAACGGCTCCGGCACCCTCTCCGTCTCCTTCCCCTGTTCCCCAGGGACCCGGGGAGCTTCTCGCTTCCTTTTTCCTGTTCAGCGATATGCATATATCGGCGGGCGAGGCGTCCATGTCGGATAAGCTGAAGCTGGCCCTGGACGATGTGACGGGCTTCGAGAGCCCGGTGGAGGCGATCGTGTTCGGCGGAGATTTGACGGATTTCGGGCGGGACAGCGACTATCGCGTTCTGCGCTCCATTCTCGACCGCTACAAGCTGCCCAAGCTGTACGGCAACATGGGCAATCACGATTATTACGACATCTGGCTCACCAAGGACGGCCAGTTCTCGACCGAAACGATGCCGAACGGCAAGACGGACGCCATGGCCAGGCAGCGGTTCCAGAAATTCCTCGGCATGGACAAAGCCTACGGGGATGCTTGGGTGAACGGGGTTCATCTCATCCTCGTCTCCCAAGAGGCGTATGTCCAGGAACGAAGCGACGTGGGAGAAGGCGCTTGGTACTCCGACGAGCAGCTGGAGTGGCTGCGGCGGACGATGGAGGAGCACAAGGACGGCAAGCCGGCGCTCGTGTTCATTCACCAGCCGTTTCCCGCCGTCGGCTCCGACGGAAGGACCCACCAGCTGATCCGGGCCAACGAGTTCCGGGCCATTCTGAAGCCTTACAAGAACGTCTTCGTTTTCTCCGGCCATACGCACCGGAGCTTCAACGGGGAGAACCATTACAACCGCCACGAGAACCTGCATTGGTTCAACAATGCCTCCGTCGGGCGCACCCGCTCCGCCGCGCCCAACTCCAACGTTTCGCAAGGCATGTATATCCAAGTCTATGAGAAGGAGATCGCCGTACGCGGACGGGAGTTCTCGACCCGGGAATGGATCGATGGAGCCCAGTGGCAGGTGAAGTTCGAGGTCTAGTGTGATGGGGGAAAGGAAGACCGGGGCCGCTTGGGGAAGACGAAAGAGGCCCCTCCGTCACCAAGAGTGACAGAGAGGGCCTCTTTCGCGTTAAGAAGAACTTGCCGGCGAATCCGTCAGGTCCGGGCCGTCCAAGAGCCTAACCTCATCGCCCGCCTGCACGGGCCCTGGTCTTACCACCGAGGCGTACAGGCCGAACTGCATATCCAAGTCTTCCCGGAGCTTCCGCGTCAGGGACGGGTCCTTCGAGAACGTATCGGGATCGATCGCGATAACCGGACAGCGTGTGCAGGGCCCGTCCACCCGGAGGAGGGCTCCGCCTATCGCCAGCCTTTTCCCGATCCAGCTTTCCTCCTCCGGGGCATCCCCGGTCAGGGCCAGGATCAGGTTGGGCCGGAACCGGCGGGGATCCAGCCTCCGTCCCCACCCGCTCTCCAGCCTGCTCAAGGCGGCGTCGGTTACGATAAGCAGGCTGGCTTCATCGAC
Source organism: Paenibacillus aurantius (assembly GCF_032268605.1). NCBI lineage: Bacteria > Bacillati > Bacillota > Bacilli > Caryophanales > Paenibacillaceae > Paenibacillus > Paenibacillus aurantius. Next base: position 5,942,311 of record NZ_CP130318.1, read on the forward strand.
GGACAGGAGGCCGGGGACCTCCGGATGCGGGGCCCGGCAGGCCGACAGGGACAGCTTTACCGGCGTTCGCTTCTGCAGCTCGGCCAGCAGCTTCTCGTCCCAGCCATAGACCTGTCCCTCCGGCGTCGTGACCCGGACCTGTCCCTCTCCGTCCAGACTTGCCCGGTAAGCCAGCATCTCGGGAAGGTTCCGTGCGGTAAAATAGCGGCTCCACCCCTCACGGGAATCGTCATAGAACGCACAGACGCGGTCACCCGCCAAGCCCTGCTCTTCGACGTCCGCGGCCTCCAGCCGTTCGCCCGCCAAGGATTTGACAGGGTACCGGAAGAGCTCCCGAAGCGTGCCCATCGCCTTCATTGCCATCCCCTCTCTTCCCCTTACCTCCGGTCAGCGCTTCAGCAAATCCTCCCGAATGGGGGTAAACGTGTCAAAAAGCGCCCCGGCCGTTACCGCCGTAACCCCATGCTTGGCATCGCTTGGGATGTACAGGGTGTCGCCTTCGCGGACCTGATGGACCGTCCCGTCGATGGTAAAAGCGAATTCCCCGCGGATGACATAGGTGGTCTGCTCGTGGGGATGGCTGTGCACGTATCCTTCCGCTCCCGCCTCAAACTCCACGATCATGCTCATCATCTGACGCCCTACTGTCACAATCCGGCGGCGCACTCCCGGCTCCGCCGGCTGCCATTCTTTGTTAAACTCCATGCTGCGGCCTCCTTCGAAATAATGCCTTACACGTAATTGAGTCCCTGGTTATAAGGAAGCGGAACCGGGAGCAGAGCCGGATAGGCCTCGCGGATCTCAGCCGCAGCGCCGGGCTTCGGCTCCGGATCGAACAGCAGCGAGATGAGCTCTTCCGGCGCCAGGGTGCGGGCTTCCCCGCCGCTCAGACGGAGCTCGAAGCGGCCGTCTTCGAGGTCCCGCGCTGCCGGGGGACCGGCCTCCGCTCCCGCGCCACGCTCTTCGAAGAAGGGGGCGAGCTGCAAGAAAAGCCGCTCCGCGCTCAGGATTTTGAGCGTGTGGTAGCTCGGCTCCGGCTCCTGGTTCTCCGCAAGCGGGGCAACAGCCGCGGCCAGGCCGCGCTCGTGCCACGGAACGGGCACCACGAGCCGCTCCAGCCCGAAGGTACCGGTCGCATCGGCGAACAAGGCGGCGGCCGCCTGCGCATCCCCCGCCCACTCGATGACGCGCGGCGGGTTCTTCAGCCCTTCCCGGTACGGCACGCCGATGACGGCGAAGGCTGTCAAACGGCCGTCCCGCTCGGCCAGGAGCACGCGGTGGCGGAGCTTGACGCAGCTGCCGTACGCCTCAGCCTGCAGAAGCTGCGCCAAATCGGCGGCACTCTGGTCATAGCGGACCGGCCGTGCCTCGGCCAGGGCGTGCAGCGCGAGGAGGTCCGTCGGCTCGAGCTCGCGGAAGACGGTCCCTTCCGATGCAAGGACAGCCGCTTCGGCGTTCTGGAGCGAGGCCGGCGTGAGCGTGTACCGTGCCACGCTCCCGTAGCCACAGCAGGCCGCATTCGTGTACAGCGAGCGGCCGCCCGAGACCAGCAGCAGCGAGGCGCCGGAACGGCCGGCATGGCCGATGACCTCCTGGAGCATTCCGCTGGCCAGGCCTTGGCCGCGATAAGCGGGATCCGTGCAGACGGACCCGAGCTGAAAGACGTCGAGCCGGGCCGCACCAACCCGGAGGACGGCCGGCACGAGGCCCATAAAGGCCACGAGCTTACCGTCCGTAAAAGCCCCGTACGACTGTTGAAGGGAAGGGGAAAAGACATTCGGAAAGCCCTCGCCCATCGATTTCTGTTCCTCATCGCGGAAGGTGGCGTCCGACAGCCGGACGGCCTCCTGAAGCTCCTCCGGCTTTACCAGGCGAAAGTCAGTCATGAATTCACGGCTCCTTCATAAGTTCATAGATGGCAACGGCCAATCAACCGGGGCGGGCTTGCTGCCCGCCGCCTGAAAGCAGGCGCCTAAATCGCTTTCAGTGTAGGCAAAAACCGGAAGCCCGTCAAGCCGGACCGGCTATCCGCAGCCGCTGGAACTGCTTGAAGCCCGACCGGAAGGCAGAAGCGGTCCGGGGTGAACTTGACCGCACATCGGCCTCCAATCGAACGGCGCTCTTTAAGCAGCGCTCCCGCCGTTGCCTTCTGCTGCGGCCGGCCGCCACAGCTGCTCGAGCAGCATCGACAGAAGCATGCTGACCAGGAGCCCGTTGCCGAGAATCGGCTGCAGCACCGGGGGCAGCGCCTGGAACGTCTGAGGTGGCAGGAACAGCACAGCCGCGCCGAGCGACAGCGTCAGACCGAGGATGGACAGCCGGCGCTGGTCCAGCCGGTCGCGAAGCACCGTCGAGAGGCCGAGGCCGAACATCTGGGCGAAGGTCGACAGCAGCGCCGCGTAAGCGACGGGGCCCGGAAGCCGCGCCAAGCCGGATGTGATCACCGGAAAGAGCGAAAGGACGCACAGGCCGGCGCTGGCCGCAAGGAAGGGGCCCATCCGCTTCTGACCCGTCATGCGGATAAAGCCTGCTGAAACGGACAGCGGCACCATCCCGACCGTAGAGATCAGGGCGGACAGGGCGGTGTTCACACCCGCCATCAAACCGCCCCGGTTCAGCTTCCGGAGGTCGTCTTCCGTGCCGCGTTCGGGCATGGCCTGCTTGACCGCCTCGAAGCTGGCCACGAGATTGGACAGCAGCACGAGAGCGACGAGGACGGAGGACACGGCCGTGCCAGCGTCAAGTCGGGGCATCCCCCAGGCTAACCCTTCCGGCAGGCGGAACAGGCCCGTCAGCGGCAGCGGCTCTCCCACCCAGCCGAAGACAGCGAAGACCGCCCAGCCGGCCAGGATGCCGATGAGCACGGCGTAGCTTTTCCACCAGCCCTTTCCCCAGAGCGAGAAGGAAAGCACGAGCAGGAAGATGCCGAGCCCAGCAGCGGCAGGTCCCGCCTGCAGCCCGGTCCCGTCATCGGACACCCCGAGCGTCCCCTTCAGGAATACCCCGCTCAACTGCAGAGACAAGAGCATGAGAAAAGCCCCCGTGACAAGGGGCGTGAACAGAAAAAGAAACCGCCCGAACAAACCGGCCGCACTGACGGCAATAAGCAGAGCGCCGGCCAGCAGCATGCTGCCCTCCAGGCTGCGAAGCGTTTCATACGGATCCGTTCCGTGGGAGCGGGCGAGGCCGCCCAGAATAACGAAAACGCCGAGCCAGATTCCGGCGGGACCGTCCACCACGGGAAGCCGGTGCCCGACCAAGCCCTGCAGGAGCGAGGCCAGGCCGACGACGAAGAACGTGCGCTGCATGAGGCCGGCCACTTCCACCGGCGATAACTGATAGATGTCCCCGATGACGATAGGGAGAGCAAGCGCGTTGGCGAGCAGAAAGACCAGCCATTGAAGAGAACCTGCCGTATCGGCAGCGAGTGTTTTGGTATTCATAGGATCACGATCTCCTGTAACAATAGAATAAGGGAGCATCTTGGCTAACATCTGACTTCCATCTTGACTTCCATAGAAGTTAAGTATAGGCCAAATCCTTCTCATTTCAACCCCAGCCCACAGAGATCGTTGTCTTACAGCCGTTCTTCCATAAACTCCAGCCGGTTGCCGAAGGGGTCGTCCGTATGCAGGCGGTAAAGGGTGCCGATGGGAGCGTCCTCCCGGATGGAGCAGCCATGAAGGGCAAGCCGTTCCTTCAGAGCCTCCAACCCCTGGACCTGGAAGGCCGGGTGGGCCTTTGCCGCGGGAACGAAATCCTCCTGAATGCCGATATGAACCTGAAAGCCGGGGCACTCGAACCAGACCCCTCCCCTTTTCCTCAGCTCCTCGGGCTTAGGGATCTCCTTCATGCCGAGAACTACGGAATAGAAGGCCCTTGCCTGCTCTTCGCACCCCGGCGGTCCGGCCAGCTGCACATGATGGATACCGCGATAAGAAAACTCCATGCTTATTCCCTCCTCATTTGTTTCACTGGATGAAATCATGTTTCATTATAAGATGATCTCATTGTATGCCTCTTCCTTCTTCTCGTAAAGCACAAAAACCGTCCGGGCTGCCCTCACTGGAAGGCAGCCGGACGGCCATGGTGGAAGCCTGGTGGATCGGTTATCCGGCGAGCAGAGCATCGAGCGAATAGGCTCCCGCACCTGTGAGGGCAATCCCCACCGCAGCCGCGATCAGCACCAGGTTGTATTCATAGCCGTTCGCCGTCGCCCACAAGCCGTTTTGGCCGTGCACCGTCTTGATGGCGCCGAGCATGGTCAGCACGATCAGAGCAGCGGCAACCGGAGTAAACAGGCCGGCCGCGAACAGCGCTCCGCCCAAAAGCTCCATTAGCCCCGCCAGAACGGCCATGAGCACACCCGGCTTGACGCCGATGGATTCCATCCACCCGCCCGTTCCTTTCGGACCATACCCTCCGAACCAACCGAACAGCTTCTGCGCCCCGTGCCCGATAAACAGTACCCCAATAACCAAACGAATAATCAACAAACCCCATGCCATCATTTTTATCGACTCCTTTTATTTTAATTTAATATTCTTTATTTCAAGATTTATGACCGGTTTTTTGATTCAAGCTCAGTGGAGAAAATCAGCGCTTAGGAAAAAGCGCATAAGGAACGGTTGTAGGAACGAGTATAAGGGCCAGCCGCAAAGGCTCTTCTTCCGTATTCGTAAAGCTTGCCGCGGTCTCCGATGCCGCCGGGGAGGTCAAGAAATCCCGCGTCCTGAAAACGGTCGGCTCCCGGTCGGAGTCCGCTTCTGCCCAGGTGCCCTGCCCGCGGATGGCCAACGCCGTTAAGGTGTAGCCTGCCGGCACAGGATGGGTGTAGACCGCTCCCGGCTGGATTTCGACATCGTACACTTCCGCATCCGCCACGAGCTCAATCGGCGCTCCCGGTCCGATGACCGTTTTGACCGTATACGCACCGGTGTTTTCCAAGGGAAACTCCTCATGTTCGTATTGGCGGTAGGTCGGCTCCCGGCGGATCGCTTCCATAAAGTCCGGCTCGAACCAGATCTGGAACAGCTCCGTACCGCCGGCGAGCCTTTCCTCATGGCTTACGCCCGATCCGGTCTGCATCACCTGGGCCCCGCCGGCTCCTACCCGGCTGTCCGTGCCGAGCGTGTCACCATGATAAGCATCGCCCTCCACCACATAGGTCATGATCTCAAACCCTTTGTGAGGGTGCAGCCCGATCCGCGCCTCTTCGCTGGAGACGCCCCATGCCCAGTAGAACAACGGGCCTACCCGTTTGACCACCGAGCCCTCGCCCGGGAATCCGATCGGCTTCTGCTCCGTTATTTTGCCACCGTCAAATTCTCCGGTAGCCTGCATGACGGGGGGATAAATTCTCACTTGCATATGTCTCTCCTCCTTTGGTTGGGTGAGTCGTAAACTCTCCATGTCATTATGAATCTTCATGACCGGCGTCTCACCGTTATCTTTAATTCAATTGTCTTTAATTTAAGATAAATATACTCCCTCTTTCTGCTCCTGTCAACTGATCTTCACCAAAAAAATTTTCCCCTCCGAAGCCCATGCAAAAGGGCGGAGACGCTCCCCGCCTTCCAAGCCTCCAGGGGGCTGCTCCTCCCAGCTATCCTTTTCTGCTGCGTACGGTTTACGGAGGATGCATCCGCCTGGTCTTGGTACGGCCGCTGCCTCCTCTACCCGGTGAGAGTAGGCCGGTTCTGCCGTTACTCCTGGCGCAGGTATCCTTTATCCTTGAAGAACAGCCTCCAGAACCAGACGAACACCGGAGCCAGGATGGCGCTGAACACGATGTAGCCGGTCAGCAGCGAAACGAACATGGAATGATTCGTTACCGACTGGTCGATCGTCTGGCTCGGGTAGACGATGTAAGGAAGATGGGCCTTGCCGTAGGCAAACACGGCAAGCCCGTACTGAAGCACGATGGCGATCACCGCCGCCCTCGGCTTGCCCGGATTCTCCCGGCCGGAGCGCCAAAACAGAGCGCTGTACCCGATCAGAAAGGCCGTGACGGATAGGGCGAACCACCCCTCGACCCGCTGCAGATTAGGCAGGATCCACTGGGCCTCGGGAGCGAACGTGACGGTCACGAGAATGGCCGTGATCAGCGTCAGCGGCCCTAGAAGGATCGCGCGGACGCGGTAATAGCGGTACGTGTCCTCGTCGTCGGCCTCCCGGGCGTAATCGGCCAGAAACAGAGCCGACAGGAACAGCTCCGTGGAGATGCCGAAGGCAAGATGGGCGTACTCCGTGACGCTGCCGAGGAGCTTGCCGAACAGAAGCTGCGGGTACCCGCTCTCCATGGTGACGAACCCGCCGAGCGAAACCGGCAGCACGCTGATGAGAAGGCCCGGGATCAGAAGCCCGGTCACTCCCGACACGACCGTCAGCAGACGGACATACCGGCGAACGGAATAGGCGTACACCATGAAGGTGCTTCGGATGATGAGCAGCACGAGCATGAGCCCGGCCGGCAGCAGGAGCACGGAGCCCAGCACATAAACGGCATGCGGGAAGAAGCCGACCAGCGCCACCACAAGAAGCACGAGGAAGACATTCGTTACCTTCCACGAAGGGGACAGATACAAGTTGGCGATGGAGGCGGCGTGGTTGTCACGGCGGCGCATGGAGGCCATCGCCCAGAAGCCCGCGCCGAAATCGATCGACCCGGCGATCGAGTAGATGAACAGAAACACCCAGATGATCGTAATCGCAAGCACCGAATCGCTCATCGTCCCGGCTCCTTTGCGGTCTGCCATTCCCGGGCGACCGGGTGGCGTTTGAAATAGAAAGACATGACGAGCGCCGTCACGATCAGCAGGAAGACGTAGATCGAGACGAACAGGACGAGAAGTGGTCCTACCTCAGCCGTCTTCGTCGCCGCTTCGGTTGTCCGCTGGATGTGGTAGATCGTCCAGGGCTGCCGGCCCGAGCAGGAGAACACCCAGCCGAGCTCGATGCCGAGCATCGAAAGCGGCCCGGTGGCCGCGAGAACCCACAGGAGCCAGCGCGCATAGCTCCGCCTGCGGTAGTACCACCACGCCCCCACGATCGCGATCAGGATCAGAACGGACCCGATGCCAACCATGGCGTTGAACAGCGTGTGGGTATAGAGCGGCGGCCAGTCCTCCCGCGGAAACTCGTTCAGCCCTTTGACCACCCCGCTGAAGGAGTTGGTGGCGAGGAAGCTCAGCAGCCACGGAATTTCGATGGCTCCCTTCACTTCTCCCGTTTCGGGATCCGGGCTGCCGCCGATGGCAAGCGGCGCATAGGACCGGGTCTCGAACAGGCTTTCCGCCGCGGCCAGCTTCTCCGGGTTGTGCTTGTGCAGCTTCTGGGCGGTGGCGTGCCCGTTGACCGCCGTCAGAATCGACATTACGCCTCCCAAGAGGAGGGCGATGAAGAGACTTTTGCGGTGATAGGTGTACTCCCGCTCCGTCCTCCCTCTTCTCAGCAGCTTGAAGGCCGCGACCGAAGCGATGGCGAAGGCCCCGGTCATGAAGGCCGAGACCGCGACATGGGTGGCCGAGGTGGCGAAGTTGGGGTTGAAGAAGGCCTGCCACGGATGCACATCGGAGATGACGCCGTCCTTGTAGGTAAAGCCGGTCGGCGTGTTCATCCACGCCTGGGCGTCGGTGATCAGAACAGCGGAGCCGACCGCCCCTAGTGCGACGAAGAAAACGCTCGTGATGCGCTGCAAGGGCGTCAGCCGGTCGGCGGCGTACACGTAGATCGACATGAACAGGGCTTCGAGGAAGAACGCCCAGATCTCGATCTGGAAGGGAAGCGCGATGACTTGCCCGACGATCTCCATGAAGCCGGGCCACAGGAGCGCGAGCATCACGCCGACGATGGTGCCGGACGGAATGGCCACGCCAAGCAGGATGGCGAAGCCTCTCGTCCACCGTTTGGCCATGAGGGCGTAATCGGCGTCTTTCCGAACATGATAGAGGATTTCCGCGAACAGAATCATGACGGGCACCCCCACCCCGAGCGTGGCAAAAATAATATGAAACGCCATGGACGACCCGAACAGCGCCCTGGACAGTACGACCGTATCCATGCTGAAGCCCCTTTCTACCCCGTGCTTTGCTAAAGCTTTCCATGAGTAATATGGACATTAGGAGGCGGGAGTATGCATAAGCGGAAGAGGCCAATCGTACAAAACGGTGCCAAGCCGGCAGGGAACGCGCCCCTGCCCTATGCACGGACCTTGGGTCCGATCTGGGCGGCGGCGAGCCCATAAAAAATCCCCACTCCATAGGGGAAGGGGATCATATGCAGTCCATCCTCTTCCCCTGTGGGGAAAGGGATCATACGTAATCCATCCTCTTCCCCTGTGGGAAAGGGGGATCGTGAAGCAGGATATGCCGCTAGATCGGCAGAAGCTCGACGCTCTCGCGTCCCTCCAGCTCCTGGATCATCTTCTGCCAAGCCTCCGGCTTGTTGGGCAGGACGCTGTAGTAGCGCTTGAGGAAGGTCACGACCAGCGAGGCCGGCAGGGAGCTTGTCTTGCCGTCAAACGGCAGGAAGCACAGGTCGAGCTCCGATACGGCTTCCCCGTCGTTCTTCCAGGACGGATGGACGTACGGGAAGTTCAGCTTCTTGTAGCCGAGATGCGACAGCACCTCGCGGCGCACGAACGGGTCCATCGGCTTGATGCCGCCGAACGAGTGATCCTCGGCCCGGTACGGGTCGTAGATTTCGGCGAACATGCCGAGAATCGGCTTGCCGTTGCGGGCGGCGAGGGAGGTGAGGTCCTCCATCCGCTTGCTCGCGAGGAACGCCCCGACCCCGAGCCCTTCGCGGCCGATAATCGTGAAGTCGGTCATCGCCACGTTCAGGTCCTCCAGGTAGCGGTATTCCGTCGTACCGACCACCTCGCCCTGGTGAACGGCGGCATAGACCCGGATGCCGGGGTCGGCCAGGGGCTCCTTCCAGAGCGCCGCTTCGAGAACCTCCTCCGGAGGAAACACCTTCTGCATAAGCTCGTGCATTTTCTTGAACAGCGGCTGGTCAATGCTGATGATGCGAATATAGTCCATGTTGGCCCCTCTCCTTCCCACTCCGTTATCCCTTAAAAGGGTTCTTCCACTCCATAAGCGCGCCGTAGCCGCACGAGTCGTAATCGTCCTCGAGGTAGCCCGCCACGGCCTTCACCGGGGTCCGGCCGCTCTTCAGAAGGAACGTGATTACCGGGTCCTTGAGCTCCCCTGCGACCACATTATCCACATACTCCTGGGCGCTCATCCGCTCCGACTGGGCGCGGTAGCCCGGCATCCGCCCGCCGCCCATTACCCGGGAAATGCCGAGGGCGACGGCCGTTTCGTACAGGGACTGAAGCATCCAGTAGCCGAGCTTGTGCCGACGGTAGGCGGGCCGGACGCAAATATCCACAATATAAAGGGTATTACCCCCAGGCCGGTGATTACGGATATAGCCTTCGTCGGTCATCTCCGCCCATGTGTGGTCGGGCCCGCCCGGCTCGGTGTCCACCCGGAGGCCCGTAACGGACCCGGCCAGCACCCCGTCCACCTCAACGCACAACGCCCCTTCGGGAAAAAGCGTGACGTGATTCGTCAGCTGCTCCGCGTTCCACAGGTGGTCCTCCGGAAAAGGGGGCGGGAAGGCTTCCTGCTGAATGCGGATCAGCTCCGCAAAGTCCTCCTTCGCGTACCGGCGGATCTCCGTCGGGACCGGCCGGTCCCCATCAAACGTAAACCATTCTTTGCGGTACACCATGCCCCCTCCTTCAGCTCCAGTCAGGATACAGATCGGTGCGGCGGTCGCGCCAGGTCGTAACGGATCCTTTCTCCCGGACCTTGTAGAGAAGCTCCAGGTCGAGATCGGCGGTGACGATCATGTCATGGTTCATCTCGCCTTCGGCCAGGATGCCATGCGGCGGGAACGGGATATCGTTCGGCGTGATGACGGCCGACTGTCCGAAGTTCAGGCGCATGAAATCGACGGTCGGCAGGGACCCCACCGTTCCGGCGGTGACGACGTACACCTGGTTCTCCACTGCGCGGGCATGGCTCGTGTACCGGACCCGGTAATAACCATGCTTGTCGTCCGTGCAGGACGGACAGAAGATTACGTCCGCCCCGCGGGCTTTTGCCATCCGCACAATCTCCGGAAATTCGATGTCGTAGCAGATCAGAAGGGCTACGGTGCCCTTGTCCGTTTCGAACACCTGCAGGCCGTCGCCCGCCCCCATGTTCCATTCGTTCACCTCGGTAGGGGTGATGTGAAGCTTCCGCTGGGTGACGAACCGTCCGTCCGGATAGAAAAGATAGGCGGCATTGTACAGGCGGTCGTTCTCCCGGATAATGTGCGTTCCGCCGATGAGGTGCATGCCGTACTGCTGCGCGAGCCTTTGGAACAGCTCCTCATACGGCTCCGTGAACGACGGGAGCTCCTCGATGCCCAAGGCTTGGCCTTGTCCGTCTCCAATGGACATCAGCTGGGTGGTAAACAGCTCCGGGAACAGTACGAAATCCGCTTCGAATTCAGCAGCCGTGCGGACGTAATGCTCCACCTGGGCCTCAAACTCGGCAAACTCTTTAATCGTATGGAGATGATATTGAACAGTCGATACTCTCAGCTTCATAACAGCCTCCTTCACGTGCCACGGAAATAAGGCGTGGATCCTTCCCCTCCATTATACCATCCGCCGGACCGAGGAGAAATGCCGCTGGACCCGGAGAAGGCGGGATAAAAGGGGACCGCCGCCCCGAGTGAAAGGGCCTTGCAGGCCAGGCGCTTACGCCGGGGAGGCCCTTTCTTCTTTTGGCGGACAGGGGTTATCGGATATAATGGGAAGATCAATGTACAGGGGGACGGTTTATGCAGTTTGTTCGCTACGAAAGCTTGCGTCAGTACCTCCGGTTCTATCCGGTCACATCGCTGATCATCCTCATCAATCTGGTGATGTTCCTGATCATGGAAGGCTACGGCTCCTCCCGGGATCCCGAAACCCTGCTCAAGTTCGGGGCCATGTTCAGCGCGCCCGGATTTGCCCCCGAATGGTGGCGGTACGTCACGGCCATGTTCCTTCACATCGGGTTCGAGCACCTGCTGTTCAATATGTTTGCTCTGTTCGTATTCGCCCCGCCTCTCGAGCGCCTGATCGGGCATTTCCGCTATGCGGTGTTCTACCTGCTGTCCGGCGTGGCGGGCAGCGCGGTCAGCTACGGCTTTCAGGGCACCACCTACCTCGGGGCGGGAGCCTCCGGAGCGATTTACGGCATCTATGCCGCTTACCTGTTCTTCGGCCTGTTCCGCCGCGACCTTCAGGACAAGAGCTCCAGCCAGACGGTGGTGCTCATTCTCGTTCTGGGCGTCATTTATTCGTTCGTCGTGCCACGGGTCGATCTTTATGCCCATCTCGGCGGCGCGGTGGCGGGCTTCCTTCTCGCGGCCGTATTCTCGGTGGGAATTCGCCGCTTGAAATAGCGGGAGCCGGCCGTGTCTCTTACTCTATGAAATCCGGTTAAGCGGCATGGAATATTCCAAGGGGGATTTCCATAGACTGATAGTAGCCTTATCCGGCGAAGGATGCCCCCTTAGGGTGATTCCCATCCTTTCGCCTGCCCAAGCATCGCTGCCCGTAAAACGCAGCCGGATAAGGCCAGATTATAGTTTCCTAGACAGGAGTGTCCGTCTATGCCGCTGATCCGCACCATCCGGCTCAACCCCAACCGAATGTTCGTGCACCTGGTTCTTATTTTCGTCAGCTTCATGCTGACCATTCTTCTCCTCACCCGTCTGCCGGACAAGCCCAAGCAGTACACGTACTCGGCCGATCAAGCCTCCAACGGGGTCAAGCTCCATACGATCGTGACCCGGCCGGACAATATCGGCTTGAAGGCGGTCTCCTCCAACTTAAGCCGGCTCCCCGATTACGGCATCAATGGAGGGTTCTTCTGGGAGGGGCAGCTCCTCAGCCTGGCGGTGATCAATGACCGGCCCGTACGCGGCAATCAGGGCGAGTACGGCTCCGGCTGGTATAACATTGACCGTCCGAGGGGAACGCTCGTCTGGGATGAGGCGCGCAAGGTGTTCTCCATCCAGGTCGTCGAATCGGCGGAGGAGCTGATCGTGGCCGACCGGACCCGGTATTGGGCACAGGGCGGCGTCAGCATGGGCCTGCGCAACGAGGCCCGCTGGGCGGCTCAAGCCGTCTCCGAGGAAATGCCCGTCATTGACGAGCGCCGGATGCGGTCGGGCATTGCCTATGACACCGCGAACAACGTCTATCTCGTCGTCGCTCCGACCCCCTGCACCGGCGCCGAATTCCGGAACGCTCTCCGGGAGCGGATTGGAGAAGACCGGCTCGTGGACGGCATCTTCCTCGACGGCGACGGGTCGTCCCAGCTGCGGGTGGCCAAGGCCCTGCTTCCGGGAGACCACCGGGAAGTGTACCAGATGATCACACTGCTCCGCTGATTAAGTATTGAAAAGCGGCTTGTCCCGTCCTTCTTGAGAAGGAGCAGAGCAAGCCGTTTTTTTTGCGGTATTTTTCAACCAGTAGAACCTTCTTCAACCAATAATTTGATAAAAACCTCCGCTGCTTTTGTTTGGAATGGGACGTTTGGGGTGATAAGCGAAAAATTTCTTTTGATCGGAAACCCCTCGATATCTAGTAATTTTAACTTTCCCAGCTCCAACTCTTTTTGTATAGCCGATTGAGAAAGCAAGGAAATGCCTAACCCCGCTTCAATGGATTCCTTGATCACTTGGGTGCTTCCCAAGGTCATCCTTTTATTGGGATAGAACCCCAATTGCTGAAACCCCTTTTCCTGCATTCCCCTTGTTCCGGAACCCTCCTCGCGAATTAACCATGTCTCCTCGCTTAAATCCAAAGGGCTTATGTTTTGTGTATGGAATAAACGATGATCCGATGCGGCCAGGATGGATAAATGATCACAGGCAAAGGGCATAATCTTAATCTTCTCATTTTTAACTTCCCCCTCTATGATCCCCACATCGATTTGATGATGCAGGACCAAATCCATAATTTCATTTGAATTCCTTATCGTGATACTTGGATTCAATTGCGGATAAGACTTAAGCAGCGCTGCCATTCTATGGGGGAGAATGTATTCCCCGTAGGTATAGCTGGAGCCAATAGACAGGTTACCGCTTGCCGTATGTTTTAGATCATCCAAAAGATTTTCCATTCGGGTATAGAGACCCAAAATTTCCTTGGCATGATGATAAACCATTTCTCCCGCCTTTGTAAGCCTGACAAACTTATTGGTTCTTTCTAATAATTTAATGTCCATCGACCGCTCCAGGTTCTGTATGTAGCTGCTGACCGCCGGCTGCGTCATATGTAGAAGTTCAGCGGCACGTGTGAAATTTTGTTGTTCGGCCACCGTAACAAAAACATGCAATGCTTGGTCCATTTCGACTCCACCTTTAGAAGGAATGATAAGCATTTGTATATCGTTATAATCATTATAATTTATTTTACTTATCATAATAAGAGGCTTATGCTGGACAAAAGAAATCAACCTGGGGCAGGAGATCTTACTATGACAAATTCTTTAGCTAACCCTCATGCTATAGAAAAGCAGCTGAAAGCCACTTCCATAAAACGTTGGCTCCAAGGAATCGGCTTTACTTTTGTTATTGCCTTGGCTGGTTTGGGATTATCCCAACTACCCGGATTGGATCGTGTCGGGCAGCTGGCCTGTGCCATCCTTATCGCGGTGGTTTACCGGCAAGTAAGGGGTTACCCGGAGGCATGGCGTACCGGGATCCAATTTTCTTCCAAAAGGCTGTTGAGGCTTGCCATTGTTCTTTTCGGCTTAAAACTGAATCTCGATGTTGTTTTCCATCAAGGGTTGGGGTTACTTGTCAGAGATGCGGGAACCATTGTTTTCTCTATCTTCCTTACCATGTTCCTTGCCAAATTATTCAAAGCGGATGCTTCCTTATCCTTCTTACTGGGAATTGGAACAGGCGTATGCGGAGCAGCGGCGATTGCCGCCGTCTCCCCGATTTTGAAAGCAAGAGAGGAAGACACCGCCATGGGTGCGGGCCTAATCGCCTTGGTGGGAACCCTTTTTGCACTTGCCTACTCCCTAATAAGACCGTTCCTTCCTTTAACGGCGTTGCAATACGGTATTTGGGCCGGTGTAAGTTTACATGAGATCGCCCACGTAGCCCTTGCCGGCACACCTGCCGGACCCGATGCCCTCGCCATTGCTTTGTTAGCCAAACTGGGCAGGGTCTTCTTACTCGTTCCCCTCAGCTTTATTCTTATGTACGGGATGAAGCGCAAAGGAAGAACCGAATCGGATTCCCATCCAAAAGTCGAATTTCCCTGGTTTCTTATAGGATTCCTTATCACGAGCTTCCTGGGAAGCTACGTACTTGGTCATGCCCTTATCCTTTCACCCGGTGTCTTGAATGGCATCTCCCTCTTTACTTCCTTTATCTTGACGATGGCTATGGTTGGACTAGGTTTGAATGTTAGTCTGAAGGATCTTCGCACGAAAATGGTACGGCCGCTGCTGGCTATGTCGATTACCTCCGTTCTTCTTGCTTTCCTCACCTATTTCACGATCTAACGGAGGACCAATCCTATAGGGAACAGCAAAACAGCACCTCTCCCCTATTCGAGAAGGTGCTGCTCTATTTTTTCGAAACCCCTTATTTCCTTATAGGGGTCCGCCCTTTTGTTTCGAAAAAAGCGGCAAAGCCCAGCGAGATGCCCCAACCTAGGAACAAGGCATACCAGACATACCCCCATGCTGCCATTGGGCTTGCATCCTGTTCTGCAAAAGCGGGTGCGGACACGACGCGTCCGATCGCGAATTGAAACTGTAGAACAAAGAAGCTAAAACCCCATACGGATAATCCCACACATCCGATCCAAGCAGGGATGATCTTCAACCGGATCGGCAGCTTTTCTCCCCACTTGTAGACAAAAGACAAGCCGAATAGGGCAGCAAGGACGGCCGCCGCTCCCATAAACCAATAACCGATTAACCGGGACAACACTTCGTCCGGCACCTTTGCAAAATCCCCCGGGAAGCCGAGTGACACTCCTAAGCCCCACCAAAAGTGCGGAAGGGCGTATAACAATCCGCATGCGCATGCCATGTACCCGGCCCATTTTCTTTTTTGGACGTTCATCCTCATCACCTCATCACCACTCTACCATCCTTAGATTGGCTTTAAGGTGACCTCAAGGTTAAGCTTTGTTTAATTTCCTATTCGGATGCAGACGGTGCAGCCGGTCATTCCAGGGCCGCGGTCTTCCAAAACCGGATACCAATCGGCGACCGCTTGGCGAAGCTCCTCCAGCCTTCGGACAGGCTCATTGGCGTTAACCCCACCCGATCAGTACGCCGCCGGCCGCTCCGGCGAGAACCGCCGTCCACGGCGGAAGCTTCCACACCGTCAGCATCACGAAGAGCAGAGCGGCCAGCACGAAGTCGCCGGGTGAGGTGACGGCCGTGATCCAGAGCGGGTTATACAGCGCGGCGAGAAGCAGGCCCACCACCGCGGCGTTGATCCCGGCCAAGGCGCCCCTCACGCCCGGCCGCTTCCGAAGCGTGTCCCAGAACGGCAGCGCCCCGGCGATAAGCAGGAAGGCCGGCAGGAAGATCGCCGCGGTGGCGAGGGCCGCCCCGGGGATTCCGCTCATGCGCGCGCCCAGGTAGGCGGCGAAGGTGAACAGCGGGCCGGGAACGGCCTGGGCGGCTCCGTAGCCCGCCATGAAGTCCTCGCGGCTCACCCAGCCGGGCGGGACCACCTCGCGTTCGAGAAGCGGGAGCACGACGTGCCCCCCGCCGAAGACGAGCGAGCCCGCCCGGTAGAAGCTGTCCGCCGCCGCGAGCGAAGGCTGGCTGAAGCTGGCCCGGGCGATCGGCAGCAGGACGAGCAGCGCAAGGAAAAGCCCGAGGAAGGCGGCGCCGGCCCGCCGGCTGACGGGGACCCGGGGCGCGGGAGCCGCCTTCTCCGCCCGGCTGCGGTAGAGCTTGAGCCCGAGCAGGCCCGCGGCGAGAAGCACGCCGACCTGGACGAAGGTGCCCGGCAGCAGCAGCGTGAGGCCGGCCGAGGCGACGACCACGCCGGCGCGGGTCTTGTCGGGCGCGAGCTTGCGGCCCATGTCGGCGACGGCCTGGGCCACGATGGCGACGGCCACCAGCTTGAGGCCGTGAAGCCAGCCGGCGTTCCCGGCGGGGAAGGTCTGAAGCGCCAGGGCAAACAGGACGAGCAGCACGACGGAAGGAAGCGTGAAGCCGATCCAGGAGACGAGCCCTCCGATGAGGCCGCCTCTCAGGATGCCGATGCCGATGCCGACCTGGCTGCTTGCCGGTCCGGGCAGGAACTGGCCGAGGGCGACGAGATCGGTATAGGTCCGTTCATCCAGCCATTTGCGCCGCAGCACGTATTCGTTGTAGAAGTAACCCAGATGCGCCGCCGGGCCCCCGAAGGAGGTGAGCCCGAGCTTGGCGGACACCTTCAGAATCTCGAGCCAGCGGGAGAGGCTGCCATTCACCATTGGAGCCACATCCCTGTTTTGTCATCGGATTTCTTCAGCCTTATGTACGTCCGGCACTCCGGGTCCGCCTCCTCGATCTCCACGAGCGACCGGGCATAGCCCTCGAGCCCTTGCTCCTGCACCCGGGCCGCTAGCTTCTCCATTCCCCCGGACTCTCTTCCTTCCACGGCTGGCGGAAACAAGCCGTCGGTGACGAGCAGGAGCGCCCGCAGCCCGATCCGGTTGATTCGCCCGTACTCCAGCGTCTCCGCGAGCTCCGGCTCCCCGTTCATCACGGAGTAACCCTCCGGCGTGTTGACCTTCATGCGGTTGGCCGTAATCACGGGCCTTACATACTCCCACAGCTCCGCCTTGGAGGCCAGCCCCCGGGCCAGACCCTCCCGCCACTTCGCCTTGGACACCCGGTCGAGGTGCTCCACATGGTCGCGCGTCACGACTCGCACAGCCCCGTCGGCATACACCGCGGCCAGCATGCAGTCCCCGGCCTGGGCGTATTCGATGCCTCCCGGCAGGATCCTTACCAGCGCCAGCCCTGTGCTCCACAGCTGGTCCTTGCGGGTGACATCAATCCCGCACTCCTCCATGCGGGCCCGCAGCCGGGCGTTTGCCGCAAGCACCGCCTCCCGGAGGGAGAAGCCGCCTGGAACCGCCTCGGCCGACGGAAGGCCGTTCCAGTAGTCCGCCGCCAGACGGGAAGCGAGGTACCCGCCCGTTTCCCCGCCCGCCCCGCGGTAAGGAAGCAGCGAAGTCGCTCCGTCCAGCACGCCGTACAGCTGCAGGGATTCGTTTACTACGAGCGCATCCTCATTCCACGGATTGCTCCCCTGCAGGCTGATTTTGTCGATCCGCATCTTTAGGCCTCCCATCCCAGTTCTAAGCTTAATCCCGTTTCGGCCAGCCGGATATTCGGCGGCAGGAGGTACGTCCGCCCCAGGTCCACATCATGCGACATATGGGTAAAAACGGCCTGTCCCGCCCCCAGCTCCCGGACGAGCTCCTGTCCTTCGATCATGTCGTAAACGGAGCGGGTGTGGTAAGGAAACTCCTCCTTGTAGAAGGAGGTGCCGAGCACCAGCAGGTCCACGCCCGAGAAGAAAGCCTTGGCCTCCTCCGACAGGTTAATCGAATCGGGGCAGTAGACCCAGCGGTAGCCGTTCTTCGCAAAGCGGTAAGCGTAGGAGAACCCGTTCTTCCCGTGGGGTACCTTGAACGGCTCAATCGTCCATCCGCCGAAGGAAAGCCCTTGATCCGCCTCATGAAACGTGAGGCTGCTCTCCAGCCACGGGTACCGCTCCCGCACCGTCGCGAGCACCTCCTCCGGGCCGAAGAGCCTTCCCGTGTTCTTCGTCCAGCGGCAGGAATCGGCCCATTCGGGAAGGCCCGCCATGTGGTCGAAGTGGGCGTGGGTCATGAGCACCCGCTTCATCTCGCGCCGGCCGAACCGTTCCATCTGGGCTTTCCAATCCGGCCCGCAGTCGATCAGAAGCGGACCGTCCCCGGTCGTAAGCTCCACCGAGGAGCGCAGCCTCCGGTTGCGTCCCGACGTCCGGGCCTCCCGGCACACTCCGCATTCACAATAAACGCGAGGAACTCCCATAGAGTCCCCTGTCCCCCAAAAGGTCAACCTGTCCATCCCGAGCCCTTCTTCCTTTTTTGTATTAAGAGTATCACACCGGAACTATTTCGAGAATCTTCCTCCACGGGCGCCTTATTTGTAGTATACTAAAGAAGTGTTTCCATGCTAAAAATTAAAGGTTGCCCAGGGCAATCCCCGCGGAACCGCCTTAAGATAGGCGCTATTCTTGTGATTTTTGGTTTTTAAATCGCGTGTGGAAACCAGTCAGGAGCCTACATGATCCATGGTACGCCAGATGGCAAGACCGCTAACCGCTCCCATACCCACACTTTTCCTAGAATCCTCGTAGCCGAGGATCACGATATAAACCGCCGGGTGATCGAGCTCGTTCTCACACGGCTCGGTCACGAGGCCCAATATGTTCAAGACGGAGAACAGGCCCGGCTGGCCCTTGAGAACGACGCCTACGATCTGGTCTTCCTGGACCTGAACATGCCGGTTATGTCCGGTCTGGAGGTCGCCCGGGGTGTGGCTCCGGGAGAGAACGGCGAACGGCCGGTTCTCGTGGCCATTTCCGCCAGCGTCATGCCGGAGGACAAGGAAGCCTGTCAGGCTGCCGGGATGGACGAGTTCATCGGCAAGCCGTTTCGGGTCGATTCCGTCCGGGAAGTCATCGGTAAGTATTTTCCTGCCGTGGAGGCTTGACCAGCCTTCCTCCCTTCAGAATCCGGGCCTTCGCAACCTAACGGGGCTCCCGAACCTTACAATCAAAAGCCGAAGCTTCCGCCCATGCGGCCGCTTCGGCTTTTTTGATATTTTCGGCAATAGGCTCCCGCTATTCCAAGGGAACCGGATAGCTAATCTCCTTATCTCCAGGTTTGCGCACAATACGCGCCTCTCCGTTCGTGTAATCAAAGATTCCCATGCATACGCCGTGGACCACCAGGTAGGTGCCGTCGTCCTGTTTCTGTACGGATCCGTCCGGATACCCCTTGGGGGAAACGTCCGATTCCACCCGGATAAAGCTGGCTACGGTATAACAGAACCCGAATTCCTTGTGAGCCTCCTTGGACACCGCCTGCAGAAGCCCCGGAAGAAGATCAGGATCCTGCTGATCCAAGGCCATTAGGCGGCCGCCCTCTTCCAGCGTCTCGGTAACAAGGCTGATCATGAAATCGGTCCCGAACTCCTCCCCAAAGGGAAACACCATGACGGTGAAATCGAAATCGTGCTTCCCCTGGTATCCCCGCACCTCCCCGAATTTTTTCTGAAGGTAGGTCGTCATGGCTTCGGCATTCTCTTCGAGGATCCGGTCGGGGTCGGGGTACCGTTCGGAAAGGGCCGCCAGGGTCAGCGGCTCGGCCGGCTTCTTCAGCAGGTCCTCTACGGCACTGACCGGAATCGCGAGGTTAAGGTTCGCCGAGCTCTCATAGCCCGCGCTCGTGATGCCCACGAGCTCCCCTTTCAGGTTGAACAGGGCTCCGCCGCTGCTGCCATGATCAATCGGGACGGAAATCTGGATGTAGGGATACCCGTCGACCATCCGGTTCCGGGCGGAGACAATCCCCGTTGAAACGGTATTCTTCAAGCCGAGCGGAGACCCAATGGCCACGACCTGCTCCCCCTCCTTCAGGGCGGAGGAGCGGCCAAGCGCGACGGGAGCCACCGGCAGCGGCTCGGTTTGGAGCAGCGCGAGATCGCGGTCCCGGTCATGATTAAGCACCGTCTTCACCTCGAGCTCCCGGTCGTCGCTAAGAATGACCTTACCTTGGACCGCACCCTCAATGACGTGGTAATTCGTCACGATTTTTCCGTCACGTGATAGAACCACCCCGCTTCCCGCCGAGATCATCTCCCCGTCCTCATCGTATAGCTCGAGATAGACCACACGGTCCGAGAGTTCGGCAATGTCCTCCACCGACTTCATCCCCGGAGGCGGCACCGATGCCGGCGGCCGGGTTCCGTTATCGGGAGGGCTTTGGATAATGACCGTGCGGGTCCCTTGGTCCCACGCAATGCTGTAGCCGCTCGACTCCCCCACGAACCGGACCGGCACCATCGTCACGTCGCTTACGATCTTTGCCGGCACCTCCAGGGTGAGCGGAGAACCGTTCACGTAGACGGTCCGGCTGTCGATCGGAATCGTAAGGATCAGCCCGTCCCGGACCCCCGTGACCGTCCGGTATTCGTTGTTCCAGGTCACCTTCATGCCCATTCGTTCGAAGATCGAGCGGAACGGAACCAGGGTGGTCCCTTCCACAATAACCGGATTGACTTCAAAAACCATCGGAACGTTGTCAAAAGTGACCCGAACTGCCCCTTCCGCCGAAACGCGCCCCGAAGGGATAAACAAAACCGCCGCCATGGCCAATGCCATGAGCCTGGTAAACCAGCGCATAAAAACCCCCTTCTCCTTCTCCCATGAAAAATGCGGATGGAGACCTTCTCCTCCGCTGTCTATTGTTTCCAGATGATTATAAGCCCGCTCCTTTATAGGTTTCAAGACCTATTTGTGCGGGTGATTTACCGGGACGGTTCCCGGTCGGGAAGGACGGCCCTCTTCTCTATCCCAAAAGCCGATTTCCGCGTCCGGAAACCAAAAAACCGGAGTCCGCCCACACGGCGGCTCCGGTTTTCTTTTGGCATTATTCCCTCTCCTGCTTGATCCCGCCCGGCTTTCGCCGCGGCTTACTTCTGCTCCACGTCCTTGCTCAGCTTGACGACTTCCTCCCAGCCCTTCTCGGGGGTCATCTTGTCAAACATGATCTGCTGGACGATGTTGTCGTATTCCTTGGCGAACTTGGCCCAGCCGCCCTTGTTGCCGGGACCCGGGTCAAAGACATTGCCTTCCTTCGAAACCTTGTTGATCAGCTCGATTCCCGCCTTGT
This sequence comes from Paenibacillus aurantius, assembly GCF_032268605.1. Lineage (NCBI taxonomy): Bacteria > Bacillati > Bacillota > Bacilli > Caryophanales > Paenibacillaceae > Paenibacillus > Paenibacillus aurantius. Next base: position 5,963,297 of record NZ_CP130318.1, read on the forward strand.
CGGTGGCGTTGAATTTCGGCTCCAGCCCTTTCAGCACCGTTTTGGAAACCGGCGTTCCCCGCGAGGTTCCGAGAACATCCGCAGCTTCCGGATCGTTGATGAACCAGTCGACGAACTTCTTCGCTTCCTCCAGGTTTTTGCTGTCCGGGCTTACGCTCCAGTACATGGAAGCCTTCAGCCAACCGCCCGGCTTGGAGCCCTTCGGCATAGGAGCGAGTGCCAGATTGCCCGGCTTCAGCGCGTCGAAGCCCGGGAACTCGGCGGCGTGGGAGCCTTTGATCAGAATCTTTTCCTGCCCGAGCAGGTCCATCTTGGCATCCTGCCCTTTATCGGAGGTCGTGACGTCCGCCGGAGTCGTAAAGCCTCCCTTGCGAAGCTCCTTCCACTGGTTCATCCATTCCATCCACGTATCCTTGTCGTAATTGAACTTGCCTTCCTTCGTGCGGGCGTTGCCCTTGCCCTTGCTGAGCTGGTAGGAATCGTACCAGGCGTTGTCCGCCGTCATGTCCTTGATCAGGTACTGATCCTTCGCGAGCTTCGGCTTGACCTCCTTGGCCATCTGGAAGAGCTCCTCGAAGGTTTGCGGAGGCTGGATGCCCAGCTTGTCGAACACCGCTTTGTTGTATACCATGCCCCACGCGTTGTTTCCGAGCGGAACCGCGTAGAGCTTGTCTTTGTATTTGCCTGTCTCGAGAAGAGTGGGATCAACGTCCTTCACATTGACGGAGGACAGATCCGCGAGCCGGTTGGAGCTGGCCCAATCGTTGAACCAGGCGGCATCCATCTGGAAAATGTCCGGCGTATTCTTCGCGGCCGATTGCGTGGAAAGCTTATCCTGGTAGCCGTCGAAGCTTTGGTAAGCCGGTTCGAAGGTCACATTGGGGTGCTTCTTCGTATAGAGATCAAGCGCCTTCTGCGTGGCGTCATGCCGGGATTGGGAACCCCACCACATGATCCGGAGCTTGACCGGCGTCCCTGCGTTTCCGCCCGGTGCGGCCGAGCTGCCGCTTCCGGCTGCCGCTCCTTCTTCCTTCTTGACTCCGCAGGCTGCCGTCGTAAGGGAAAGCGCCAGAGCCATCAATGCGAGACTGCCGCGTTTGGTCGATCGATTCATACCCGATAACCCCTTTCTGATGTGCCTTAATCTGTCTTAATCGTACCGGGATGGAAAGCGCTTGCATAGGAGAGAGATGCACAATTCCTTTCACTATTTTACGCAAAAAACGAAAGCCCCCCGTCAGCCCTTGCTGAAGTCGGACGGGCTGCGGCCGGTATGCTTCTTAAACAGGGTGGTGAAATAAGGCACGTTCTTGTAGCCGACCTTCTCGGCTATCTCGAACACGAGCAGCTTCCGCTCGAGGATAAGGCTCTTCGCCTTCTCCATGCGCACCCGGGTCAGGTAATCGTTGAAGGTCTCCCCCGTCGCGTCCCGGAAAATGTTGCTTAAGTAGTTTCGCGACAGATATACCTTCTCCGCCAGGTCGGACAGCCGGATGTCCTCCGCATAATGCTCGTGGATGTACCGGACCATGAAATCGACCGCCTGCTTGTGCTTCAGGTTGTCCGTGCGTGAGAACCGGTCGCAGACGTCCTTCACCTTCGTAAGCACCCAGGCCTTCAGCTCCTCCGCCAGGGAGACCTCCTGAAGCTCGCGCAGAACGTCCGGATCGGCAAACGCTTCGTCTAGCCCGAGGCCGGAGTCGTAGAGCGTGTACTTCAGAATGGCCAAGAGCTCCTCTCCGATATGCCGGAGCTCGGCGGCGGATACGGCCTTGCGGGCACTGAGCTCGGAGAAGAAGCGGTCCAGAGCGGCTTCCGCCTGCACCTCCGACAGCTGGCGGACGGCCTCCGCCATCTCCTGGTAGAAGCGGACGGGGCGAAAGCCGGTCTCCGCCTCCTCCCGGTCCTCCCGCTGCTTGGCGCAGTAGACGCGAAGCGTGGTGTCCGGGGCGCACCGCTTGTCCTCAAGCGCCAGAAAGGCCTCCTCCGTCGAATCCGCGATGCGCCGCCAGTCATGCTTCCCGAGCCCGGCCCCGATCTGCAGCCGGATGCGGAGATAGGTTTCCGCCGAGGCGATCAGCCTCTCTGCCAGCCGCAGGGCGAGCTCCCGGAAGCGCTCGTCGGATACCGCCCGGGACACATCGAGCAGCAGGGCCATGTGATGGCTGTGCAGCTCCAGAAAATGGGCCCCGACGCCGAGCTCCCGGGCGAGCTCCCGGCTGATGTTGCCGATGGCGAACCGCACCAGATTCCAGTCGCGGGCCGACCAGCCCTCCATGCGGTCGCCGCGGATCATCTCGACCGCGAGCACGAGGAACCGCGACGCGCCCCAGTCCGGTCCCTCGCCCGGAGGCGGTTCTCCGGCCTCTGGGCCTTTCCCGCAGCCGGTCACGACCGCCTTCAGCCATTCGTTCGCCACGAACGGCTCATAGAGCATGAGCTTCTGCCTCAGCTCATGCTCCTCCAGCCTTTGCCGGCTTGCAGCCTCGAGCTCGGCTATGGCCTTCTCCAGCACCTCGCGGATCGTCTGCAGGGTCACCGGCTTCGACAAATAGTCGTCCACGCTGAGCCGCAGCGCCTGGCGGGCGTACTCGAAGTCGGCGTAGCCGCTCAGGATGACGATCCGCCCGGCGAAGTCCTCCCGGCGCAGCTGCTCGATCATGTCGAGCCCGTTCATGACGGGCATGTAAATATCCGTGATGACGATATCGGGGGCATGCTCGCGGATGAGCCGGAGGCCTTCCTCCCCGTCCATCGCCTCGCCCACCGGCTCGAGGTTAAGCTCCCGCCACGGAATCATGCGTTGCATGCCTTGAAGGGCCTGCCGGTCGTCATCGACGAGAACGATTTTCCACATGGCCGTCTCCTCCTCCTTCATCAGGTTTGCGGGTCAGCCGGGGCAGAAGAATGCGGGCTTCCGTTCCGTCCCCGTTCTCCCTTGCCGTGAGCTCCACCCCGTAGGGCGGACCGAACATGGCCTTCACCCGGTCCTTCACGTTGCGTATGCCGTAGCCCCCGGTCTTACGCCGCGGCTTCGTCTCCCAGCCGTCCGGCAGCCCCCGTCCGTCGTCCGTGACGGTTAGCCGGACGCCTTCGGGGTGCTCTTGCACCCGGATCGCCACCGTGCCGGTGCGGCGGCCGTGAAAGCCGTGAATGACGGCATTCTCCACGAACGGCTGAATGGTCAGCTTGGGCACGAGGAGAGCTCGGAGCTCCGAAGGGCAGTCGATTGAATAATGAAGCCCTTCTCCCCACTTCAGCTGCTGGATCTGCAGGTAGCATTCCGTGTGCATCAGCTCGTCCTCCAGGGGAATGAAGCTTTCCCCGTTCGACAGCCCGATGCGGAACATGCGGCCCATGAGCTCGAGCACGTGGGAGATGCGGTCCTGGCCCGCCTCGATCGCCATCCAGTTCAGCTGATCGAGCGTATTGTACAGAAAATGCGGGTTGATCATCGCCTGAAGGGCGCGGATCTCCGCTTCGCGCTGGGCCTTGTACTGAAGCTCGAGGGAAGCGTAGAGTTCCTCTATGCGCTCGACCAGCTTGCGGTACCCGCCGAACAGGCTGCCGAACTCATTGTGGTAGCGGGTCGGGTACGTCTGGACGCTGCGGTTCAGCGCATAGCCGCTCATCAGCTGCAGAAGCTCCCGGATCGGGCGGGTAAACCGGCGCGAGAGCACGAGCGTGAACCCGAGAGCGAGAAGCCCGGCGGTCCCGCCCACGATAGCGAGCGTCTTCGCGAGCTTGCGGCTTGCGCTGGTGATCTCCCGCCACGGGGTAAGCTCCACAAGCGTCCACCCGTCAGGGAAGGAGCGGGACCAGACCATCAGCGCGTCTGTGGCGGGAGAGCTGTGGTCCGGCAGCGAGATTCTCCGGTGACCGGCATCCGAAGCGGGACCGCCGGCACCGCCTTCCGCCTGCTCATAAACGCCGGGCGGCACCGCGGTCCGGCCCGTACGGAGCATCAGCCGCCCTCCCGTATCGAAGAGAAGCCGGCTCGGGTTCGCCTGGTTTCCGTTCAAGATGTCTTCCAGCACCTTCGCCTTCAGGTTGATGACGAGCACTCCGATGTTAACGCCGTCCTTCGAATTGATGCGGCGGACAAAACCGAGCGCCTGGTCATATCCCTGCGCGGAGGAGACCTCCCTCTCCCCGATCCAGACGGAATCGGCTCTCTCCGCGGCGGCATACCAGGGCTCCTCCCTTATGGAGGCCAGGGGGAGAAACTGGACATCGGCCTGCCGGTCGGTAAGCGTAGGAGAATCCACATACACCTGAAGGGATTGGATAGAAGGAGAGCTGTTCACAAGCGGCGTGAGGTAATCCTTGGCCAGCGTATCCCTCGCCTTGTTTCTAGTATAGTAATCACCCTTCAGCGTCAAATAATCCACGAAGGCCGAGTTGAGCGAGACAGCAAGGGACGACTGTTCCACGTTGCGCATCTGCGCGGTCAGCTGCTTGTTGAGCTCGAGCAGCATGCCCTGCTGGTAATAGGACGTGCTGGTCGCCTGCTCCCGGGCCGAAAGGGTGTAGCTGATCCAGGTGATCAAGGCCAGCAGCACCGTGATGAAGACCCCGAAGGAGATAAAGAACACATAATCGATCCGGTAGCGGTACAAGATGCTGCCCATGCCCTCTCTCCTTTCTGCCAGGGATCTTTGGCCGCGAAAAGCCCTCTATCGCCGGCCTCTACGGCCATCCCGTATAGGTTTCCCGAATATGGAAAAAGCTGCGGAAGCCGCAGCTGGGAATAACCGGTATCCGGGCCTTGATCGCCCGCTATCTAAATCTTATCCTTTCAGGCCGGTGGTGGCAATCCCTTCGACAAAGTGCTTCTGCGCCAGGAAGAAGATAATCACCGGCGGCAGAACCGAGAGAAGCGCCATGGCAAGCAGCTGGCCCCACGCGACCGCCGACTGGGTGTCCATGAACATTCGGACCGCGAGCGGAAGCGTGTATTTGTCCATCGTGTTCAAGTATATGAGCGGTCCGAAATATTCGTCCCAGCCCCAGATGAACGAGAAGATCATGACGGTGATAAGGGCGGGTTTCGTCAGCGGCAGCACGATGCGCCAGTAAATGCCGAACCAGGTGCAGCCGTCCATTTTGGCCGACTCGTCGAGCTCCCGCGGAATGCCCCGGATGAACTGCACGAGCAGGAAGATGAAGAACGCTCCCCCCATCGCCGAAGGGACGATGAACGGCAGGTACGTGTTGATCCAGTTGAAGGAATAGAACATCGAGTACTGCGGAATGAGCGTTACCTGGGCGGGCAGCATGAGCGTGAGCAGCAGCACCGAGAACCAGAAATTTTTGAGCGGGAAGGTCAGCCGGGCGAACCCGAACGCTACGAGACTGGCCGAAATAACATGCAGCACCGTTGTCGTCAGGTTAAGCTTGAGCGAATTCAGGTAGAAATACGTGAACGTATACTTCGGAAGGGCGTTCCAGCCCAGCGTGTAGTTCTCCCACATCCATTTCTTCGGGAAAAGGGTCGGCAGCGCGAGCTCCGGCGTCGTCTTGAACGAAGCCCCGATCCACCACAGCACCGGATAGAACATGAGCAGGCTGAAGGCCAGAAGCACGGCATGGGTGAGCAGCTTTCCTTTCCACGTCAGTTCCTTGTTCATGGCCCGTCAGCCCCTTTCCGATTCGTAGAAGACCCAGTATTTCGAAACCACGAAATTGATCGACGTGGCGACGGCTACCAGCACGAGCAGGATCCAGGCAAGCGCGGAGGCATACCCCATTTCCAGCGTACCGAACGCCTTGTTGTACAGGTAGAGCGCATAAATTTCCGTCGAGTTCATCGGGCCCCCGTTCGTGACAATGAAGGCCGAGGTGAACATCTGGAACGAGTTGATGATCCCCATCACCAGGTTGAACAAAATCACCGGGGACAGCATGGGAAGCGTGATGCTCAGGAATTGGCGGGTCTTGCTGGCTCCGTCGACGGAGGCCGCCTCGTACATCTCGGAAGGAATCTGCTTCAGCCCCGCGAGAAAAATAATCATCGCCGAGCCGAACTGCCACGCGCTAAGCAGAACGAGCGTGCCGAGAGCCGTTGAAGGCGTCCCGATCCAGTTTTTCGGGGTGATGCCGAACACCGTCACCACCTGGTTGATGAAGCCGTCGATCCCGAAGATGTTCTTCCACAGCACGGCCACCGCCAAGCTTCCTCCAATGAGGGAAGGCAGGTAGACGAGCGTCCGGTAGAACGAGATCCCGCGGATTTTGCGGTTCAGCAGCATGGCGACGAACAAGGCCACCGCGAGCTTCAGCGGCACGGACGTGAGCACGTACAGGAAGGTGACTTTCAGCGAGTTGTAAAAGAGCCGGTCATGCGCGATCGCCGAGAAGTTCTTGCCCCCGATCCACCGCGGTGCTTCAAGAAGGGAATAATCCGTGAACGACAGGTACATCGACTGAATCATGGGCCACAGCTGGAGCACCAGGAAGCCGAGCAGCCAGGGGGCGATAAACAAGTAGCCCGCAAGCGGCGCATTCCAGCGCTTCAGTAGTTTGCCCGATCGTGTCCGTTCCTGCGCCCGGGCGGCCGTTCTATCCATTTGAGCTTCCATGCGATCACCTCGTATGCTGGATTACTTCCAGTATAGAGGGGTTATGTAAGCGCTTGTATAAGAAGGATGCACGATTTCTTTCAATATTTTACGAGAATTCTCCCGGCATAAAAAGAAGCCCTGACGGGGCAGGGCCTCTGGTTCGCGGACGCGCTGACGGCCGTCGTGACGGCCGCAGCGGCTAGGAAGCAGGGGTCCGCCATATGGTGGATCCCCGTTAGGGGTGACGCCGAACTCCGGTCAAACGGACAGCCCGGAGGATCCGGACCGGTCCGCTTTCGTCACGAGTTCCAGCCTCCCAAAAGAAACGCGAGCGCCGCTATCGCAATAGAAGCGTTATAAAGAATGTCGAGCCAGTTTTTGGCCGGTGCCGTCACTCCTGTAATGGTCGTATAGACGGCGCGAACGGTAATCACGACGAGAGCAATTTGAAACAGCAGATAAGGAATCATTCCCTTTCCCTCCCTTCTGTCGCGGCCAAGCCGGTGCTGTCCGTCCGTGGTTCGCCCCCGCTTCGTGGAATGCAGGCAAAGGGGAGCGAAGGACGGCGGCCGCTTGGCCTTGCTCTATTCTATGTCTCTATCGCCGGTCTGCTTGTGCGTTTGCTAGTGCTTATCCGGCAACTTTGTCGGTGGGAGAGGTTTCGTAAGCGTACAAAAATGAAAAGGGAGCCTGAGAATAGAGGAACCCAGGGAGCGCATAGCTCAGAAAAGGAACGTGCCCCGGGCATAGAGCTCCCCGGTACCTTATAGCCCGGCAAAGGAACGTTTCCCGAGAAATAGAGGAACTCCAGTATCTTATTGCCCAAAAAAGAAGCGTTTCCCCGGACATAGAGGAACCCCAGTTCGCTATTCCACCGGTAAACGGGCTTTAAAGGCCTGTTTTCCCCCTAATAGAGGAACAGAGTTCCTCTCCTAACCAGGAAGCCGCTCCAGGAGAGGGAATAGAGAATTCTAGTTCCTCTATTTCCTCGATAGTTCTCTATCCCTTCCAACAGATCATCCGCTGCGCTCTTCAAAAGGATTTCCGGGGGCTTTTGTCGAATGGAGAAAGAACCCTGCCCTTATGGGCCAGGAAAGGAGCGGTTCCCATCCGATACGTTAAAGAATTTTTCGGACACCGGGATGTCCAGATTATGTCCGTGCTTGCCGCGCTGGGCTGGATCCTTACGGGAGGGCAGCTTCTGCGGGCCGGCATCTGGGCGGCGCTCGCCGCCGGGGCCCTTACCTATACCGTAAGCGAATACGGGTTTCACCGGTATCTTTTTCACTTGAAGCCGCCCCGCCATCCCCGGCTCCATGCCCTTCTCCGCCGTCTGCATTACCAGCACCACGCGGAGCCTGACGATCTGGCCTTCATCCTGCTGCCCGTTTGGTACAGTCTGCCGCTTATGGCGGGCGTTACGGGGCTGGTGTATGGGCTGACGGGCGACCCTTCGGTCACGGCGGCTTTTTTCACAGGGACCTCCACCTACCTGCTGTATTACGAATGGACGCATTACGCCGCCCACCGTCCCCTGATTCCGTGGACGCCCTGGGGCCGCCGGATGAAGAAGCTCCACCTTCTGCATCATTACCAGAACGAGCATCATTGGTTCGGGGTGACGAATACGGTCTATGACCGGATGCTCGGCACGCTGCCTCCTCCCCGGGAGGCTGGAAAAAGCCCGACGGTGCGTAATCTGGAGTCCTAGTGCCATCCGGTAGCTTTGTTGGCGGGAAAGTCTCTTGATGCCCAAAAACGGGCCGAAGCCGGGTTCGGCTCCTTTCCTGGTACCGCTGGGGCAACGGTTGGGAGCTTCGGCTTGTGGGTTCCAAGCTTTTGCTTGTGGGTTACGGCTTGTGAGTTACGGCTTGCGACGTCCGTGCTGGTTACCGCTTGTGGGCCAAGACCTTTGGACTCCGCCTGCCTAGCCTTCTTCCCGTTTCTTCGCGGCCGAGACCAGCTCTTCGTACTTTAGCCGGAGCAGCCCGATGGCTGCCGCCGCGTCCCCCTCTGACGTCAAGTAGAAGGAAACCCACCCGGAATCGGGATAGATGTGATGAGGCTTCGCCCGGCCGCTGCCGACAAGCTCATCACGCACGGCCTTTCTCATCGGCAGATCGAGCAGGGTGTCGCCGTGCAGGTGCCCGATCTCCTTCCCCTCGAACTGAAACTCGATCCCTCCGAACCGGTGAGGACCCTCGGTCACTCCCGGCCATCCGGACAGCTCTTCGCTAATGATTTCCCTTGCTCTTCCTTCCATTCTCCCATTCCTCCTAATGATTGGTTTCTGCTGATCCTTTCCTTGAATCTCGGGCGAATCGTTCATCCTGTTTTCCGGCTTTTACCCCTCCCAGGCTCCCTTCTCTCCTGCGGCCGCCATCCGGTAGGCACACCACATCAACCCGTGCAGCAAAGCCAGAGCGAGATACAGGTTGCTGAACCCTATCGCGCTATCGTTCCCTTGGAACGGGTTCCATCCGACGGAAGCCCCCTGCAAAGCCATAATCCCGTAGATTCCTGACGCCATCCCCTGGGCCAGGAAGCCCGTCATCGAGAACAGCCCCATCCCCACTCCGGTCCGGTCCTTCGGCAGCGACTGCGAGACGAGATGGGACATCGCAATCTGGTAAAAGGACTGGCCCACGTTGCCCAGTGCCAGCACAAGAGACACGACCCAGGGAGGGCTTCCGGCAAAAGTGGACAGGAGCAGGAAGCAGGCGTTGAGCAGGCCGGCGGCGATCGTGATCAGATAGGCGTTCCCTTTGCGGTCGGCCAGTCTCCCGGCCTTCCTCCCTAATAGGGCGGAGGCCGCCGCGGCGGGAACCATGGCAAAGCCGATCCACGTGGAGCTCAGGTGATGAACATCGGCGAGCAGAACCGGGGACAAGAAATAAAGCGAGACCCCGATTCCGCTGACGAGAAAGGCGGCCGCCAGGGCGGCGGTGTACTTGCCGTTCTGGAACAGCGCCGGATCGATAAACGGCTCTTTGGCATACCGGATCCGAATGGCAAACAGAAGGAGGAGTCCCCCGGCTGCCAGCAGGTAGGCCCCGTGCAGGCTGGTGACGCCGAGGAGCAGACTGGCCGTCCCTGCGGCCAGCAGGGCCCCGCCCAGCCAGTCGAAGGAGGGGCGGGTGTCTTTGGCCTCCAAGTCGAGATGCTTCCGATACAGCGGAAGCAGCAGAAGCAGGAGCAGGGAGGGCATAAACAGCCACCGCCAGTGGGCCACGCTGATGATGAGCGCCGAGACGACGGGCCCGAGCGCGCCGCCGATCGCCAAGCCGACGGCCGTCATGCCAAAGGCCCGGCCTCTTCGCTCCGGTGGGAAGTACTTGACCGGAATGAGGAGAGCGGCGGCCGGGATGGCCGCGGCTCCCGCCGACTGCAGGCATCGTCCGAGCAGGGCGGCCGGGAAGGAATGGGAGACCAGGCCGACGAAGGAGCCTGCAGCGAACAGCAGCAGCCCGAAGGTCAGGAGGCTTCGGAGCTGGAACCGGTCCGCCAGCTTCCCGTACGTCACCGTACCGAAGGCGTAGATCAGCGCATAGGAGGAGGAAAGCCAGCTTGCCTCGGCCAGGCTGAGCCCGAACTCCCGGCTGATTTGCGGAAGCACGGCATGGAACAGCAAAGCGCTCATGGAAGACATCATCACGGTAAGCATCATCAGCCGCATGAGGATGGGTCCTTTGGTCTCCGGGTTTGGGGAGGCCAGGGTGGACGTTGAATTCATACAGACACACTCCTTCTCAAATGTATGCAAGTGCATACTTTCATTATGCGGAATAAAAAGGCTAGGGGGTCATGGCCCTAGCAAACAGTGCGCAGCTCTCCTCGATAAACGCCTCCAGCGAAGCCCCATGCTTCGGGGTATCCGGACCGAGCCCGCTGGCGAAGGCTCCGTAATTCATCCACATGAAGGACAGCGCGCTTAGTTCCGGGTCGGCGACCGTCACCTTCTTTTTCTCCGCCATAGCGGCCAAATAGTCGGCCATCAGCTTCTTCAGCTGCACCGGATGGCGTGCCGCCTCCCGGTAAACCTCCTCCGGCAGGCTGCCGCTCCCCTTCTGGGCGATGGAGAGGAGCTTGCGGTTGCGGTGCATGAGCCGGTGGTACATCCGGCTGACCGTGACCAAGTCCTCCTGCAGGCTCCCGGTCAGCTCTTCCTCGAACAGCTTCGTCATCTCCCCGGCATAATGAAACCGGTGAAAGGCCGCTTCGAGCAGTCCCTGCTTCGTTCCGAAGCGGCGGAACAGCGTGACCTCGTTAACCCCGGCCGCCGCTGCGATTTCCTTCGTTGTCGTTCCGTCGTAGCCTTTCTCCGCCATCAGCTCAATGGCCGCCTGCAGAAGCTTGTCGGACGTGTCGGTGTGGGTGGTCATGGCTAACTCCTTATATGCAAGTGATCACTTACATTCCCATCATAATTCCATCTCTCCCTCTTGTCAACATCAGGAAAAAAGAAAGGGCTGCCAGCCTCCCTGCCCATCCCCCGGAACGATATGCTATAATTCCCCATATAACGAACCGGCTTCTTCCCTTTTGAAAAGGCCGCCTGCGGCCAGGGGGCCAGCCTGCATAGAGAGGATTTATCGGATCATGACGTTTCCCGTTTACCTGCACCTGGGGTCCCTCACGCTTCACCCCCATGCCGTGCTGGAATTTCTCGCGTATTTTATCGGATTTCGGGTGTACCTCTACACGCGAAGCAAGGAAAGGCTCGATGGCCGGAAGGCGATGTGGGTGGTGGTCGGGGCCACGCTGGGGGCCGCTCTGGGCTCCAAAATGCTGTACTGGTTCGAGGATCCGGCCTCGACAGCCGCTCACTGGAACGATCTCACCTACCTGATGATGGGCAAAACGATCGTGGGTGGTCTGTTAGGCGGCCTCATCGGCGTAGAATGGACGAAGAAGCGGATCGGCGTGACGCAGTCGACCGGGGATGACTTCGTTTTCCCCCTCATCACCGGAATGGCCATCGGCCGGATGGGCTGCTTCCTGACGGGGCTGTCCGACCATACGTACGGGACACCTACCGGCTGGTGGACCGGCGTTGATTTCGGGGACGGTATCCCGCGGCATCCGACCCAGCTGTACGAGATCGCCTTCCTGCTCGGCCTTGCGGCGGTCCTCGCCTACATCAAGGGTAGCATCCGCCGGGGCGAGGCGCGACTTCCTTCGGGGGCGCTTTTTCAGCTGTTCATGACCGGCTACCTGCTGTTCCGCTTTCTCGTCGATTTCATCAAGCCGACGCCCCATCCGTTCACCGGCCTCAACAACGTTCAGCTGGCCTGCCTGGCCGGACTCGTCTATTACGCCTTCCTCATCCGACGTTGGAGAACCCCTCCCGTGCAAGCGAAAGGAATGATCTAGTTGCCCAAAAACCGCCCTTATCTCTTCTACGAATTGACGAACAGCATCTGCTCCCAATGCCTCCGCAAGGCCGAGGCCAAGGTTATCTTCGAGAACGACCGGGTCTATCTGCAGAAATACTGCATGGTGCACGGCCCCGAGAAGGTGCTGATCTCCACCGACATCGACTATTACAAAAGGTGCAGGGAGTTCATCAAGCCAGCCGAAATGCCCCAGGTGTGGAATACGCCGATCCGATACGGCTGTCCGTACGACTGCGGCCTGTGCCCGGATCATGAGCAGCACAGCTGCCTGACGCTCATCGAGGTGACGGAACGCTGCAACCTGCAGTGCCCGATCTGCTATGCGGAATCGTCCCCGGAACGGGAGACGTTCCGGACGCTGGAGCAGATCGAGGCGATGCTCGATGCGGTTGTCCGCAACGAGGGCGAGCCGGATGTCGTGCAGATCAGCGGCGGGGAGCCTACGATCCATCCGCAGTTCTGGGAGATTCTCGATCTCGCCAAAACCAAGCCGATCAAGCACCTCATGGTGAACACGAACGGCATCCGCATCGCCCAGGACCGCGAATTCGCCCGCCGGCTGGCGGAGTACCTGCCCGGCTTCGAGCTGTATTTGCAGTTCGACAGCTTCGAGGCGGAAGCGCTTAAGGAGCTGCGGGGCGCGGACCTGCGCAGCATCCGGATGAAGGCGCTCGAGCACCTGAATGAGTTCAACGTTTCCACCACCCTAGTCGTGACCTTGAAGAAGGGCCTGAACGACAGCGAGGTCGGGAAAATCATCCAATTCGGCCTCGAGCAGCGCTGCGTCCGCGGCGTCACGTTCCAGCCGATCCAGGCCGCGGGGCGGCTTGAGGATTTCGACCCGGCCGTGGACCGGCTGACGCTGTCCGAGGTGCGGCAGATGATCATCGACCAGTCCGGCGTGTTCCGCGCCGAGGACATGATCCCGGTACCGTGCCACCCGGATTCGCTCGCGATGGGCTATGCCTTGAAGCTCGGCGGAGAAGCCGTGCCTCTCACCGGCCTGATCGACCCCGACGTGCTTCTCGAGGGCGGCCGCAACACGATCGTGTTCGAGCAGGATGCCTCCTTGCGGTCGAAGATTTTCGAGCTGTTCTCGACGAATCACTCGCCCGCTTCCCAGGCGCTTTCGCTGAAGAGCCTCCTGTGCTGCCTTCCGCTCGTGTCGGTGCCCGAGCATGTCGGGTACGATAACGTGTTTCGTGTGCTGATCATGCAGTTTCTCGATCCGTATAATTTCGACGTCCGCTCGGTCAAAAAGTCCTGCGTCCACATCGCGCATCCGGACGGACGGATTATTCCTTTTGACACGTACAATCTGTTCTACCGCGGGGACCAGGAAGCCAAGCTTCAGAAGCTCCGCGATGAAATCGTACCCGCCGGGGGGAGACGCGAATGAGCAAAGAACCGAAGATCTGGTCAAAGAAGGAAGTGTGGAAAGGCATCGGCCTTCTGGCGCTTCTTCATCTGCTGCTGTTCGTGTTCCCTGTCGGATTCTTCATGATCGGAATCGCCCAGCTGGTGTACGTGATCCCGGCTCTGATCCTGCTCCGCCGAAACCAGGGCATGATGCAGGGGGTTCTGATCGGGGCGGGCATTACGCTCCTGCTGAACATCGCCTGCTTCGGGTATGTCCTCACGGGCGGACTCGGCTCTATGGGGTAGACCCTTTTTTATTCAAGAAGCGGAGGAACCCTTGTGCTGGAAAAAGTTCTGCTAGTCGCCCTCTTCACCCTGCTCATTCATATGGCCGAGACGCTCGCCTATGGAATCCGGCTGGCCGGCATTCGCACGGGCAAGCTGGCGGCGGCGCTGTCGCTCACCGGCATTGTGCTGCTTCTGGCGCGTACCTCCAACATGATCCAGGGGCCGATGACGGCTACCGTCGTGCAATACGCCCGGTCCCATGCGGAGTATGACCTGCTGGGCCATTTTCGGATCATTATTGCCGGAGCTTCGGCCGGTACGCTTCTGGCGATGCTGCTGCTTCCGACCGTCGTTTCCCTCTCGACCCGGGTGCTGGCCCACCTGGAGGAAGCGGGCTCCTTCCCGCAAATGATGCGCACCTCCGTCACTCTGGACCGCCTGCGCCGGGCTGGAGGCCACCTGCGCCCTCCCACTCGTCAAATGCTCGCCAGGCTGCGGATCGGAGGCATTCCAAAACGGCTGCTCCTCACCAATGTCGTTGTCACCGCCATCTATACGATCGGGGTGCTCTCCGCCCTGGTCGCCTCTTACCTCTATCCCGATTACCGGGATGCCGCCTCCCAGGCTTCCGGCTTGATCAACGGGGTGGCCACCGTCCTGCTGGCGATGCTGATTGATCCACAAGTTGCGCTGCTAACGGACAAGGTGCTGCGCGGAGAGAAATCCCCTTCGGCCATGAGCAAAATGTTCGGCATCCTCATGGTTTCCCGCCTGTGCGGAACCTTGCTGGCCCAGCTGCTGCTGCTTCCTGCCGCCCACTGGATCGCCTGGATCGTCCGATTTTTTTAATAGCGGGGCCGTCCCCTGAATATACATATTCCATCTTCGGTTCCCGTTCGCCGAATCCGAAAGGTGGAATGCCCTGTGTTCTTAGAGGTGGAAAAAGGTGTCCGCCTTTTCGTTCAGGACCTGAACCCCGGTGCCGGAAGCCGCCCGGTGGTCTGGGTCCACGGCTGGCCGGCCAATCACCGGATGTTCGAGTACCAGCTGAACGTTTTCCCGCAGCGGGGGTACCGCTGCATCGCCCTCGACCTGCGCGGGTTCGGCCAGTCCGATAAGCCGTGGCACGGGTATTCGTATGACCGGCTGGCGGACGACTTGGCCGCCGTTCTCGAAACGCTTCAGGTGGAGAATGCCGCCTTGGTCGGGTTCTCGATCGGCGGGGCCATCTCGATCCGCTATATGGCCCGGCATAACGGACTCCGGATCGGCCGCCTCGCCTTGGTGGACGCGGCGGCGCCTGTCTTCGTCAAGCGGCCGGATTATCCGTTCGGCCTGCCGGTGAGTCAGGTGAACGACCTGATCCGGGAAACCTATCACAACCGCCCGCGGATGCTGGCCGAATTCGGAGGGATGTTCTTCAACCGCAACCTGGGCCCGGAGCTTCTCGGGTGGTTTCAGGGACTGGGGCTGGAGGCTGCCTCCTACGCCACGATCCAGTGCCTGGTTTCGCTGCGGGACGAGGACCTAAGGCCAGATCTGGAGAAGATCCGGGTGCCGACCGGGATTTTCCACGGGGTGCATGACCGGATTGTGCCGTTCCCGAGCGCTCAGGTGCTTCATAAGGAGATTCCCGGCTCGCGGCTGTACCCTTTTGCCAACAGCGGACACGGCGTCGTGATCGACGAGATGGAGGCCTTTAACGCGACGCTGCTGGCTTTTCTCCAGTGAGCCGGTTGGGCTCCCCGGCAGTCTGAACGGACTAGAGACGGCTCCGCGGAAGACGGGCCGATCCCAGGAAGACGCCCTCCTCTAACCAGGAACTACAAAAGCCAGGACTGGGGTCAAGCGACCCTTTCGTCCTGGCTTTTGTTCTTGACGAAGCGGCAGCAGGCCCGGTCCGGGTGGATCCCCGTCCCCGTTCCGACCCCCACACGGGCCTTAGCTTCGGAGTCCGGTTATCCCTTCCGCTCGTATACCTTCTCCCCTTCGACCATCGTCCACAGCACCTCGAAGCCGTCGTCCAGCAGGACGAGATCGGCATCGGCGCCGGGGGCGATTCGGCCTTTGGCCGGCAGGCCAAGCACGTCGGCCGGTGTCCGGGTCGCCATGGTGACGGCATCGGCCAGCGGAATGCCGGCGTGGACCGCCTTGGCCAGCGCCTCGTTCATCGTCACGGTGCTCGAGGCGAGGGTGCCGTCCGCGAGGGTGGCGACGCCCTCCGCTACCGTCACGTCATGGCCGCCGAACCGGTAGGTTCCGTCCCCCATGCCCATGGCCTGCAGCGCGTCGGTGATGAGCACCATACCGGCCGGCCCCTTCTCGCGGTACATGAGCCTCACGATGGCCGGATGCAGGTGAACGTCGTCGACGATGGCTTGCACGCTGACCTGCTTCTCCTCGAAGGCGGCTACGACCATCCCCGGATCCCGGTGATGAATCGGCCTCATGCCGTTGAAGCAGTGCGTGATATGGCTGACGCCGCACCGGAACGCTTCCTTGGCCTGTTCGTAAGTCGCATCCGAGTGGGCCGCAGCCGCGACAATGTCTCTATCCTTCAGGAAGGCGATCATCTCCAGGCCGCCGGGGATCTCGGGAGCCAGGGTGACCATGCGGATCAAGGAGCCTGCCGCCTCCAGGATCCGGGTCATCTCCTCCTGATCCGGGTGACGGAGGAAGCGCTCGTTCTGCATCCCCTTTCTCTTCACGTTCAGGTAAGGCCCTTCGATATGCATTCCGGCGATCCGGGCACCGGGCTCCCGGCCGACCGACCGCGAAACACTCGCAATCATCTCGAGCAGGTCTTCCAGCGTAGACGAGACGGAGGTGGCGAGAAACGACGTACAGCCGGTACGGGCACAAACCCGGGAGACGACCTCCACGCTCTCCAGCGTTCCGTCCATCATGTCGTGTCCCTCGGCTCCGTGGATATGGACGTCGATCATCCCCGGGATAAGCAGACGTCCTCCCCCGTCGATCTCTGTATCCGCCATCGTTCCATCCGGGACGGGCTCGTTCTTCCACACTTGCTCGATCCGGCCGTTCCGGATTAGAACGGCCCCTTCCTGGGGCTCTTGGCCGTCGGCTATACGCACATGGCGAATGATTTGGCTGGTCATGGTGCAGTAGCTCCTCTCCATGCTGCTGGCTTGCTTATCCGTGAACTGGCTGGCGGCGATTGCCGGCTCAGCGCGGTTCGGACAAGTCCGTTTCCCTCAGTGTACCGCGGCAGGCGGAATTGGGCAATCCGGAGGCCGCTTGGCCTAGCCCTTCGTCTCCAAGACCATCTCGTCGCAAACGCTAAAAACCCCGCCGAAAGGCTTGCGCCTGACGGTGGGGTTAGGGTCTTGCGTTTGGTCTTATGCTTTCCCTTCGGTATCTGCCGGGAAAGCGGCCATCCTCTTACGAGTACCGGAACAGCGTCCCCATCGTAGTCGGCTGGCGGTAGCCTTCGTAAGCGGCTTCCGCTTCCTCGATCCGGTAAATCCCGCTCACGAGCGGAGCCACGTTAATGCGGCCCTCGGCGAGCAGCCGGATGTATTCGCGGGTATTCCGGCCTTCCGTCCAGCGGACGTAGCCGATCGGGTAGTCCCGGTTCTCCCGCTCATAGCCGGCATCGTACCGGCCGGGTCCGCCTGCCCGGGAGATGAGCACCTGCGCTTCCTTCCCGAACATCGCGGAGCGGGTGTATTCCGTGGTCAAGTCTCCGACGATGACCACTTTGCCGCGGTCGCGGATCCACTGGAAGGAGCGGTTGATGAGCTCCATCCCCGGGCCTCCCGCGCACAGCAGGATGCTGTCGGCGCCGAATCCGCCGGTGGCGGCGGGAAGGGCCGCCTCCAGCTCGTCCTGCGAGGCGAAGGCCGCCACGCGGGCGACCTCGCCCAGCTTCGCGGCCCGCTCGGCGGACAAGTCGAGGCCGAGCGTGACCACGGCCGAGGCATCGGCGATCTGGGCGATCAGGTTGCCCAGGATGCCAAGCCCGACGACGACGGCGGATTCGCCGAAGCGGAGGTCCGCCGTCCGCAGGGCATGGATCGCAATGGCTCCAAGCCCCGCAAAGGCCGCTTCCTCCGGCTTTACGTGAGCCGGAACAAGGGCCGTCAGGTTCGACGGAACGGCGAGCAGCTCGGCGTGCTTGACGTACGGGGCGCCGTAGCAGGCTACCCGTTGGCCGGGCTCCAAGCCTGTCACGCCCTCACCCAGCTTCTCGACAATCCCTACGGCACTGTAGCCGAGGCCCACGGGCACCTCGCCCGAGCGCTTGGTCATCGTCAGCTCCGTTCCCGGGCTGACGGCGGAATATTCCGTGCGGATAAGCACGTGACCGGCCGGTAGCTCCGGCTCCGGCATCGTTATCATGACAATCTTTCCGTTTTGGGCGGCTGCCGCTCTCATAATTTTCTCCTCCGGTTAGCCGATTGGTCTGCCGCTTCGTTTCGGCGGTAATCACTTGGCGATAATCCGTAATATTTTTTGAACGTATTGGTGAAGGTTGAGGAATTCAAATACCCGGTCAGCTCCCCGATCTCCGAGACGCTCTTGTCGGTCGTCTTCAGGAGCTCTTTCGCATGGGAGAGCCGTACCCGGTTCAGGTAATCCACGAAATTGACGCCGAACGTCTTCTTGAAATAATTAGAGAAATATTTTGGCGTCGTTCCATAAGCCTCGGCCATCGCATCGAGGTGAAGGTTCTCCCGGTAGCTGCTCTTGAGATGATGCGCAATGGCCGCCGGATTCAGCTTCGTTTTCCGGCTGGAGGCTCCCTTGGCCGCAATAATCTCTACCGCCTCAAACAGCGCCTCCCGGATTTCCTCGACGCTTAAAGAGACCTCGAGTTTCCGAAGAAAAGCCGACTCCAGAGCAAGAATGTCCTCCCCGTC
Source organism: Paenibacillus aurantius (assembly GCF_032268605.1). Lineage (NCBI taxonomy): Bacteria > Bacillati > Bacillota > Bacilli > Caryophanales > Paenibacillaceae > Paenibacillus > Paenibacillus aurantius. The sequence continues at coordinate 5,981,786 of NZ_CP130318.1, forward strand.
GGCATCGCTCATCTCGAGCGGGCGCAGCAGGCAGTAGAACAAGGTTCGCGCCACCGCATCCAGCTGGTGATGGTGAACATGCCGCCGGACGTTCTCCGTTAGGACGGCATCCACCGCGACCTGGCAGTCCGCCACATTGCCCCCGGCAAGCGTATTCGCCGCCTTCTCGATTTCATCGAGGGGAAAATGGGCTTTCCAGGTAAAGCGGATGGCCCCGTAATCGGTGACGGCATCCCGGGAATCCGCCTGCCGGTAGAGCCGGCAGTCCAACAGATCACGGTAAGCGGCCGGGCAGTTCCCGATCTTCGATTCGTAGAACCGGCTGACCGCCGCCGTAGCTGAGAAGCCCTGCCAAGCCCCCTCCTCGGCCCGCTCCAGGAAGGAGCGGATCTGCCGGACGGTCTCTTCCCGTTCCGTGGAACGCTTGACCCCGATCAGGGCAAGGAAGGACAACCGGGATGCATGAAACACGAACACCCGGGTCGTCAGCCGGCTTCCGAGCCCGGCTTGGATTGCTTCGGAGAGCTCTTCCACCGAATCCAGAGGACCTTCCCCCCCGGGCTCGGGACGCAGCTGGAAGGACGCCAGCACGAAGCCCTTCTCCTGGAAGAACTCGGAGAAGGACTGCTGCGTTCTCAGCTCCTTCGTCCGTGACAGCGGCACTCCGTCGAGCGCCTGCAGGAAGGCGTCCCGCCGCATGTCCGCCCGGTCGAGCTCGAGCTGTTCCTTCAGCCGTTCGTTCTCCTTCTGCAGACGGCCGACGCCGGCCAGAATCGTCCCAAAATCGGCTGTCCCCCTTTCCCGGCCGCCTACCAGCTTGACGATTTGGGAAACCGGCTTATACAGATACCGGCTGAGCAGGATGGACAGCAGAATAGCGATTCCGATGGCAATTCCCATAATCGTCCGGTTCGCCGAAGCGACCGACTGCAGATTGGCGAACTGGTACGGGGCCTTGTTGATGTAAAGGAACCCGTTGAAGTCAGAGCGGTAGAAGGTGTATTCGTAATCTTTACGCTGAACCGTTCCGTCGGGGCCGACTCCCCTGTTCATGTCATTCAGAAGCTGAACCAGATCCCAGCTGTCCTCCGTGTTGAGCACCGCATTCCGCTCTTCGTCCAGCACGAGAAGCGAGGTCCCCTCCATCATGGCTTCCTGATTGGCCTGCCGGAGAAGCTTATCCGCATCCATGAAAACCATAATGTTCTGGTCGGCCACTTGATTGTTGCTGAGCACTACAAGCAGCTTGCGGGATGGCCCGTTCCGTGCCGAATAATAATCGGCCGGGTAAATTTTCTGCGGATGCTTGTTCAATGCCGTGGATTTCCAGTACGCCGCCGAGTAGGTCCGGTTGTTGTACTTCTGTCCGATCAGCTCACTAAGATCGATGGTTCCCGTGGACGTTATGGCCAAATCCGCCCCTTTGTAGAACAGCACCACATCCTCGATGTAGTTATTGGCGGAGATGACCGTCCCGATCTGCTTCTGAAGCATATACACGCTGTGCATGTCCAGGTTTCCCGAGCCGTCGATGGCGCGATAAGGCAGCACGTTGATGGAGAAGATGATGTCGTTAACATCCTTGAAGCTTTCATCAAACGAGCGGATGATGTTCTTTACGACGAGCTGGTTGTTCTCTTTGACCTCGTTATAGATGCCCGAGATGGAGTTGCGGAACACCATATAGTTCGACGTAAACATGATGATGGCCACCAGCAGCAGAGCGAAGAAGATGCGCAGCAGGCCTTGGTTCGCAGTCATACGGAATCTAAGCATCTCCGAGCCCCCTTTGTGGTTAGCAGGGAAACCGGAACGGTTTCGCATAGAGACCTTATTCGACAAAAAGAGCCATTATCCCTTCTCGGAGCCGAGCATGATTCCTTTTGCAAAATATTTCTGGGCAAACGGGTAAACGAGCAGAACCGGAACCATGGACACGAAAATAGTCGCGTTCTTCATCGCCTGAGGGGTTATGGCCGACTGGTCGACCAGGCTGTTCTGCTGGGTCGAATCGAAGAACAGCATATCCCTAAGCACGACCTGCAGCGGATAAAGCTTCGTGTCATTCAAGTAGATCATAGGAATAAAGAAGCTGTTCCAGTGGCCCATGAAATAGAACAAGCCGATGGAAGCAAGCGCCGGCTTCGAAAGCGGCAGGATGATGCTGAAGAGAATCCGGTATTCGGACGCCCCGTCAATCAAGGCCGATTCCCGCAGGGAGCCGGACATGTTCTCATAGAAGCTTTTCAGAATAAGAAGCTCCATCGTCCAGATGGCGTTCGGGATAACGATGGCCCAGATCGAGTCGATCATGTGCAGCTTCTGCACGATGAGATAAGTCGGAATAATTCCGCCGTTCAGGAACATCGTCAGGACAATCGCAATCATAAAGTACTTGCGGCCAAAAAAGTTCGGACGCGACAGCGGATAAGCCGCAACTGCCGTCATGAGCAGGTTAATCCCCGTGCCGAGCGTGGTATAAATGATGGTATTCAGGTACGCCCGCGGAATTTTGGGATCGTTGAAAATCTTCTGGTAGGCTTCCAGGGTGAAGCCCTTCGGCCACAGGAAGACCTTGTTCTGCACGATATAAGCCGTATCGCTGAAGGAGATGGCTACGATATAGATGACCGGATAGAGGGTGACCACGCCTACCAGACCGAGGATGAGCACAAGCACCCAGTCGAGAAGCGTATAACGCGATCGTGTGGCCCTAATGCTTACCATAATCCTTTCCCCCCTGCGCGTTTGCTGACAAAATTCGTTAGGAGCAGCATGACCAGGGCGATCATGGACTCGAACAGCCCGACGGCTGAAGCATAGCTGTAGTTTGTTTCCAACAGCCCTTTGCGGTACACATATGTGGAGAAGACGTCGGCCACCTCATAGGTCATCGGGCTGTACAGAAGGAGAACCTTCTCATAGCCGATCCGGAACATGGCACCGCTCTTCAGGATGAACATAATGACAATGGTCGGCATGATGCTCGGAATGGTAATGTAGCGCATCATATGAAACCGGCTCGCTCCGTCCACCTTGGCCGCTTCATAGAGCGAAGGATCAATCGCGGCGATGGCCGCCAGGTAGATGATCGCATCGTAGCCCATATGCTGCCAGATGTCGGTGGAAATGTAGATGGTCCGGAACCATTCCGGTGCCGCCAGGAAATAGGTCGGGGTGAACCCGAATGCTTTCAACAGCTCGTTAATTAAGCCGTGCGTCGGCGACAGGAAGTCGATAATCATACTGCTGACGATAACTACGGAAAGAAACGAGGGCAGGTAACTGAACGTCTGAACCCATTTCTTGAACCGGATAAACCGGACTTCGTTAAGCATAACGGCGAACAGAATCGGAAACGGAAACGCCCACAGGAGCGTAAAAAGGCCGAGCTGCAAGGTGTTCCGGAAGAGAATCCAGAAATCCGGGCTGTCAAAAAACCGACGGAAATGCTCCAGACCGACCCACGGGCTGTCCAGAATTCCCTGATATACATTGTAATCCTTGAACGCGATGATCAAGCCGTAGATCGGGCCGTACCGGAAAAGGATAAAGAACACGATACAGGGAAGAAAAAGGATAAGAAGCTGACGGTCTTGTTTAATATGGCGCCAAACTGACGAAAGGCGGGACGGGTTCTTCTGCCTCGTCAGCTCCGCTTGTGTCAACTGCATGGCCCCTCCTCCTACTCTTTAGGACCGGGACCCCGGAGAGAAGTCTCCCCAGGGTATCGGTGTCCTTTTTTCTTGGGATTGCTTGTTGTTACGGTCAAATAGCTTGCTTACTCACACTAGAGAATGATACTTACTTGCCTTCGTCAAAGCGCTTCTGGGCGGAGTTGTACGCATCCACCATCTTCTTAGCGCCCAGTTTCTCGGCGTTCTGCGTCCACTCGGTCCATTGAGCGTCGCCGAATTCTTTCTTCATGATGTACTTAGCGGCAAACTCGTTAGCCGCTTTGTCAAGGGAAGTGCGGATGTCGGCGATCGTCTTCGACTCATCGTCGTTGAACTTAAGGACCGGATCCAGTGGCTCATATTTCTTGCCGTTGTTGATCTTGTCTTGAGCTTCTTTTTCTTTCTCCGTAAAGTTGAAGTAGACGCTCTGCTTGTTAGGACGGAGATACATGCCTTCGAGCCACATGCCGTACTGCTTCTCCAGCGCCGCGATGTCTACGAGCGGAACGTCCTTCAGCTCAGGATAAACCGGCTTGCCGTTCTCCATCTTGTAGGTTTCGCCCTCGATTCCCATCGTAACCAGCGAGGAACCCGACGGGCTCGTCAAGTAGTCGAGCAGCTTCAGGGCGATTTCCTTGTTCTTGCCGTTCGGCACGACGATACCGAAGTTGCTGATCTTAGGCAGGCTGCGGACATGGCCGGTCGGTCCTACCGGGTTGCCGTAGCGAAGGTTGTACTCCGGATTCTGGGACTTGACTTGGTTCGCAAACGAATCCAGGCGCCCGATCCAGTCGAAGGTTACGAACGACTTGTTGTTGGTCGTCATTTTGGCCGTCCAGGAAGCGTCGGTATCGGTCAGGAACTCCGGATCCATCAGCCCCTCGTTGTACAGCTTCTTCATGAAGTCAAGCTCAGCCTTGAATTCAGCCGCCGTATAAGCGCTCTTCCACGTCTTGTCCTTCTCGTCATAGTAAGCAGGGAAATCATTCCCGCCCACGCCCCAGCCGTAAGCCCAGTCACGGAAAATGTTTTCCTTGGTCTTGGAGGCGTACGGATAAGACTGCGGGTAAGCTTCCTTCAGCTTCTTAAGGGCATTGTAGAACTCATCCGTGTTCGTCCATTCTTTAATGCCCACTTTATCGAAGATATCCTTGCGGTACAGGAAGCCGTGGTTCACGTCACGGTTCAGCCCGTAGATCGGCCAGGTGTACATGTTGTTCTTGTCATCGGACCACGATTTCATGACCCAGTTGTTTTCTTTATCATCTACATATAGCTTTTTGAAGTTAGGAAGGTCTTTCAAGTATTCGTTGATCGGGGTCAGGGCTCCTTGCGCACCCATCTTGTTAATTTCGGTCTGGGTTTGCCCATGGAAAATATCCGGAAGCTTGCCGGAAGCCACAACGACCTTCAGCTTGTCTTTATAGGTTTGAGAGGAATACGCTTGAATCTCCAGCTTGATTCCGGTGCGTTTCTCGATTTCCTTGATGACCATGGAATCCGCCAGGTTCGGATTTTTATCGCTAACGAGCATCCAAGTAAGAGTGGTGGGCTTGTCAACGATCGGAAGCTTGACTCCTCCCGTGTCCCCATAATTCGACGTTGCTGCCGGCGCACTTGCCGCCGGGGATGGGCTCTGTCCTGAGGCACTATCCTTACCGCCTCCGCATCCCGCAAATACGGTTGCCATGGCCGACAAGGTTAGCACCACGGACATTCTCTTTTTCGTTACCATCTTGACTCCTCCTTATAAAAGGTCACGCTTGTTTGCCCCCGAGCCCGAGCCGTCACCGGCTTTCTGCGCCCTTTGGCTTAGGTCTGATTATAGGAAGAGGCAGGGGATATCGTAAAGTAAGGGTTTTCATAAGGTTGGGGAATTTCCGCGGTTGTTTCGTTCGCCGTGACCTAACCCCTTGTCTTTCCTAGGTTTTGGACGTGTGGAAAATAAACAAATGATAGAAAATAAGCAAATTACGGTTAGAAAACTGGGCTTGCCGGAAAGGAAAAAGGATGGCCGGTCAGTGAGGTAAAACCGGGCTGGAAGGCTTATAATTATCTCTCTTGCAAGCGCCAAAAGCAGCCCCAGGCAGGGGGAAACCGCCAAATTTCCGCCCTAGCGGGTATCCTGGTTCGATAACGCAAGTCCCATTCTTTCGTTCCATGAGACGCTGGGGCGATGCTATTCGGATAAACGTTATCGAACGAGCAGGCCCTCTGGCAGGCTTCCGATGGTCCCCGCGTGAACGGCCATGCCTTAGGGAGCCGGAAGTCCTGTACTATATAATGTCGTGTCCCTCCTTTCAGCGAAATCGTATCGGGCTCCGACGGTATGGGAAGGGCCTTTTGGCCACGTTTTTTCTTATGTATTGTTCAGGAAAATATTGTAAAATCCTAGAGATAAATATTTCCCGGGAAAGTCTTGAGCAGCAGATTTCAACTGAAGAAAAGGCGGGATTGCAGCATGAAATCAGAAGTCACCGCGAACTTCCTTCCTTATATAAAAAGGCCAAAACCCTTGTGGAGTAAGGATTTTGGCCGCCTTCTCATGATAAATTGCAATTAAGTAATGCAAAGTATTACTAAATAACTCCTGGAATTACTTTTGAATCGGAATGGTCATCTCCAGCCCCTCGGCATAGTTCGGCTCGGGCAGCTCCCGGGTGACAAAGGTCAGCTTCTGGTCCGGACGGAACGGAGGAAATTCCCTAAGGAACATATGGCGGCCGGGGTCGACCGTCTCGGTCCGTCTGTCGAGCAGCAGATACTTGCGTCCCGTCTCGTCCTCAATCCACAACTGGGTTGACTGAAGGAAGGGCTGGCTGCCTTCGGTCTGGTAATGGACAAGCGTTTTGTCCTTCAGAAACTCCACTCGGGTAATCTTGAGCTGTCCCGTCTCCCCTTGGGATAGAACAAGGGGATGCTCCTCATCCGGGGCGGACTCCATAGGGACCCGGGTTTCTTTTAGAGGAACCGAGGCTTCGAGGCCGCCTTCGATGACGGGACGGACGGTTACGGATTGAGGGATCTTCTGAGCAGGGCCGAAAAGCTGCTTGAAATCCGCGATTTCAAAATCTCCTTCGGTTCGTCCTCCGCCTCCTCCGCTTCGCCGCTCGAACACCACTCCTTGGTCATCCACCAAATCGTAGTTGATAAAGCGGTCGAACGACTTCGGCTGCTTGATTTGAACATCCAACTCGGTGGAGCTCGGCGTGAAGACGATTTTCCGAACGGTCAGCGTCAGGTCTCCGGAAGATTGGGTTTTCATGGGCATCACGACTGTGTTCGTGGAGGTCATCCTGCGGACCGGGAAGGTAAAGGCCCATTTTCCTTCCTTCCCTCCTATTCGGGAGACGGTCATGGTCACTTCAAATTGCTTCGGCAGCTCCGCCTCCGGGGTTAGGTTGATGACCCCGGCATACGTATGCTCGTCCATTCGGCTCCCGGATTGGCTGCCTGCAAAAGACACGGGCTTGCCGTCAATGGCATACCGTATGCTTTCCAGCTCCCCGGGCTGGCCCGAAGCCGTCTGAAGGTACCCAATGGACAGCCGGGTCCCGTCGTACAGGGCTTCGGAGATCTGCAGCTCGATTCCCTGGTCGTCGGCGTGCTGGTTCACCGTGGTCACCAGCCCCTTCTCGTCCGCAGCTTTGAGCCCGAAGTCCCCGGCTAGCCGAAACACGGACGCTGCGCCGGGCATGTGGCGGAGCTGGGCGGCGGCCGCAGGAGAGACGAAGGCCGAGCCGAGAACCGCGAGAGCCGTTACAGCTGCGGCGGCCGTAGCGAAAGCCCACGGCCGCCAAGGACGCCAGGCTGGCCGGCGGTCCGGCAGACGGGCAAGGGTAAGCTCGATCCGGGAACGAACCGCGTCCGGCAGCTCCTTCGGCTTGTCCTCCAGCAGGTGTTCCAAGCGGGCATCCAGATTAGCACGGCTCATAGGTCATCTTCCTTTCCTCCGGTCCTTCCAGCCATTCGGCCAGCAGCTGACGCGCCCGATGAAGACGGGATTTTATCGTGCCTTCGGGGGCTTCGAGCAATTCCGCAATCTCTTTAAGCGGCATGTCCTCATAATAATGAAGCGTCACCACGAGCCTCAGGGTTTCCTCCAGCCGGTCCACGGCTTTTCGCAGGTCTATGTTCTCATAAGCGTCCGTTGAGAAGGCCTCGGCGGGAATCTCATCAACCGCCACGGTGCGGCTGTCCCGGCGCATCAGCCGCCGGCATTCGTTGATCAGGATCCGGCACAGCCAGGTTTTGAAATAGGCGGGCTCTTTCAGCGAGGGCAGGGCGTTCCACGCCTTCAGGATCGTTTCCTGAATGGCATCGGCGCAGTCCTCGTCCCGGCGAAGCATCGACCGGGCTACGCCATAGAGACTGAGCTCCAGGGTCCGGATCAGGCGGGCAAACGCCTCCTTGTCCCCTCGGCGGGCAAGCTTGATATCGGATAGCGACGGTGACAAGCACGTTCTCCTCCTTGCGGCGGTTCCCGTAGGACCGCCTTATGTATGCTTCCGGAAGCATTATAACAATTAGATAAAGGAAGAGGGGATCCGGTTCACCTGCGGCCGAAACTTTTTTGGCGGCAGCGCAAAAAAACCGTCCCGGGGACGGTTTACGCGGCCATAATGTCTAACGAACCAATCGTCCGATTACCGAGGATCAGCTGCCCCGGTCTTCTTTTGCCGATACCCCTCCCAGACGGTCTTGAACTCCTCCACCGTCTCCCAGCCGGTACTCCCCTGCTTCTTCAGGTCCACTCCGGCAATCCGCTCCATGGCTAGAGCGGTCCAATATCCTACCAATCCGTTGGAGGAATCCTGGAGCCTTCTCTCCAGCGACGGGAGCGCTTCCTCTCCAAGCCCGACGATCTGCTCCCAAGCCGTGCTTTCTTTTAGGTAATCATAGGGGTTCGAGCTTAAACCCTTGGCCGGTTTCGCCTGAACTTCTTTCTCCAGCTGATGGAACAGCAAAGCAAGCCTCGCGTCCATTTCGTTCTCATTGGCTTCCGTTGGCTGGCTCATGAATACGGCCGCGACCAGAAGCATCCCAAGCACCATTGCGGCCAGTGCGGACAGCGAAACGAGCTTCTGGATACGGGTCATCGTCTTCCCTGCCTTTCTCCATCCCTCTCTACAGGGTAGACAGCCCGAGCCGCTTAAAGGTTACGGAGACGGCAGGAATTTTTAGCACAGGACCGTTAGAGCTCTGGGGAAGGGCCGTCCAAGAAGGACACCGCGCCGGCTCGCCGCCTTCAAGCCAAGGCAACGAGGATCGCACCCACCACCATAAGGCCCACGCCCATCCCGCCCTGCAGACTGATCTTCTCGCCCAGAAAAAAGTAAGCGAGGACGATCGCGAACACGACGCTCAGCCGGTCAACCGGGGCCACTTGACCCACCTTTCCCAAGCGGAGAGCAAGAAAATAGAACAGCCAGGATAACGCACCCGCCACTCCGCTTAAAGCGATGAAGCAGAGAGCTCTGCGATTGCCGGTGATGACCGGGATCAGGCTCAGCTTGCCCTGCACCGCAATGACTCCCAGCAGGAAGACCGCCATGATCACGCTCCGTACCGCGGTGGCCACATTGGAATCGACGCCCTGCAGGCCCATTTTGCCGAAAAGGGCGACCAAGGCCCCCGTCACCGCCGCCAGAAGGGCATAAACCAGCCAAAGCGCATTTCCCATGAGAACCATCCTTTGTCCTGTTTCCGTTTCTCCTGGTATGCGTCATTTCGGAGGTTTCCATTCATCGGCAGGCCGTCTCTTAGGCCAGCCCGGGCATTAAGGAAGCCTTTCGGCAGAAACCCGGGGATGAATGCCTGTTCCCATCAAGCCAAGCGTGATTCCGTACAGCAAATGGCCGGCGAGCCACCAGGTGAGAAAGACCGGAGCGAAGTCATGCGGGGTATAAGCGGACAGAAACGAAGTCGGGTAAAGCAGCACCCCGATCCCGATGCCCGCTCCCATGAGCGCGGCCCACCGCCGCTTGCCTGTCCATCTCCTTCGCAGAATGATCCGATGAATCACCCAGGCCGCGAGACAGGAAATCAGAAGATGAAGGAGAAAGGCTGCCCCTTCCGGCAGGTCCGCCCCGCCTACCACGGGAAGATAATCGATTGTCAGCAGAAGGACGTAGACCGGCTCGCCCGACCAGGCCTGGATCCCTTTGAAGAAACAGCCCAGAATCAGGCCGGCCGCCAAGCCGGGAATCCCGCCTCCCCGCCAGAAATAGGTTTTCATGCCGCCAGCTCCTTCCCATTAGATGAAATGCCCTTCCCTGGCTTATACTAAAAGAAACCGGCAACGAAAGCCATCCCCGTCCTTTTCCGTGGGGACAGCATCATACGAAGGAGGGGACCCGCCTTGCCTGTACCGGACCGGCCGGCTTCTTACCCGTCCTCCCAAGGAAAGCTCTACCTGCTTATGCTGCTTGCCGTACCGCTGGCCGGCGAGCTGAAATTCTTCCCTTTCCCGCTGGACTTCCGGGTCAGCCTCGGCACCTCGGTCTTTCTCTTCTTCCTGCTTTGGCTCGACCGCTTCTCCCCGCTGCTCTGCGGACTGGGGGCCGGGGCGGCAGTGATGCTCTTTCGCATGGTGGAGGATGGGATCGCAGCCCGAACCGCGGGACTCGTCCCCGGAGCCTCGGTGAGCTTCTGGGATTCTCTTGTTGGCCATTATCCGGCCTTCTCGTTCTACCTGACTTATGCCGGCGTCGCCGCAATACTCGGCCTTTCGCGCTATCGTTATCGTCCGGCCGTGGTCGGAGGCATTGCCGTGGCGGCCGAAACCGCCGCCAATCTCGTCGAGCTCGCTTTCCGCACCATCCCGCGGGATTTCCCGATCACTCCTCTCGACTTCGGGGAAATCGTGCTGCTCGCCGTCATCCGGAGCTTCTTCGCGCTCGGCTTCTATACGATCGTCCTGCTCCGCCAATCCGAGCAGGAAGCGGAGCTTCAGCGCCGGCAGAAGGAGCGGATGCTCCTGCTCGTGTCGGACCTGTACCAGGATGCCTTTCATCTTAAGAAAACGTTAACCGCCGCGGAAAGGATCACCCGGGACGGATATGACCTGTACCGCCGGCTGAACCAGACGGACAACGGGACAGAATCCGCCAAAAGCCTGGCGCCCCGCCTGCTTCGGCTGGCCGGTGAGGTGCACGACATCAAGAAGGACAACCAGCGCATCTATGCCGGACTGTCCCGGCTCATCACCCGGGAAGGCTCGGGAGATTATCTCCCGCTGAAGGAGTTGGGGGAGATTCTCCTCCAAGCGAACCGCAATTACGCCGCTCTCCTGGGCAAAACGGTAACGTTCACCTTCCACGCTCCGGACAGCCTGCCGGTCCATGCGTACACGGTGCTGTCTCTGCTGAACAACCTGGTCGCCAATGCCGTGGAGGCCCTCGAAGGAAAAGGGGAAGGGCACATCCGGGCCGAGGCCTTTCGCGAAGGCGACCGGCTGATCCTTCGTGTGGAGGACAACGGTCCCGGGATTCCGGAGCGAAGCCGGGAGGTCGTCTTCGAGCCGGGCTTTACGACCAAGTACGATTCCGCCGGCGAGGCTTCCACCGGCATCGGCCTGTCCTATGTCAGGCAGACGGTCCAAGAGCTGGGCGGTTCGGTGCGGCTCGAAGCCGGCTCCGGCCCCGGCGAGCGCCCGGGAACAGTATTCCGCCTGGAACTGCCGCTGGAACGAATTTCACCCGAGGAGGAACCCCATGCGCTTCTACATCGTGGATGACGATCCGGCCGTCCGGCATATGCTGGCCGAGCTGATCGAGGACGAGGAGCTCGGTACCGTAGCCGGCAAGGCCGCGGACGGATCGGCGGTCGAGGCGGACATGCTCGCCCTCAAGAAGGCCGACGTGCTTCTCATCGACCTGCTCATGCCGGGAAGGGACGGGATCGAAACCGTCCGCTCCCTTGGCGGAGCCTACACGGGCAAAATCATTATGCTCTCGCAGGTCGAATCCAAGGACATGATCGCCGAAGCTTATTCCCTCGGCCTTGACTACTACATCACGAAGCCGATCAACCGGGTCGAGGTCGTCTCCGTGATCCGCAAGGTCGCCGAGCGGCTTCAGCTCGAGCGCTCGATCCACGCGATCCGCCGGTCGCTCTCCGGGCTGCCCGGGAACGGGCCGGGCTACGCGGACAGCGCGTCGGCTGGCGGATCGGCCGGCCCCGCCGGACGGTCCGGCCCGCCCGCGGCGGACCGCCTGCTCGCGGCCGGGCGCGCGCATCTCGCGGAGCTCGGCCTTATCGGCGAAGCCGGCAGCGCCGACCTGCTGGACATGCTCCGGGCGGCGGCGGAGCTCGACCGCGAGACGTCCTTCGGCCGGGACTTCCCGGCGCTGAAGGACATCTTCGAGCGGGCGGCCGTGACCCGGCTCGGACCGGAGGCGGAGCCCGCCGCGGTCCAGAAGGAGGTCAAGGCCGCGGAGCAGCGCGTCCGCCGGGCACTGCAGCAGGCGCTGGCGCATCTCGCCTCGCTCGGCCTGACGGACTTCGGAAGTCCCGTTTTCGAGGCGTACGCCGCGAAATATTTTGACTTCACGGAAGTCCGGAAGAAGATGCTCGAGCTCGAGCAGGAGGCGCCGCCCTCTTCCCCGAAGCTGAACATCAAAAAGTTTCTGCAGGTGCTGTATTACGAGAGCAAGCCCTCTTCTCCTTAATTTCATTGGCAAATGGCCCGCCAAAAAAAGACGTTCCCCCGCCTGAATTTCCAGGGGGAACGTCTTCTTCTTGTCTTTATCTCCAAGCAGCGGCTTCAGGGAGCCCCACCCTTAGCAGGGTGTGACAACCCCTACCCCCTGCCGCTAAGCTCCAGAGCCCGGAGGGGTCGTCGACCGGCTTCCCGGCAGCGTGGTGCCGCCCGGCTGCCCATCGGAAGCCGCAGGACCTTCCTGCTTCTCCAACCGCTGCTCCATCCCCTCCGCCTGCTCCGTCTGCTCCGTCTGCTCCATCCGCTGCAAGGATCCAGCCTCCGCGCCTCCATTCTCCGCTCGCTGAACCGGCTCCGCCAGCGGGGACTCGTCCACCGGGCGCGCCTGCTGCAGCTGCTCGGGCGACAGCCCCGCGGGCTGCTCCGCCGGCTTCTTCTTCTTGCCGCGGATAAAGCGCCACGCCCAGCCAACCGCCACCACGATCAGCACGCCGAACTTCTTCAGGCCGACCAGAAGCAGGGCCAGCAGCCCGACCTTCTTGGCGACGGCCAGCCCCGCACCGCCCAGTATCAGGCCGGTGAGGCCGAACTTGGACATTTTGTCCGTGGACTTGTCGAAATCCTCGTAGCGCTGTCCCGCCTTCACCGAGAAGTTGTTCAGCACCTTGGCCTCCATCTCCTGGCGGGATGTCGCCAAATGCTCCGGATCCGAGACGAGCACGGCCGATATGTATCCTTCGCGCGTCAGCAGGCGCACGTTGTAATTGACCAGCTTCTCGTTGCTGCCCGAATGGCCGAGAATCGACCAGGTCAGGTTGTGCAGCTTGTCGTCATACTTGGGCTCGCTTTCCCAGCCGTCCACGTACAGCTTGTTTTCCTCCGTCTTGCCTTCATTCGCTTCCTTCGTGCCGTCCTTGTAGCTCTTCAGAAGCGCCTTGGCGTCGATCTCATCTTTTTCATCGTCCGCAATATGTCCGGGCTCCTCATATTCGAAGAATAAGGCCCAGGCCTGGTCCTCGGCCTTCGGGAAGACGGAGCCGATTTCCGTGCCGGAAGGAGTGCCTCCGTTCTCTTTCTGGAAGGTTTGGCTGTCTTTTCCATTCAGGAATACATAATCCGAGCCGAGCTTAAGCTCCGCCAGATTATCTCCGACCGGAACCGTCTGCCCCGTTCCTTCCACCCAATTCAAGTCGGCCGGCGCCGCGTAGGCCCCTGCCGGAATCCCTGCCGCTAGCAGGAGGGCCAATAGCCCCGTACCCAGTTTGGTTCTCCACCGTCTGTTCTTCAAGCTGCATGTTCCTCTCTCTCTTTAATTTGGCAATAAATAGCAGGGTACTATTACCCAGTTTCTCCCGTCAAGAACCAACCTATTTCCCTATCTTTCTTTTGGGGCTTTTGTAGGTTTATGTAGGATGGTCTAGTTCCGCCTCTATCATGATAATCTGCCGGTCAATAGATTCGGTTTGCAAACCAGTAGTAAAGCGTTTTCAGAAGAGGAGGAACCGATATGAGAAAAATTAGCTTGGCTTGGCAAATCATCATCGGCCTGGCGCTCGGGATAGCGGTCGGGGCGGTGTTCTATGGAAATCCGGCTGTTTCCACTTATCTGCAGCCGATTGGCGATATTTTTATGCGTCTTATCAAAATGATCGTCGTTCCCATCGTCATCTCCACCCTGATTGTCGGAGTGGCCGGGGTAGGCGACGTCAAGAAGCTCGGAAGGCTCGGAGGCAAAACCCTGCTCTATTTTGAGGTTGTCACAACGGTTGCGATTCTCATCGGATTGCTTTTTGCCAATGTGATCAAGCCCGGAGCCGGAGTCGATACCTCCCATCTGGCCAAATCCGACATTTCCAAGTACGTGGAAACGACCGCGACCACCAAAGGCCACGGCATCGTCGATACGTTCGTTCATATTGTGCCTACCAATGTATTTGACGCCATTGTCAAAGGCGATATGCTCGCCATCATCTTCTTCTCTGTCCTGTTCGGCCTGGGCATTGCTGTAATCGGGGAACGGGGCAAGCCGGTGTTGAATTTCTTCCAGGGCGTGTCCGACGGCATGTTCTGGGTAACGAACCAGGTCATGAAGCTGGCTCCGTTCGGGGTTTTTGCCTTGATCGGGGTCACGGTGTCGAAGTTCGGGGTTTCTTCCCTCATCCCGCTTGGCAAGCTCGTGCTGTCCGTCTACGGAGCCATGCTGTTCTTCATCCTTGTGGTCCTCGGGGTCATCGCCAAGATGGCGGGAACGAGTATCTTCACCCTGGCCCGCATCCTGAAGGACGAGCTGATCCTCGCCTACTCGACCGCGAGCTCCGAAGCCGTTCTGCCTAAGCTGATGGAGAAAATGGAGAAATTCGGCTGTCCGCGCTCCATCACGTCGTTCGTCATTCCTTCCGGTTACTCGTTCAATCTGGACGGCTCGACGCTGTATCAGGCGTTGGCGGCTCTGTTTATCGCCCAGATGTACGGCATTCACATGCCGATCTCGGCACAGATCACGCTTATGCTCGTCCTGATGGTCACCTCGAAAGGAATCGCCGGCGTGCCGGGCGTATCGTTCGTCGTGCTGCTCGCCACCCTCGGCTCGGTCGGGCTTCCGGTGGAAGGCCTCATGTTCATCGTCGGCATCGACCGTCTGCTCGATATGGCGCGTACGGTCGTCAATGTATTGGGCAATTCCCTTGCCGCTGTGGTAATGTCTAAGTGGGAAGGCAAATACGATTCGACCCAGGCCGAGCAGTACAAGGAGGATGTCCGCCTTGCGGCCAAGGAGAAGGAGATCGCCGTTTAAGCGGCGAAGAAGCCTTAGCTCGGCAGGTAAGCTTAGAAGCCGGGCAGAATGTGCACCCTAAACCAGTATCTAGGACAAAGGAGCTATCCGACCATGGCAAACCGAGTGGAATACAAGGACGATTCCCGGATTGAACGAGATTTTCTAGGAACGAAGGAAATTCCCAAGGAAGCGTATTTCGGCATTCAAACGATGAGAGCGGCGGAGAATTTCCCGATTACCGGGTACCGCGTGCACTCCGAATTGATCCGGGCGCTGGCCATTGTCAAGAAATGCGCCGCGAAAGCCAACGAAGAAATCCGTCAGCTGCCCCCGAACCTGGCCGAGGCCATCGTCAAGGCGGCGGATGAAATCATCGGCGGCCGCTGGCACGACCAGTTCATCGTGGATCCCATTCAGGGCGGCGCCGGCACGTCCATTAACATGAACGCGAACGAAGTCATCGCTAACCGCGCCCTGGAACTGCTCGGCGAGGAGAAAGGCGACTATTTCGCGCTCAGCCCGAACTCTCATGTTAACAAAGGCCAGTCGACGAACGACGCTTTCCCGACGGCCATGCATATTGCTACCCTGACCCTGCTCGACAAGCTGCTCGCCACCATGGACGAGCTGCATGCGGCCTTTCATGCGAAGGCGGAGGAATTCGGTCCCATTATCAAAATGGGCCGCACCCACCTTCAGGACGCGGTGCCCATCCGGCTAGGCCAAGAATTCGAGGCCTACGCCCGTGTAGTGGCCCGCGACAAGGCCCGCATCGCCCGCACGAAGGAGCACCTCTACGAGGTCAACATGGGCGCCACGGCCGTCGGAACCGGCCTGAACGCCGATCCCGGCTACATCAAGCGCATCGTGCAGCTGCTTGCGGAAGAGAGCGCACACCCGATTGTGAGCGCCGAGCACCTCGTCGACGCGACCCAGAATACCGACGTGTATACGGAGGTTTCGGCCGCGCTGAAGGTGTGCATGATGAACATGTCGAAGGTGGCGAACGACCTTCGCCTGATGGCTTCCGGGCCGCGCGCCGGCTTCGGAGAGATTACCCTGCCCGCCCGCCAGCCCGGTTCCTCCATCATGCCGGGCAAGGTTAATCCGGTCATGGCCGAGCTGATCAACCAGGTGGCGTTCCAGGTCATCGGCAACGACAACACGATCTGCCTCGCCTCCGAAGCGGGACAGCTCGAGCTGAACGTGATGGAGCCGGTCCTGTTCTTCAACCTGCTTCAGTCGCTCAGCATGATGAACCAGGCATTCCGCGTGTTCCGCACGTACTGCCTCGAGGGCATTCAGGCGAATGCCGCCCGCTGCAAGGCCTACGTGGACAACAGCGTCGGCATCATTACCGCGCTTAACCCGCACCTGGGCTACGAAGCGGCGGCGCGCATCGCGCGGACGGCCATCGAGACGGGGCGCTCCGTCCGGGAGCTGTGCCTGGAGAACAACGTGCTGACCGAGGAAGAGCTCGACATCATTCTTAACCCTTACGAAATGACGGACCCCGGGATCGCCGGCAAGTCCCTGCTCGAAAACCAATAGAGGAGTTTTGCATCCATGGCCATCTTGAAAAAAGCTAGCATCAGCATCGTCTACCGTTTGAAGCTGGAGACGGAGACCGTCTCCTTCGGGGAAATCGCCACCTCCATCGGACAGGCGGGAGGGGACATCGTCGGGATTGACATCATCTCCACCGGCAAAACGTCCACCATCCGCGACATTACCGTCAATGTCGGGGACCAGGCCGACAGCGAGCTTATCGCAGCCCGCCTCAAGAAGCTCGACGGCGTGTCGATCATTCACATCTCCGACCGCACGTTCCTCGTTCACCTGGGCGGAAAAATCGAGATCCAGCCCAAGGTGCCGATCAAGACGCGCGACGACCTCTCCCGCGTCTATACGCCGGGCGTGGCCCAGGTGTGCACCGCCATTGCCGAGGAGCCGTCGAAGGCGTATACGCTGACGATCAAGCGCAATACGGTAGCCGTTGTCTCCGACGGAACGGCGGTCCTCGGGCTTGGCGACATCGGCCCTTCCGCGGCCATGCCGGTCATGGAAGGAAAGGCTATGCTGTTCAAGCAGATGGCCGGCGTCGATGCTTTCCCGATCTGCCTCGACACGAAGGACCCGGACGAGATCGTCCGCATCGTAAAAGCGATGGCTCCTGCATTCGGGGGCATCAACCTGGAGGACATCTCGTCCCCCCGCTGCTTCGAAATCGAAGAACGGCTGAAGCAGGAGCTCGACATTCCCGTCTTCCATGACGACCAGCACGGAACCGCCGTGGTCATGCTGGCCGGGCTGTTCAACTCCCTGCGCCTGACCGGCAAGAAGCTCGAGGACATCAAGATCATCGTGAACGGCATCGGCGCCGCCGGCATCGCCTGCACGAAGATACTGCTCGCGGCCGGCGCCCGCAACGTGGTCGGGGTGGACCGTGCCGGCGCCATCCACCGCGGAGAGAATTACGATAACCCGCAGTGGACGCGCTATGCCGAGTTCACGAACCCGGACAACCTGTCCGGCCCGCTCAGCGAGGTCATCGCCGGTGCGGATGTCTTCATCGGCGTATCGGCCCCCGGCATTCTGAAGGTGGACGATGTCCGCCGCATGGCCGCCGACCCGATCGTCTTCGCGATGGCCAATCCCGTGCCGGAGATCGACCCGGATCTCGCCGCTCCGCATGTGCGCGTGATCGCAACCGGGCGGTCCGACCACCCGAACCAGATCAACAACGTGCTCTGCTTCCCCGGCATCTTCCGCGGCGCCCTCGACTGCCGCGCGAAGGAAGTCAACGAAGCGATGAAGCTGGCGGCCGCGCGGGCGATCGCTTCCGTTGTAACGGATGACGAGCTGAGCGAGACGTATATCATTCCGAGCGTGTTCAACCAGAACGTGGTCCGCAAGGTGCGCGACGCCGTCATCCAGGCCGCCATCGAAACCGGCGTGGCCCGCAAAGACCCGGGCGAGATCAAAGCCGAGGTTTAAGCGGCGCAGCAGGCGGAGGCCGGCTGGCCTGACTTGATGAATTAGATGCGAATCGCCGTCTATCGGCCATAGCTGCCTCTGCCGCAGCTGAACCCTCGCCTTACTTTTAACGATGAAAAGCCCCTCTCCTGTATGAAGATACAAGAGAGGGGCTTTTATGTTCCGATTTTTTTCCGTGAGGATTGTTCTGCTTCCTTATGATTCTCGTGTGTATCCAGACGATTTACCCGCTGGAAAAGTCAACCATACAAGACACTACGTAATCTCAAGAGGGACGCTCGCCACCATGACACCGTTGATCGTAAACGTGCAGAGGTACTCCCCCGCCGCCCATTCCTCGGCCTTAAGCTCGAACAGATGACCGGTGACGCCCGGCTCGAGCTGCCAATTCTCGTCGACCGTCACCATACGGGAGCCGGTCCGCTTGGTGATGAGCAGGCGGGCTTGTCCGTCCTCCGGGGCATCCGGATAGCCGACCAGTACCTTCAATCCCGTCTTGCGTGAAAAGCTCGTATCCTCGTCGGTAAAGCGCAGGTTGGTATCGTTCAGCCGGTAGCCGAAGGAAAGGTCATAAGCCGCCGGCAGCCCCGCGTCTCCGAAGGTTTTTTCTCCCCCAAAGCTGGACAAGCCGTAAGCGATAACCAGAAGGACCGCCGCCCACATTACGACGGCCGTTAGGGCAGCAGCCCGTCTCGTTCTCAAGTTACTCTCCTCCTGGCTCTCCCTAAGGGGTTTTTGGTTATAGCGGTTTGCGGCCTCGACGGGGCCGGCATTCTGCTGCTATGCTGAAGGAAGTCCCTATTTCTTTAGTGGTAAAGGGTTGTGGGAATAATTAGCATACTCTGGGAAAGTATACCACGTCCACAAGCAAAAAAACATAAGGAGCTCCGCATGAAAATAAATGAATCCTCTTGGCCCGTTACCGTCTCTTCGCTGGCCTCCGACCTCCGCCGTCTGGGCGTTGCCGCCGGCATGACCCTGCTCGTCCATTCCTCCCTTAAATCGCTTAACCGGTGGGTCATTGGCGGCCCCCATGCCGTTGTCCTCGCTTTGGAGGAGGCCCTCGGTCCCGGCGGAACGCTGGTTATGCCGACCCACAGCTCCGACCTCTCCGATCCCGCCCACTGGCAGAATCCTCCCGTTCCCGAGTCCTGGTGGAGCCCGATCCGGGAGGAAATGCCGCCCTTCGAGCCGGACCTGACCCCCACACGGGCCATGGGTGCCGTGGTCGAATGCTTCCGCAAGCAGAACGGTACCCTCCGCAGCAGCCATCCGCAGGTTTCCTTCGCCGCCCGCGGCCCGAAGGCCGCTTTCCTGACGGGTGACCACTCCCTGCCGGACGGCTTGGGGGAGCGCTCCCCGCTCGCCCGCCTGTACGAAGCCGAGGGCTGGGTCCTGCTGCTCGGGGTCGGCCACGAGAACAACACCTCCCTGCACCTGTCCGAGCACCGGACGGTGTATCCCGGGAAGAAGAAGGTGGCGCAAGGAGCCCCCTGTCTCGTCGGCGGGAAGAGGGAATGGGTCACCTACGAGGACCTCGCTTACGATTCCGATGACTTCGGGGCTTTGGGCCAAGCCTTCGAAGAAGAGACCGGGCTTGTCCGGAGGGGGACCGCGGGAGACGCCATCCTGCGGCTTATGCCCCAGCGTGACCTGGTCGACTTCGGAGTGGGTTGGATGGAACGCCGTCGCGGGCAGGGGTGAGCCGGCCGTTCAGGGGCTTTATAGGATAGCCGTCCCTTGCTTCCAGGCCCGCCACTCCCGCCGTGAGAAATCTCCTGCTTGCCTACCTTTCTCGGGAGAAAGTCATGAGGTTTCTCCTCTATTAGGATGTTCGCTCCTTTGCTAAACTGACGGTATAACAAATGGGTGATGGGGGAGAACTACTTTGCATTTTCTAGCTCAATACGGAATAACTATGGCTATTATCGCCTTGGTGCTTTACCGCCGCGTCCGCCGGACGGTCGGCTTCCAGCTTTACCGGCCCCGCCGGCTCAAGGTCCGGATGGTGATTTTCGGCCTAATCGGGCTGCTGATTCTGGAGGCGAGCTTCCAGCATCCGGTGTCTTTTGTGGCCGATGCGGCGGGACTCGTTCTCGGCGGCGTGCTGCTCCTGTATGCCGTCCGGCACACCGTTTTTGAGAAGCGGGAGAGCGGATGGTTTTACCGGACGCACCTGTGGGTGGAGATGACGGTGGTGGCGCTGTTCCTTGGCCGCCTCGCCTACCGGTTGATTGCCTTGGTCTCGGCCGGACCTTCCGCGGCTCAGCAGCCGCCGGACCCCGCCAAGTGGGAGAGCTACTGGCAGGATCCTTTGACCGCCGGCGTTTTCTTCATTCTGGTGGTCTACTATGTCGGGTTCTACGGGTACGTGCTGAAACGGGGCAAGGGGCTCACCATCGAGGGGCCGGGCCCGACCGCCGTCCGGTAATCGTAAGATTTCATGAACAGCGTTTCAAGGGCGGTATGGACGGGTAAGTAGATCTTGATGTCTCATCTTTTGGAGGAGGGCTTTCCCTATGGATTTCCGTAACAAGGACATGCCGAACCGCAGACAGGACATTCAAAGCCAACAGTTCAAGGAATTTATTCGTGACACCGTCGGCCCGTCTACCGGTAACTCCCAGCAGCACTTCAGAGGCACTCAGCGTCTGATCGACCAGCAGAACAAGATGATCGACAAGCAAAATTTACGCAAATGACGTCCAGGACCCCGAGCCCGGCTGCTAAGCAGCCGGGCTTTTTAAGGTTATCCCGGTTTTCCCTTCCCCCTTCCCCCTTCCGGAAAAAGGTGTTACAATAAATCAAACTTGTTCGTTATATAGAACATCTGGTAAGCCTGAGGGACAGACTGGCTAATCGATTTTTAGAATCTCGGCGACAGACGGTTAGGGGGATATTCATGGAATTAACACGGAACGACACGAAGATTTTGAAGGGCATTGCGATTATGTTTATGGTTATGCTTCATCTTTTTGCACGTAAAGAGGTTGACGGACTTTATGTAACCTTTCCCACCATCCATGGGGTACCGTTCGTCTATTATCTCGGATTGCTGGGAGATGCCTGCCCGCCAATCTACATGTTTGTGACCGGCTATGCGTTCTATCTTATAATGGATAAAGCGCCGAAAGGCATGACCAGACAGAACCTTACCCGGATCTTTAAGCTTTATCTCAATTATTGGGTCATTATGGCCATTTTCGTCCCGCTGGGGTTTCTCTTTGGTTACGGTGAGCCGTTTACAGGGGGGATGGCAAGGTTTTTCCTGGATTTTATAGGCTGGAATAATTCCTACAACGGCGCTTGGTGGTTCCTTCGGGTATACGTCATCATCGTCCTGGCTTCTCCCTTCCTGATCAAGCTTGTGAAGAAAATCCATCCCGTTGTCCTTCTTCTCCTATCGGGAGCTGTTTATTTCGTAAGCTATCTTCAGAAAGTAAAAGGGATCATCCAGATTGGCGGCGAAGCGGATCATGTTCTTCTGCTGGTCGCCCTGTTGGGAATCACTCAGCTTTCCTTTTTCGTGGGTGCGGTCTTCGCCAAGTATTCTCTTTACTCCCGTCTTTACGCCCAATTGGGCAGCATTCGGTTCAAGAACACACTCTGTGTGTTTGGGATTTGTTTACTGGTCGTGTTCCACTCGATAATAGAATCGGCTATCATCGCTCCGATCAACGGAATCGCCTTTATATGTCTGTTCCTGCTTATGAACAAATCCAAGGGGATAGTGAAGGTGCTGGATTTTCTCGGCCACCATTCCACCAACATCTGGTTAACCCATATGTTCTTCTACCAGACGATCTTTGTCGAATTGACCTTCTTCCCTAAGCATCCGGTTCTGATTTTCCTCTGGTTGATTGCTCTTTGCACCGCGGTTTCCTTCCCCATTCAGAAAATTTTAAAAGTCCTTTATAAAGCGATG
This sequence comes from Paenibacillus aurantius, assembly GCF_032268605.1. Lineage (NCBI taxonomy): Bacteria > Bacillati > Bacillota > Bacilli > Caryophanales > Paenibacillaceae > Paenibacillus > Paenibacillus aurantius. The sequence goes on from NZ_CP130318.1 coordinate 6,003,823, forward strand.
GACAAACGTCCCGGCGTTTCGCCGGTCCAAGCCGAGCAGGCCGCCTAGCCGTCCGATTCCCCATCGGATTCCGCCACTTCTTCGATGGTCATCCTGACGGGAACCAGCTCGAAGGCCTCCGGCTCCGGAGGCGCATAAATGCTCGCCTCCAGCCAAACGGCGGCCTGCTCCTCGTCTTGGAACCGCATGGCCTCGAACAGACGTCGCGAAGGAACGGCCATCCGGCTCCAGTACCAGCCTGTCTCCTTGTGCTTCAGCACCCAGCCCTGTCGGGTTTCCATGGTCATCCCCTCCCGGTCCGTTTATCCTTCTCTTACCCGTCCCGGACCGGGTTTCCCCACGGAAGGCATGGGAGCCACGGGAGCTTAGCCTAATAAGGTTACCTCCCCACATGGGAAGACAGCAGAAAACGGCCGGGCCTCCGCCCCGCCGTTCTTGGTCGTCTTTCACCAAAGCCCCTCCTAAATGGTCCCGCCTCAGGGCATCCCATGCTCCCTAAACCAAAGGACTGGTTCTAGGTCCAGCGCTAAACCGTCTCCCGTTCCATCGCCACCGCACCGCTCCGCCGGAATACATTCAGCACCTTGCCGGCCTCGTCCACGGGAGCCTGAACGATCAGCACCACATGGCCGTCCTTCACGTAGGCTTCATAGATACGGGCCTCATCCTCCTGAAAGCCGTGCTCGATGAGCGCGGTCACCAGCGGGCTCGTTCCGTCCGCTATGGCGGCCTCGTTCAGCGCATCCGCGAACGGCCCGGCCGCCAGCAGACGGCCCAAGCCGGGCACGGCCAGCGCCCCAAGCCCGGTGAGGAAGCCGCTCACTCCGGTTACCGCCCCATTCTTATGCGCGGCAGGCGGGACCTGATCCATTTCCTGTACACCCGTCAATATACGGATATCAGCCGCTTCCTCCCGTTCCCTGACGAGGAAAGAAAGATTATGGGCCGGGATTCCTTCGTCCGTTAGACGCTCGATCGCCTGAACGGCCTCCGGCTCCTCCTTGAAAATAGCCACCAGCTTCTTGTCCATTCTTGTCCTCCGTTTTCCGGCCGGGCTCCTCGCGAAAGCCGCGGCCGTTTTCCCTATTTTGCCTGTTCGGGAGTGGTTTTATGCCGGAAAGTGGGACAGAACGTGGTAATCGATTACTTGGAAGCGACGCTGTCCTCCAATAGAGAAGCGGACTGCCGGTCCAGATAAAGCGTCCAATCCGGATGGGTCTTCAGAATGGTGGCGGGGACATGCTCGCTTACACGGTCGCCCTTCAGCGTCTCGTAGACGGCTTTCGCCTTCACCTGGTTAGGAACGCAGGAAAGAATAACGCGGCTCTTCATCATTTGCTGGACGGTCATGGTGATGGCCTGCTTGGGCACCTCGTCGACGGAAGGGAACCAGCCCTCACGCACCTGTTGGGCCTTGCAGTCCTGATCCAGGTCCACGATCTTATAAGGGACGGTGGTCTGAAAATCGGCGGGCGGGTCATTGAAGGCAATGTGGGCATTCTCCCCAATGCCGATCAGTGCCAAATCGATAGGGAGCCGGGTGAGCTCTTCCCCGAGTCTCTTCAGGTTAGCCTGCACATCTCCTTCCCCGTTAACAAAATGAGCCTGCGAAACGGGGGCGAAGGATAGAAAGCGTTCCTTCAAATATTTGCGGAAGCTTGCCGGATGCGATTCCGAAAGTCCGACGTATTCGTCGAGATGGAACATCTCCACCTTGCTCCAATCAATGGCTTTCTCCTGCAGCGCTTGCAAAAAAGTGAACTGCGACGCCCCGGTCGAAAGAACGATCCGGGCATAGCCCTGCTTGCCGATGCAGGCGTTAAGGATTTCCTCCGCCCGTCCGGCCGCCTCCCGACCGAGCCCCTCCGCTGTTTGGGCCACATGAATCTTCATGCTCCAACCTCCAAGGATTGATATAGTAATCGATTACTAATTTAGTTTAGCATATGCCCATTCCTCTGTCATGGTCTTTTTCTTCTTTCGAAGCAGCCGGCAACCATAGAAGAAGCTCCTCCCCCTAAGCAGGAAAAAGCTTCTCCGGCCCAGGAATCCGCCCCTCCTAGGCTGCGAATCCCCCGATGAAGACCGAACGAAGCTCTCCCGAATTCATTCCCTCGACCATGAGGAAGACCCGACGAAACGTCAACGGGTTGACGTTCGCATAGCCGGCCTCCTGTCAAATAGCGTCCTACTTTCTCCACACCGGCCCGGGACGGGAGCCCGCCCCGGGTGTCAGAGCCTCTACCGTCGGCCATCCGTCTTTCCACACAAGCGGATCGATCATAAGGGGCCGGCGGGTCGCACCGTTCGGAAGGAGCGGATCGGCTTTATCCACCGCATGGTAGACGAGCCAGTCGGTGCCCGCGTCATCGCGGATGACGGCATTGTGGCCCGGGCCCGTGAACGGCTTCGCCACCTTCTGTGACTCAAAATGTCCCGTCAGCAGAAGCGTCCCGTCCGAAACCTTCAGGTCGCTCCCCTCCTTGTCCACATACGGTCCCTTAAGCGAGGAAGAACGTCCGACGGATACGCTGTATCCGCTTGCCGCGCCTTCGCAACAGGAGCCTCTTGAGCCGAAGAAATAGTAGTATCCGTCCCGCTTGATCAAATAGGCCGCCTCAAAGGCGGGCCCGGCGATCGGGAACGGCTCTCCCTCCGTCTTCAACCCGTCGGCCGACAGGGCGATGCCGTATATGCCGTGAAAGCTCCCCCAAATCAGATAGGACTTGCCGTCCTCCTCCACGTAATGCATAGGGTCGATGGAATTGGCTACCCCTACATCGGCACTGTCAAAAAGCTTTCCCCGGTCCTCGAACGGCCCTTCCGGCTTATCCGACACCGCCACGCCGATCCCGGGATTGCTGTCCCCCCAGGCGGACATCGCGTAATACAGGTAGTAGCGCCCGTTGAAATAAGAGATATCCGGGGCCCACACGCCCCCGTAACCATGCCATGCCGGCTTCTCGGCAAAAGCGTTGCCGATCGCTTTCCAGTGAACGAGATCCTTCGATTGGATGACGGGAACCGTGCGGTCCCCTTGGCCGTCTCCCCAATCATCCTCGGTTCCATAGGCATAGAAGAATCCATCCTGGGCCCGGATCACGGACGGATCGGCTAGAACCGGCTCAAAAACGGGGTTCTCGTACGTCAGCGCCACGGGACGGCTCTGTTTATCCTGAATCAATCCGGCCGCTATGACGGCAGCCGTAACGGCCGCGATGGCTATTTTCCTTAATAGTTGTTTCATCCTATCCTCCCTGGTTTCGATAAATGGCTAAAGGCTCGACCGTTTCCTCCAACCGTCCCTGGAGAGGATTGTAGAGAAAACGTATTTATATGGCCTGTATGCGGTTTCTTCTCATTTTCTCCTACAACCCCACACAAAGCAATATGTAACTCCAATATTTTCGGGTGGTTTCGAATGATTGTCAGATAAACCGTTCACCATCCCTCATCTGCGGAACCTCCTTATACTCATGATGGAGATGCTGATGCCCGCTCCTGGCAGGGCCAGCAGCTTTCCGGTTTTTTGTCGAACGCGCCCGTTCCCAAGGGACTTTAAGACCGGGTATGCAGACCCTTTCCATATCCATCCACCGTGCTATGATGGGGGAACACCCTGTGACAAGCCGTAAGAACCATAGGGCCGTTCGGCCTTGCCGCCTCTGCGGTGACCGGATGGCCCTTTTGGTCACTAGGTATTGACAACGGGTCAACTCATCATTAAGAGGAGGAGTATTGTTAGATGAACACCCGCAAAATGCTGAGCCTTTTCTCTTCTCTGGTTTTGACTGGAAGCCTTCTCGCCCCCTCTTCTCTGCTGGCCCAGCCTGCCGGCTATAATCCTAATCCCTCCGTGCAGGATATCGGGTCGAAGCTCCGCTCCGAAACGCTGGCTGATGTGAAGGCGGAGAACCGGCTGGATTTAAGCGGCAGCGAAGCGCAAGCTCCCCAGGCATCCGGCGCGGGTGCAAGCGTATCCCCCCAGGATGTGGGACTCGTGAAGAAATGGCTGACCAATAACGACTACACGGGCAAATACGCCCTTACCGATTTCACCCTCCGCGCCGTCGGCAAATACGGGGAAGTCTGGGTGGCCAATAACTTGAGCTATCCGGCCGGGGACCCGCGCAACGGCCTGGTTACCATCACCGACGCCCAGGTGAAGTACCTGCTCGATGAATTCGACAACCGGATGTACGAGAAGGAGGTCGAGTTCTTCGGTGCGCCGAAGGAACGCAAAGGGGAAGACGGCTACAACGGCTGGTACAAGGACGACTCCGGCCGCACCGTTATCCTGATCGACAACATCAAGGACCAAAGCTATTATCAGTCCAATTATCCGAGCTATATCGCCGGGTACTTCTCCCCGACGATCAGCGATTTTGCCGACCGCAACATCATGACCGTCGACTGCCTCGACTGGGTTAACCGGACCGGTCCGACGGCGGCCAAGCCTTATCTGTACGAGGGTACCTTTGCCCATGAGTTCCAGCATCTGCTCCACCGCGATTCGGATGCCGGGGAAGAGAATTTCATTAACGAAGGCCTGTCGGACTTCGCGCAGTTCCTTGTCGGCTACGGCCATTCCCAGGGGCACGTGGATTTCTTCATGAATCACCTGCGCAACTCGCTCACGCTGTGGGGCGACCAGTCCGATCTTCAGATTCTCGGGGATTACGGCAACGCGTACCTGTTCCAGCTCTACCTGTATGACCAGTACGGCGAAGCCTTCATCCAGGATGAATTCAAGAGCCCGCTGAAAGGGATCGCGAGCGTCAACGAGGCACTGGCCAAGGTCGGCGCGAACAAAACGTTCGAGCAGGTCTATGCCGATTACATGACCGCCATCATGCTTGACGGGAGCTACCAGGGGGACCGGAGCACCTACTCCTTCTCCTCCATCGACCTGAAGCCGAACCTGCAGGCCTCGCAGCTGCCGGACAAGCTGGCTCCCGCCTGGGGAACGGATTTCAAGGTGATCACCCCGAACCAGAAGATCGACCATCTGTATTTCAAGGGGCTCGACTTCCTCGGCACGAAATGGACCACAGCCCAGGATCCCGCGAGAGGACCGGTTCTGTGGGGCAACAGCGGCGATCAGGCGGACAACTTCCTGATTAAGGAGCTGGATCTTACCGGAGAGACGAAGCCGTCCCTGTCCTTCGATACGAAGTATGATATCGAAGAGCAGTGGGATTTCGGCGCGGTTCAAGTATCCACGGATAACGGCAAAACCTGGACCTCCCTGTCCAACGCGCATACCCGCAGCGACTTGGTGGAGGACGGCTATCCGAGAATCAAAGCGAACCTTCCCGGCTTCACCGGAAGCTCGAACGGCTGGGTAACGGAAACGTTCGACCTGAGCGCCTACGCGGGCAAGAAGGTTCTCGTCGGCTTCCGCTACATGACCGACTGGGGCTACAACGAAGCCGGCTGGTACCTGTCCAACCTTAAGCTGAACGGCGCCGTGATCGATCCGATGACCTCGACCTCCGGCTTCCTGAGCCTGGAGCAGGCGACGAAGGAATATGTGAACTACCAGATCCAGTTCATCGGCGAGAAGAAAGGTCTCGCAAACGGAACGGACAACCATGCCAAGGTCATCCGCTTTGACGACCTGCTGAACATGTCCGAGAAGGATGTCCTCGACCTGCGGGATATGCTGCACAGCTCCCAGTACAGCCGGATCGTTATGATGACCACCTACGCCGCACCGGAAGGCAAGAACGGCAGCGTAAGCTATGATTACAGCGTCGTCATGAAATCCGACAAGAAAAAGTAAGCCATCTCCGCCGCCGGGCCTCACCGGCGGCGGTTTTATTTTGCCGGCAAGCGTGCATGGAGTGGTTCCCATGTGGTACCTATAAGCATTGTCCTCTCCCGGAAGGTATGGTATCCTGACACCTAGACTGGATGGGCACCGCAGATTGACACCAAACCAACCTAAGGAGACGAGCTGCTGTGGGAATGAAGCTGGGGATCATTACCCCAAGGACCGAGCAAGGGTTCAAGACAGCCGCGGAATTCGAGCTGGATTTTGTGGAATATGCGTTTAGCGACGGACGGGAAGTGGAGAAAACTTACCCGGACACAGAGGAGTTTCTGGGGAACGTTCCCCGGATCAAGGGCTGGATCCGCTCCTACGGGGTCGGCCTGCAGTCGGTGGGCCGCTGGGGACAGCAGCGCTGGGAGGGGAACGGCAAGCTGGTGGAGCAGGAGCTCGCCAAGTGCTTGGAGATGATCGACGCGGCAAGTGAGCTCGAATGCCCTAACTTCGTCGTCGGCTGCAACGAAATCGAAGGCCTCTCCTTCGAGGAGAACGGCCGCCACGCCGTCGAATTCTTTTCCCGGCTCGTCGACTACGCCTCCCCGAAAGGAGTCCGGGTCTCGGTCTATAACTGCCACTGGACCAACTTCGTGGACCAGGCAGGGGCCTGGGAAGCCGTTCTTGGGGAGATTCCGGAGCTTGGCATCAAGTTCGATCCCTCCCATTCCCGGTATGCCGGGCGGGATTATTTGAAGGAAGCCCGGGACTGGGGCGGACGCTTCGGCCATGTCCATCTGAAAGGCTCCCTGATCATAGACGGGGAGCGGTTCGACGACCCGCCCGCCGGCCTGGACCAGACGGACTGGCCCTCCCTCCTGTCCGTCCTGTACGCCCATCGCTACGAGGGCGGCCTGAGCATCGAGCCGCACTCCTCGGTGTGGAACGGGGAGCTCGGCCGGAAGGGCATCCGTTTTACGGTGGACTACATGCGGAAGCTCATTTTGTAGCGGCGCTGGAAGCTCTACCGGTCCTCCCTTCCCGGGCGGCAGAACCGTTCTTAGCTTAGCGCCTCTCCCCCCGGGCGGATTAACCCCAAAAAGGCATCTTGGCGGCAGGGCCGCCCAAGATGCCTTTTTGCTGGATAAGGGGGTGCATGCTGTACAGGGTCCGGCGCCTGCCTGCTCAGCCTATCGTGATTTTGCCCTCCGGGTAGCGGAAGCGTTCCTTCTTCTGCTGGGGGGTCAGGGAGTACGCAAGCGAAACGGGGCCGAGGCGTCCGACAAACATAAGGAGAATGAGGAACATTTTTCCCGCGTCGGTAAGCTGGGCCGTCAAGCCCAGGGACATGCCCGCCGTAGCGTAAGCCGATACCGTTTCGAACAGGACGCCGAGGAAGCTGTACTCCTCCGTAATGGAAAGCACCATGGCCGACAGCACGACGAGAATGAACGAAAGCAGGGTGAACGTAATCGCTTTGTAGATCCGGTCTTTCGCGATTCGCCGCTCGAACAGGACGATGTCCTCCTTGCCCCGCACCATCGCCAGGGTGGCTCCGATCAGAATGACGAAGGTCGTCACCTTGATTCCTCCGCCGGACGATCCAGGCGCCGCCCCGATGAACATAAGGATCATGACAAAAAACTGCGTAGCCTGGCGCATCGAGGACAGATCGAGCGTCGTTACCCCCGCCGAACGCGACGAGACGGACTGCAGCATGGCTCCGAAGGTTTTGCCCATAGGCGACAGCGGCTGCAGGGTATGGGGATTCGTATACTCGAACACAAGGATAACGAGCGTGCCCACCACAATGAGAACAGCCGAAGCACTCAGCACCACCTGGCTGTGCAGGGTCAGCTTCCGGTTCCGGGGGTACGTGAGCAGGTCGGAGATGACGATAAAGCCGATCCCCCCGAGGAAAATCAAGATCATGGCCACCACGTTGATGAACGGGTCCCCCACATAATGGATAAAGCTTCCGGGTCTTCCGGAAAAGCTGCCGAACAGATCGAAGCCGGCATTGTTGAAGATGGACACGCTGTGAAAGATGCCGAAGTAGACGGCTTGTCCGAACGGCATTTCCAGAGACCAGCGGGAGGTAAGCAGCACGGCCCCCGTCAGCTCGATCATCAGGGCATAGAGAAGCACCTTGCGAACCAGCCGGACGACCCCTTCGGCCGAATGGTGATTCATCGCCTCCTGCAGAATAAGCCGTTCCTGGTAGGAAATGCGGCGCCGGAGCACGAAAGCGATCAGGGTGGACATGGTCATGAAGCCCAGGCCCCCGATCTGGACGAGCACGAGGATCACGAGCTCCCCGAAGACGGTGAGGTCAGCCCCCGTGTTGAATACGGACAAGCCCGTCACACAGGTAGCCGACGTGGCGGTGAACAACGCGTCCAAATAGGACAGCCGGCCTTCCCCGGCATAGGCCTGGGGAAGAGACAGCAGCACCGATCCCACCAGGATGAGGACGATAAACCCGAGGGCCAGCACCTGCGGAGGGCTAAGTATCAATTTTTTGCGGGAACGCTTGACCATAAGGAGAACTCCGTAGTATATGACGTTTGCGACTATTTTAAGCTTTGGGAGTCCGCAAGTAAAGAGGGACGGCCGCTGTCCCCTCCCTGCCGGTGCAGGGGAGCGGTTAGCGGCCGTCCTTTTAATTCCCGGTTCTGATCGCCGTCGGATGCCTTATCCGTTAGTGTTGTTCTGCTTTCCCCTTGATCCTCGTGCGCATACGGAGGTTTTCCCGCCAGCAAAGTTACCGGATAAGGCACTAGCTTACGCGTCGATTAACTTCGGCTTCGGCTGGTTCTTGCGGACATTCTCGAACAGAAAGTTCATCGTCCGCTTGATGTACTCCTTCTTGTGGGAGGAATTATAGATCAGCTCATGCCGGCCGTCCGGAAGCAGCCACAGGCGGCTGGCGGGATTCGCCTTCTGGGTTTGGAAGAAATTCACGATTCCCTGGTAAGGGGCCTTGTCATCCTTCTGACCATGAATAAGGAACAGCGGGATGCTGTACTCCGTCGTCTTGACCGTGTGGGAAGGAACCTGCTGCAGGTTGAAGCCGCTGATGAATGGCAGCATGAGGTTCACTAGAAACACGGACGGGAAACGCGGCAGGATGTCCAGCTTCTGCTTCATATTGAAGAACATCGTATCCTTGTCGAGAATGAACGTGCTGTCGAGGATCATTCCGTTGATATCGGTGCTGTGCAGGGCCGCCTGGAGAGCGGTGCCCGCCCCCATGGAGAAGCCCCAGATGTACACCTGCTCGTCCCCGCGTTTCTTGACGTACTGAATGGCGCCGAGCAGGTCCTTCGACTCAAGAATGCCGCCCGTCACCTTCGCCCCGCGGGCAAAGGCGTAGTCGAACATCAGGATGTTGAACCGGTTGGCGTGAAGCTCCTTCGCCAGCTCGTACATCGGGACCCACGGCTCCTCGCGGTTCGCTCCATAGCCGTGCGACAGAATAACGGTATTCTTCGACAAGCCAGGGATGTACCAGCCGTCGATCATCCTCATGGCGTTCGAGCTCGGGAACTCGACTTCCTTATAATCGAGGCCCGCGGCTTTCTTCGGATTCGACAGGAGCGGAGGTACCTTCGGGCTCTCCAGCGTATAGGCGATATAGGCGTAGAAGCTGACAATCGAGCTCATGGTGAACAAAATCAGGAACAAGGAGATGAACCAGACCTTCATGCGTCTGCTAAAGCGCGGCTTCTTTATGATAACGCTTTCATTATATAAGATCGGCGAACGGGAAGCGGGAATACTCATGAAGCATCGATCCTCTCGGTTGTGATCACACTAGAATATGAATTTTCGGAAAATTCTAACTTAGTTATATTGTAACCTTTTAGAGGGACGAACGGGTTAAAGGGCCATTACTTTTGTATTACAAAATATTACACGATTTTTGGGTCTTCGTGCCGTGGTAACCGGGACTTTGGGCCTGGCTTTCAGGCAAAAGAGCCCTAGTGCCTTATCCGGTAACTCTGTAGGCGGAGAAAACCTCTGTAGGCGCGCGAAAATCCATAGGCAAGCAGAGCCTTATTGGCGGATAAGGCCCTAGCGGCTGATTTTATCGTTCCAGCTTTCCGATCTTGAACGCCTTCCGCGAGCTCTGCTGTCCCGCCCCGCCATCCCGCTGCGGCCGGGATAGCGGAATCGCCCGCCGGCCTGCCGCGGGCAACCGCTCGAAGATAGCGGAACTCCGGTGCGCTACCCCCCCCTTTTGCCTAGTTGCTCAAAAGATAGAGGAACTCAGGTTCGTTATATCCGGCCAATCCGGTCAAAAAGAGCGGCTGGGGAAAAATTTTTCAAAAATAGAGGAACGGAGTTCCTCTACCGTTTCTGACCCCTCTCCAAAAGGGAGAATAAAGGAACCGAGTTCCTTAATTCGCCAAGGGAGCCGGGCTATTCCTGCCCGCGGCTGAACCTTTTATCCTTTCTTAATCCTTCGTTTACGGTTTGGAAAGAAACGGACCTTATTCTATTAGTAAAGACGCGAAGCGTTAATCACTAAAGTGAACAAAGGAGCTGGGAGCGAATGGATGGACAGCAGGTAAGCAAGGAGAAAAGGTTTTACCGGATGACAGCTTTGGGGCTGATGGCGGGAAGCTTGCTCGTTCTGATCTTTCGGGGGATGCATGGGGATCTTCCGGCCGGGGATGCGCACGCCGCGATGGGCTTCATCGCCCATCATCCCTTCTACAAAGGGGTTCACTTGGGTGCGGTGGTCGGGGTCATGGTGACCGTACTGGGGTTGGTTTCCTTCGTCGGTACTTTGAAGAACGGCTCCGCCCGGCTCGTTGGCTGGCTGAGCGCCTCCATTGCTTCGGTTGGGGCGGCCGTCCACATTATGGAGCATTCCATCGACGGCCATGCCGGGGAAACGCTCGCCCATACTTGGGAAGCGGCTTCCGTCGCGGAGCAAGCGGGTATCGAGCATTCGGCCGGAACCATCTTTGTCGCCCTCCATGGTCCGGCACTGGTCGGCATCAGCATGCTCTGGGCGCTGGCCGTGTTGCTGCTCGCCCGGGTGAGTCGGCTGGAAGGATACCGCTCCTGGCTGTTCTGGTCGGGGTCGATTGTGAGCGCCCTGACCTTCGTCCTGTGTCTGATCCAGTTCCTCTACCCGGATTTCATTCCCGGCGTTCTCATCTTCGGCCTGCTGGTTTCCCTTGTGCAGCTTTGGATCTTTTCGCTTGGCGCAGCCTTGTGGCGGCGAAGCCTCCGGTAGCCGGCCGAACGGGTCAATGTCGCGGCTTGCGTTCGGTCTGATGGAAGGGCGCAGCGCTGGCCGCCCCTCTTCAGGCTTTGCCGCGAGAACGGATCATGCCCCGGTAAAGCGGATCATCCGCTCCCGCCACGGAGTCTCCCGGTAGGCCGCGCCAATGCCCTTCTCCCGCGCGGAGGCCTTGGGCACTTCCTTGAACCGGAAGGAACCCGACGCTCCCTCGACCAGCGGACTCGGGGTAAGCCGGACGGTTTCCCTGTCCTCCCAACTGGCGCGGATCTTCTGCCTCCCGAGAAAATGAAACGTCTCGGCGAAGCCCCCGGCATAGAAGCGGAGAGGCTCTCCGGGCTCCTGCAGGCTGACAAAAAGCGACAGGGTGTCGCAGAACTGCAGCACCTCAAGGTGGTAGGCGATATCCTTCCCCGCTTCTTCCCCCGTCCAGCCGTTCCCGGCCTTGATGGCGCCCCGGCGCTGCTGCTCCCAAGCGAGGAACCGGTCCACGCCGTCCTTCTCGATGTCTCCCAGCCCGCCTATCCGGTCTTCGTGGAAGAACGAAGCGTAGTGCAGGGAGTTCAGCAGGGCGGCGTATTCATTGCGCTCCTGAACCTCATCCACCCCCTGCCGGTAATACGGCAGCTTCAGTCCGACGGGCAGATCCCGGAAGCTGTACGGCCGCTGCTCCCTGTCGTTCCACATCGGATGAACGTCCAGCGGGATCCAGCCCCGGTCGTGCTCCTGGATGGCAAGCCGTACGTCCTCATAGAGCACCGAGCCGGTCAGGCTCTCATCCTTCCAGAACCCTGCGGCCGCTCCCGAGAAGCGGGCGTGGTCATCCTGCGCGGTCATGACCCATACATCGTCGAGCTCATATACGATCATAAGCGGTTCCTCCCCTTATTTGTTTCCTGGCCGAACCTAACCCCCTTCGAACAAATCCAGCTGCTCCGGCTGATCCCTCGCGGGGTCCGGCACCTCCATGCCGAGGAGCTCCATCATCTGCTTGGCGTTGGCCGCCGCATCCCCACCAGAATTGTTATTGAACACGACGCACAGCCCGGCGCACTCCTGCTCCAGCTGCAGGAGCTTGTCCTTCCACTCCTCGAGCTCGTCCCGGCTGTACCGGTACAGGTAGCGCACCTCCCGCCAATTCGGTGAGCCTCCCTGGTTCCAGCCGGCCGCGTTGCGACCGTGGAAGCGCACGACGGTAAGCTCCGGGTGGGTGGCGGCGAGCACCGCCGGGATGGACCCCGGCCCCGCCTGCGGTTCGTCGCAGACGCTGTGGATCCAGCCCTCCCGGCGCATGAAGTCGAGCGTCCGCTCCCTCATCTCTCCCTCGAACCAGCTCTGATGGCGGAATTCGAGCGCCACCGGCAGGCCGTGCATCAGCTCCTTCGTCAGCCGCAGCAGCCCGACATTCTCGCGCGTGCAGTCGAACCAGGGCGGGTACTGGAACAGCACCGCCGTCAGCTTGCCGGCCTCCACCACCGGCTGAATCGACTCCCGGAAGGCCCGGAACATCTCGTCCCGGCTCTCAAAAGGATTCGGCCCGCGCAGGTGGCCGGTCATGCCTTGATAAGCCTTGACGAGGAACCCGAAGCCGGGAGGGGTCTCGTCCACCCATTTGGTATAATTACGCAGCGATTGCACGGCATAGAACGAGCTGTCCACCTCCACGACCGAAAAATGCTTGGCATAGGCCGAAAGCTTGTGACGTCTCGCCTCCGCATCCGGGTACAGGTCATCATGATCCCCCCATCCCGTCAGTCCGATCCGGATCATCCCGCTTCCTCCCTCCTGTTCTCTTGTACCCTTACCTTACCAAAAAAAGCCCCCTGCCGAAACAAAGAACGGCCCGGTCGTCCTTACCCGATCCGTATAGTCCTGGGGGTGCCGGCCGGATGGGGGCTTCCGGACGCAAAGCCAGCTGTCAGGCACGGATTTACCGGGGAAGGAAGACCGGCTGTGCGGGGTATGGTATAATCTTACTTACAAGTTTTCCAGAAAAGGGGAGTCGTTTCATGCACTTCATGTGGTCCAGCTTTTTGATCCAGCTCTTCTCGGTGCTCCTATTTGTGCTTGTGATCGTCCTGATCCTTAAGCTGCCGGGCCTCTTCCGCCGGGTAACCCGGCAGGAGCAGGAGATTCAAGGGTTGAAGGCGCAGCTTGCCGATCTGAACAACCGGCTGCCGGAAGACGCCGGGAAATAGCTCCGACGGGTGTCCGAACCAGACAAAAACCCCTAAGCCGAACAAGCGGATGTCAGGAATCTCCTCTTCCGCTTGCCCGGTTTGGGGCTTTTTTTCATTCTCCGTCCTGCGCTTACGGGATTTGCCCGGAAATTTTTATCCTCTCCCCTGCCTCCGGATTTCCCGCCAACAAAGTTACCGGATAAGGACTAAGGCCTCTTCGGGATGCCGGATGCCGCCAGCTGCTTCCAGTGCTTGTTCACCGGCGTCATCAGCTTCTCCAGGCTGTCCAGCTTGGCTTGGTAGCTCGATACGATGCCGCGGTAATAGCTGTCCCGGGCCGGCTGGCAATCGTCCTTGCCAGAGTGGTAGTGGTCCTTGTCCTTCCGGTAATCCTCATACTTCTGGCTCGTATACTTGGCGTAAGGGTCTTCGAAGTACCAGTACGTGAAGCTGGTGCAGCTGGCAGCCGCTCCTCCGTGGCAGTAGGAGTCGGTGTGGCTCTTCGGCTCGGAGATACTCACGAGATGAGCGGCCCGCTGTGTTTTCAGATCGGCCTTGACGAGCGGGTAAGGCCCGCTGTCCGGATCGGTCACATAGCTGATGTAATTGCCCGCCTGCTCCTTGACCTTCTGGCTGTATTGGGAGTTCTGGGGTGCCTGGTGGTTCTCGAGCATTGCCTTCTCCTCCAGCAGGCTTAGATGGAGGGAAGCGGCGGAGACGAAGACGGCCAGTCCGGGCTTGCGGAAATCTTTCTCCTGCAAGGTTCCCACCACCTCGGTCACGCGGGAGATGTAGTCGTCAAGCTGGGCCTGCTTCTCGTTAACCGGCTTCGAGATCCCCCGGTAATTGCTGTCAAGATCGAGAAGCACTCCCTTCACCTTGCCGTCCAGGCTCTCGATGTCGAGGTGAACGATGTCCTGCTTGATCATGTCCGCTAGGGACTTGAAGATGGCCTGCCAGTCCGTTTTGTTGCCCGGGAAGATAACCGGCAGGATGGCCGCTCCAATAATGTTGAAGGGCTCGGGAAGAAGCCAAACGAGGCCCTCGCCGAACTTGATCAGCGTTTCCCAATCCGGGGTATCCGATGCGGCCAGAACTTGGGGAAGCGGCGTCCGCACCGGCTCGGGATACGAGAGCTGGACGGTTGTCTCCTGCACGGAGGCATGGGTCAGAAAATAGATCATGACGGACTGGTTTGTCGTCCTTCGCAGGAGGGCGGTATTCTTCGGGATGGCCCCGTAGTCCTCCTGCAGGTAGCTGAACTGTTCCTCGAGCGGGACCTCGCCCTCCAGAAGAGGGCTGAACCGCGTGACTTCCCCGGAAGCGCACGCCTTCCGGATCGAGAGGAGCTTCTCCTCGGCGGGAGAAAGCGGCGGAAACCCGGAAGCCGGGGTAACCGGCACTCCCGTGCTGCGGTTCGCCCAAACGGAATCCGCGGCAGCCTGAACCTGGGGGCTTTCGTCCCCTCCCTCCCACTCGACGCCTCCCTGTGCCGCCGCGGCGGCCAACTGGCCGGCCAGCTTCCGCCGGAGGTAACCGGCCGAATCGAGGGAGGGGGCAATGGATTCCAGAACAAAGCGAATGGTCGTCATAAAAGTCCTCCTAACCAAGATAAAGCGGCAGCACCCTTCCTTTAACGGATGTGCTGCCGCTTGTAGATTACTGACTAGGCTTCTTTGTATTTTTGGGTCAGCGCCAGCTTTACCACCTCGGCGGCAACCGGGAAGGGCAGCGGCTGGTTTTTGTACTTGTAAGCGGCTATGCGGTGGTAAATGTCATAATCGTTGAACACCTTGGACAGCTCGTCGATCAGGGCCATCTTGGCCGTAGCCGGCCATTTGAACGGCTCCGAAGAGGGACGGGTGGCCGCGATGAACTGCAGCGCCAGCAGCTGCTGCGGGAAGGTCAGCTTGTCGGACTTGACGAGGTCCCCGAGCTTCTCCCACGCCTTCGCATCCGAAATGCCAATCCAGTTCGTCAGCTTCTGGTCGATATCGCTCTTCTGCTGGGGGGTCAGGCTGGAGTTCTTGTTCGGGTTCTCCTTGTTGTATTTGTTCAGGATGTAGATAATGAACGGTACTCCCACCGCCCCGAAGGCCATAATCCCCGTCATCAGCTTGGTATAGGTATCGGTTTTGTCGGGAGCCTGCCGGGCTTCCTGGGACAGCCGCTCCATCCGGGCTTCCAGCCGGGTCAGCCGCAGGTCCACCTCGTCGTTGTCGTCGTCGACTTCTTCGCCGCCGCTCTCATCGTCATACACGTCGTCTTCTTCGGAAGAGAGGCTTTCGTCATCGGAATCACTCGGATCACTCGGATCACTGGGGTCGCTTGGGTCATCCGGGTCACTGGGATCGTCGGGATCGCTCGGATCGTCCGGATCACTGGGATCGTCGGGATCGCTCGGATCATCCGGATCACTGGGATCGTCGGGATCACTTGGATCGCTCGGGTCATCCGGATCGTCCGGCTCGGGGTCAACAGGCTCATTCGGGTCTACGGGCTCATACGGTTCTACGGGTTCTGGCATAAGGGAAAGTCTCCTTCCGGGTATTAGGTATAAAAGAAACCACAGAGCGCCAGGCGCTCTCTCTCCGCCGTTACCACCGGCGTTACGAAATGCTTGTAATGGTCGGCGCTTTCCTCCACGTCGAGCAGCGTCAACTGGTTGAACTTAGGCGGAACGGGTGTCTCGGCCCCCTGCCGGTTCACCATCGTCAGAACCCCTCCCCACTCCGGGTTCCAATCCGGGGTCCAGTTGAAGATAAAAGCCAGCCGGCGCCGCGTTCCGTCCTTCTTCCGGCTCCGGTCCGAATGGGGGCCGAGGTAATGCCCGGGGCCGTAACGGGTGACACCGACAATATCCGCGCTGACCGGATGAATGCCGGTTACCCTCTCGATGAAGCCGAACCATTCCGGTGAGCTTAGCGCGGCCGACAGCCGGCAGACCGCATGCTTCCCGCAGCTGCGGTGCGGGGTCCATTGGTCATACAGGTATGTAAAGATTTGGCGGTCCCGGGCCAGCTGAAGCTGGTCCTCCAACAGGCCGCGGACCGCGGGAGTCAGCTTCTCCACGGAAGCGCTGCACACCCCGTTGTGAAACCGCAGCTTAAATTCCTCCCGAACCTCTTCCAGACTCGCCCCGACCTCCAGGGCTTCTTCGGAGGACAGAATGTCCGGAATATGGACATACTGCCTGCTCCGAAAGTGGAGCTCCGCCTCCCGGATCCCTTCTTCACCGGCTGCCCACAGGTAAGGCCGTTCCACCGTATACTCTTTCATCTCCTTCATATCCATCACCCCCTTTCGCGGCAGAGCGGCGGCCAGCCGTTTGCACCGCGCGGTTCTCCCAACGCGCGGTGTCGGCGTCACATGGTGGTGGATCGTACACAGGATGACGCCTTTGCATCGTGGAAGACGTTCGCCTTGGAGGGCTGAGGTCCATCCGCTTCTTCAGAAATCCATACTTTTTCGACAAGTTTCGCCATAGTGCTGCGACAGAAGGACGACAAGGAATAATGCTTCGAAGGCTCATGATGAAGGGGGAAGAGGGAAAAATCAGGTGGGGAAGGAACGGAATCTTCCATTCCCTTACATTTTATAGGAAATAACAGGAATGGTTAAATGGGTGAAAAGAACCAAATCCATCCATCGGCTCTCCTGGTGCCAAGCCGTGAGGGTTGGTCGGCCTTCCTATGGATTTTGGTGCGTAGGTGCAGGGTTTCCCGCCAACAAAGCTCCCGGATAAGGCGTCAGGTCGGCCTACGACAAAAAACCGCCCCCCTGCCAAAAGGCAGAAGCAGACGGTTTTTCTGGGACTCTCGCCCCCCTTAATTTATACAAGAAGGTCTCCGCTAAACGGCCTCCTGCTAGTGCTTGCTGCGCCCAACCGGCCGGGCAAGGCGTCAGCTCAGCTCCTGCTGGAACTGGGCGATCGCCGCGTACTCTTCCTCAAGCTTGCGGGACAGGGAAATGAAGATAGGAAGCAGCTTATGATAGACCTCGGCGTTGCGCTTGTCCGGCGTGTGACGATGGGTCGCTCCTACCATGCCTGAGACGACGTCCAGGGAATCCACGGCCCCGATGGCATACAGGCCGAGCACGGCCGCCCCGAGACACGAGCTTTCGTAGCTTTCGGGCACGATCACTTCCTGGTCGAAAATGTCCGCCATCATCTGGCGCCAAAGCGGGGAACGGGCGAAGCCTCCGGTCGCATGAATCTTGTGCGGCCGCCCCATGCGCTCCTCCATGGCGAGCAGCACGGTGTACAAGTTGAAGATAACCCCTTCGAGCACAGCGCGGATCATATGCTCCTTGCCGTGGTGCATCGTCAGACCGAAGAAAGACCCGCGGGCGCTCGGGTTCCACAGGGGAGCCCGCTCACCGGTCAGGAACGGATGGAACAGCAGCCCGTCGGAGCCGGGACGCACGCGCGAGGCCATCTGGGTGAGCAGGTCATAGGAGCTGATGCCGAGCCGGCGCGCCGTCTCCACCTCCGAAGCGGCGAACTCATCGCGCGCCCAGCGGAAGAGGATGCCCCCGTTGTTGACGGGGCCGCCGATGACCCACTGTTTCTCCGTAAGCGCATAACAGAAGATCCGGCCCTTCGGATCGGTTTCCGGCCGGTCGATGACCGTGCGGATCGCTCCGCTCGTTCCGATGGTGGCGGCGACTACTCCCGGCTGGATCGCGTTCACGCCCAGGTTCGAGAGTACGCCGTCGCTTGCGCCGACAATGAAGGGAACCCCCTCCGGCAGCCCCATCTCCTCAGCGTACACCGCGTTCAGTCCCTTCAGCGCATACGTCGTCGGCACGAGCCGGGACAGCCGGTCCGGCGTAATCCCCGCCAACCGAAGCGCTTCTTCATCCCAATCCAGCTTCTCGAGGTTCATCAAGCCCGTCGCGGAGGCGATGGAATGGTCCACCACATACTCCCCGAACAGCTTCTCGTGAACGTATTCTTTGATGGAGATGAATTTGCGGGCCCGGGCAAAAAGCTCCGGCTCCTCCTCGCGGAGCCAGATGAGCTTTGTCAGCGGAGACATCGGATGCACGGGCGTTCCCGTCCGCTGGTACACCGCGTCCCCGTTCCATTCACGCTTCAGCTTGTCGGACCAGGCGGCGCTGCGGTTATCCGCCCAGGTGATGCAGCGGGTAAGAGGACGTCCGTCCCCGTCGATGGCAATCAGGCTGTGCATGGCCGAACTGAAAGAGACGAAAAGCACCTGCTGCGGGGCCACGCCGCCTTCCTGCACGACCCGCTTCAGCGTATGAACGACCGCCTGAAAGATACGGTCGGGATCCTGCTCCGCGATGGCTGCGGTAGGGGTATACAACGGATATTCCTCATCGGCCTTGGCCACCATCCGGCCGTTCTCCTCGAAGAGAACGGCTTTGGTGGAGGTGGTGCCCATGTCGATGCCGATCATATAGTTACTCAAGGGATTTCCCTTCTTCCTTGTTGAATTATCCCCCTTATACCACGAGGCTAAGGAGAAGAATAAAGACGAGGCCGATAACCGATAAAAGGGTCTCCATGACCGTCCAGGATTTCAAAGTCTGCGGAACGGTCATGTTGAAGAATTCTTTGACCATCCAGAAGCCGGCGTCGTTCACGTGGGACAGGACTAGCGAACCGGCTCCGGTGGCCAGCACGACCAGCTCAACATTGGCTCCCGGGCTCTGGGCGAGCACCGGAGCGACGATCCCGGCAGCGGTGGTCATGGCGACGGTGGCCGAACCGGTGGCGACGCGGATCAGCGCGGCAGCCAGCCAGGCGAACAGGATGACGTTGAAGTGCGACTGAGTGGCGAGCTCCGCGATCGCTTTGCCGACGCCGCTGTTGATCAGAACCTGCTTGAACGCCCCCCCTCCCCCGATGATCAGAATGATGGAGGCCGTTGGAGCCAGGCATTCGTTAGCAAACTTCGAGATTTCCTCCTTCTTGAAGCCTCGGGCAAACCCGAGCGAGAAGAAGGAGAAGACGACGGCGATCAGAAGCGCGATAACTTCGTGTCCGATGAACCCGCTGAATTGAGCGAGCCCGCTTGTCAGCTTGGGATCGATAATGCTTGCGACCGATCCGACCAGCATGAGCAGAACCGGAAGCAGGATGGTGAACAGGGTGATGCCGAAGCCCGGCAGCTCCCGGGTATCCTTGCGGATAAACTGGTTGGCCAGCTCCTCCGGCGGCTCCACGAGAATGCGGCGGCCGATATATTTACCGAAGACCGGACCGGCCAGAATGGCCGTCGGCAGTCCGATGATGAGGGAGTATAGAATCGTTTTACCCAGGTTGGCGCCGAAAGCATCAATGGCAATCATGGGAGCCGGATGCGGCGGGACCAGACCGTGGACGGTCGAAAGCCCGGCCAGAACGGGAATCCCGATCTGCAGGAGCGACATTTTCGTCTTGCGGGCGACGACGAAGACAATCGGAATCAAGAGGATGAGCCCCACCTCGAAGAAGACGGGAATGCCCACGATAAAGCCGACGATCATCATCGCCCAGTGGACGCGTTTCACCCCGAAGCGGTCGACGAGTGTCGTAGCGATCTGCTCGGCTCCGCCGGATTCGGCCATCATTTTGCCGAGCATGGTACCGAGGCCGATAACGATGGCGATCGTTCCAAGGGTTCCGCCCAAGCCTCCCGTGACCGCCTTGATCAGGTCGGCCGGTTTCATGCCGGCGAGGAAGCCGAGCAAGAGAGACGAAAGCAGCAGGGTGACGAATGGATTCCACTTGTAGCGGGCGATCAGAATAACGAGAAATACAATGGCAACCAGTGCCCATACAAGCAGCGTAGCGGAATGGCTGAGGCCAAAGATGCTGTTCATGTTGTTCCTCCTCCGAAATGTAGGTTCTGTCCGTCAGCTTATGGAATCGTGAGCCGCGGAACAGGTTCGTGTTGTGTTTTGGTTGTTCTGGCCATTAAGGCATAAGGCATTCAAGGATGTAGTGTTCGCTTTTCTTCTCTTTTCCATACGGGAAGACTCTTTAGGGGAGACTCAAGTGAAGCGTTTTCTTGGAGTCGGCAAAATACTCCCTTACCCCGGCCAGGATCCGCTCCGGATCCTTCGATTCAAGCCCCCGGATAATAGCGCGGTGCTTCTCGATAACAGCCTCCAGCTTGTCCGTCCCCTCGGAGAAAATCTCGTCCGTCGTAATGAGCATGACGGTCAGAACGATCTGCCGGATGGAATTCCATAGATGGAGGATTCGCTTATGCTGAGCGGCCGAGATGATCGCCTCGTGGAAGCCGAAATCCAGCCCGGCAAACTCGACAGCGTCCCGGTGCCGGACGGCGAGCTCCATCTTGTCGATGGTCCGGTTAAGCTCCCCGAAGAGAGCCGTCGTATCGCCCTGGGCCAGCCGGTGCTGGGCAAAGCTCTCGATAAGGAAGCGGACGTCATACAATTCCTCCACTTCCTCCGCGCTCAGCCCGGCCACCACGGCCCCCATCCGCTCCAGCCGGACGAGGCCTTCGCCTGATAACGTTTTCAGCGCTTCCCTGACGGGAGACCGGCTGGTCTCAAAGTCAGCGGCCAGCCGGTTCTCCGACAGAACGTCACCCGGCCGGATGGCTCCCTGGATAATCTGAAGCCTCAGCGCGCAAGCAACCGCCTCTCCACGGGAAGTTCCCTGAAGCCAGGCGGCAGGATAGCTGATCATGCTTAATCCTCTCCTATACTCGCTTTAGTTGGCCCGGCGGCGGATGACGCCAGGGTGACGCCTACTCCTCCTGCTTGACCACGCTGTGGCCGCCGAACTCGTTGCGAAGAGCCGCCACGACCTTGCCGTGGAAGGCGTCCGTTTCGAGCGAGCGGTAGCGCATGAGCTGGGACAGAGCGATGACCGGGGTGCTGACCTGAAGGTCAAGTGCCGTCTCCACGGTCCATTTGCCTTCGCCCGAGCTCTGCATGACGCCGCGGATGCCCTCGAGCTTCGGATCCTTGCGGAAGGCGTTCTCGGTCAGCTCCATGAGCCAGCCTCTAATGACCGAGCCGTTGGACCAGACCCGGGCCACGTCTTCGAAATTGTAATCGAAGCCGCTTTTGGACAGAAGCTCAAAGCCTTCCCCTATGGCCTGCATCATGCCATATTCGATCCCGTTGTGGACCATCTTCAGGAAGTGACCGCTGCCGACCGGCCCGGCGTACAGATAGCCTTTCTCCACCGCCATATCGCGGAAGATCGGCTCAATCCGGGCAAAAGCCTGCCGGTCTCCTCCGATCATAAAGCATCCGCCCTGCGCGGCTCCTTCCGTTCCGCCGGATGTGCCCGCGTCGAAGAAATAGACGCCCTTGGCCCCGCATTTCTCGCCGCGCCGCACCGAATCCCGGTAATGGGAATTTCCTCCGTCGATGACGATGTCCCCTTCTTCCAGATAAGGAAGAACCTCGTCCAGAACGCTGTCGACGAGCTTCCCGGCGGGAACCATGACCCAGACGGTTCTTGGTGCCGGAAGCTTCGAGACCAGCTCCTCCAGCGAAGCGGAAGGAACCGCCCCCTGTCCGGCCAACGCTTGAACCGGCTCCGGGTTGACGTCATAGACGACGACCTCGTGATGATGACCGAGCAAATTTTGTACGAGGTTGAACCCCATTTTGCCCAGTCCGATCATGCCTAGCTGCATACTCTATGTCTCCTTTGCATTCATGTCTACTTGTATACAAGCTACCTTCCTATAGTAACGCTTTCTTTTTGCTCTGTAAACTCAGAAGATGCTGCCAGCAAGCCGCACCCTTTCGCCCCATGCCGATCCAGCGGGATGGCCCCCTCCCTCTCCGCTGCCTTCCTGTAGAATCCGCCGAAGGAATATCTCTTCTAGCGTCCCCCGTCCGCCTCAAGGGAATTCCGCGCTTCCCGTGTAGAGGAACGCTGCTGCTAACCGGAGTGGGAGCTTCGGTACCTGTTCCCGACGCGCAAATGACACGCCATGCTGGGGGGCTCGCTGGAGGTTGATTCCCCATCAAATCAAAAAACCGGCGAGCCTGAGGCTCTCCGGTTTCCTTTTTCAATGCGCCTGCCGTTGGTAGGGCCCCTTTCCCTGTCCTTCTCCGCCGTCCTCTTCCTTTGCCATCCTCTCGTTGGCTCTCTGCCTTCCCTTCCCTCTAACAGAATCAAGGGGCAAAATTCAAGCGGAGCAGAAGAAGAAGCAGATAAACGAGAACGATCAGGCCATGCACGAGGAGCAGGGCGATCCAGCCCGCCGACGTCTCCGACCGGCGCAGCACCCCGGGAAGCCCGATCCCTATGTGCACCAGCGAGACAAGAGCGAGACCGCCGAGCAGCAGCCCCGACGTCTTGCCGGACAGGCTCCGGCTCAGGGGCGTCAGATACAGCACCACTGCCGCCAGCAGGCACACGACCGTCGTGCCGAAGTAGCCGCTGAACGATATCCCCCTCCTCCAGAACAGCCTCCAGCTTCGCTTCCGCTGGCTTTGCGGGCTGCGCCGCTCCTGCCGCTTCTGGTGTTCCTGGTGCTCTTGCCGCTCCTGGCTGCCTCCACCGGGGAGATCCCCTTTCTTTTCAGCGCCGGGTGCCATTCTACTCCACCTGCCGGCTGGTTGGGCCGGATTCCACAGGGGGATGCGGAGGCTGCCCGCCATCGTTTCTCCATTTGTTGTTGATGTAGGAGATGCTTAGCGAGATGACGCCCAGCACCAGAAGCACGATCACCTTGAAGATGGTGTCTTCTCCGGCCAGATCAAGCAGCAGCGCTTTAACCGCCACGATAATCAGAACCGCCGAACCGAACCAGCGGAAGGCCCGCTGCCGGCTGTAGGCGCCCCACAGGAACAAGAGCAGCGCGTAAAGGCCCCAGGTGACGGAGAGCGTCAGGCCCCGGTCGATGGTTTTGTCCAGGCCGTATTCGTCGAACACCCCGTTCACCTGTACCGACAGCAGCCCGCCGACGATCAGATGGCCGACGACCGCGACCATTCGTGCCAGCGCCCGGTTGCCGGATTCAATCAGGGCTTCGAGCTTAACCTTGGCCGCATAGTAGAAGCCGAAGGCCGCCAGCACCATCCAGGATACGGCCCCCCAGTTCAGGAAAGGCAGGTACACGCCGAACCAGATGCCGCGCGGGGTGCTCCATGTGGCCACGAACCAGTACAGCACCACGACGAACCAGACGAAAAGCGAGATCGCCTTGAGGCCGTCGATTTTGCGGGCCTGGCCGGCCAGGAGCAGGAACCCGGCGACGATCGTCCACAGGTAGACGCTGATGAGCGGCTTGATGTCGAGCCCTTTGCCCGCTTGGGAAGCAGCCAGCATAAGGAGGAAGACCCCACCCAGGAAGAAGGTGAGCACCGGGGTGCCCGTGCGCCTCTCCATGAGCCGGTACACCCCGTAAGAGAGGGCGAGGTACAGCACGCCCGTGAATGCCATCGGGTACGCCACGGAAGTCAGACCGTCCAGCAGGATGACCGACCAGAGCCCGAACAGCACCGCATTCGCGACGTTTAAGTACAGGTTGAGGCCGTCGAAGGTCAAGTTGTTTTTCCAGGAGGAGATGACCAGCCCGAGCACATAGAACAGGAAGGCCGCCGTAGCATACCGGTAAGGAAGGCTCCACACCTCGGTGACCACCGGATCAAAATGGAAGAAGTACACCATGTACAGAATCCAGGTCCCGGCAAAAGCCACCACCCTCAGCTCCGTCCAGCTCTTCCGAAGGCTGAGGACGAAATACACGATGTTAATGACGAGCAGGTACACAAAAAGCGTAAACACCTGGTCGTTCTCCGGCCGAAGCACAAGCGGAGAGACGAGGGCGCCGATCAGCGCCAGGTTCATGAGAATCCGCAGATTCTCGCGGTAAGCAAGCAGCGACAGCCCCACGGTGATGGCCGTCATGCAGAGCAGGACGATCATGGAATCCCAGAGCGCAAAGTAGATGCCGGAGAAGGAAACCGTCGTGTACAGCACCGCGGCCCCCATGCCGCTGGTGATTTCCCCGATGATCCGCCGCCCGGACAGAATGAGCCGGATGCCGCCCACTGCGAGCCCGGCCCCCACGAGGAGCCCGATCCCGATTTTCATCTGCTGGGTAATCCAGCCTTGATCCACCGTGTATTTGAACAAATAAACAAAAGCGCAAACGATCAGCAATGCCCCGAGAAACGATGTCCAATGCCTTTTGACCAAATCGTTCATGGCTGAGTCCCTCCAATAGCAGTTAGGTTGTTTCCAGTTTCTTTCCTTCGGCCAGGCGGGCCACTCGGCTTCCGGCTTCCGCGTTGTCACGGAGCTGTGATTAGTGCCGCTTCGTGGGGCGGAAATCCTTGAGTGCAGCTACATTGGCGGGGCTTCGTTGAGCCCGGCCTTGCCTTAAGGCGGTGCTTTGTTAAGCACAGCTTCGTTAAGTGGAGTTCGTTGTGGCGCCCATTCGTGAGGAGTCGCTTCGTTCCGCCCGTTCCGACCTGACCGGCCTGGCGCCGAGATGGGCTTCTGCCGCCTCTTTTTAGGACCAGGTCTTATTTACCATTGTAAAGGGTTCTCCCCGTTTGAATAGTACTATCTTTTTCTAGTACCCCCGGTATGAGGGGGTGTCAGGTTAGCCGCAAGGAGAAGGGTTAACCGGAAGTGGACAAGGTTAGACGGAAAGGGGAAGGATGGAAGGTTAGCTGGAAAAGGAAGGGTTAGACAGAAGATGTAAGGCCGACAGAAAGGGAAGGCCGTTCCCCTTGCTCTTTCTCCCTTGTCCACTCCTTTATCCTTTATCCTTTATCCTTTGTCCTTTTGTTCCTTGCTCCTTGTTCCTTGCCCCTTATTCCTTAAGAAACGCCCATTTAAGGCCAACGGTCAGCGCATAACTCCCCATGCGCGGTGTTCAGCGTCGAGGAAATGATGGCTTCCGACCAGGCAGGTACGGGCCACCAGCCATGATCTCCTGCAAGTATGTAAGCCGGCTCTCCCCATGATGGCTTCCTACATCGCGTACGGACATGCGCTTCACGGCATGACAGCCCCCGACGGGGGTGTGCGGGTATCCCCCGCATGGCAAGTTTCGCCAGCTCGGCATGGACATGCTCTTTACGCATGGGAGGCCCCTTCCGGGCAGCAGCCATACTTATTAGCCTCCGACCAGGTATGTACGCTCAGCCCCACCACGCACGTACGGCAGCTTCCCACCGTTCGGTAAACTCAGCTGCTCTACGCATGATAGCTGCCGATGGGCTCGTTCAGCACCCAATCGAGCAGAAGAATCATCCCTTCCGTCTCCTCCAACCGGCGCTTCAGCCGCTCGGCTTCGCCGTCCTCCATTACGTCTGCCAACCGGGTCTGCAGGTCCTTGGTCTGCTGAAGCAGTTCGTTGCGTTTGCGTTTGATTTGTAGCTCGGTTCTCATGGTCGGTCTCCTTTGTCTCTATACTTGAGCCGTTCCCCCTGCTTGGCGGGGACCCGGTCTTTTTCCAATCTTTTCTTACCTAAGAATTAGTATAATCATTCAACAAATCTTCACAACAAAGAATGCCCGGCAATCGTTGACCTGCACTCCTCCGTAGCTTACTATTAAGACCAGATCAATTGATAACGATTATCACTATCAAGAGGTGTTTTCATGAAAATAAAGCTTACCGCGCTGCTGATGCTCCTCCTCCTGCTGCTTCCGGCGCAGGTGTGGGCGGATTCGGCTTCAGATAATTTGAAGAAGGCCAACGGCTATGTGGAGAAGGCGGTGCAGTTTGCCGAGGCAGGCGATTTTACACGTTCGAAGGAGCAGTACGACCTGTTTAACCAGGATTGGTACACGTTCGAGGAAGGCATCAAAGCCAAGTCCAAGGGCGCCTACCGATCGATCGAAGAAACCATGGGCGAGGTCCAGTATGCTTACGCCCAGAGCCCCGTCGTGAAGGAAACGGCCGTGGCCGCCCTGACCAAGCTGGCCGAAACCAACCGCACCTTTCTGTCCGGGGATTTCTCATCCTTTCAAGATCCGGCCGAATCCGGCGGAAAGACGACCATCGAGGATCTGGTCAAACGACTGGATCAAGCCCGGGACGCACTGGATCAAGGAGATATAGCGGCCGCCAAAGAATCCGTTCAAGCTTTCCGGAGCTCTTGGCTCGATATCGAAGGCATGGTGCTGACGCAATCCTCCAAAGTGTATGCCGACGCCGAACGGGATATGGTTTCCTCCTACGCCATGCTCACCGCCAACCCGCCGAAGGTCGACCAGGCCAAAAAGACCATCGAAACCATGCGGGATTACCTGGCGCCGCTTGCCGCCAAATCCAGCTACACGATGCTTGATGTCGTGACGATTCTGCTGCGGGAAGGGCTCGAGGCTCTGCTTGTCATTGTGGCGCTTCTCGGCTTCCTGACCAAATCCGGTCACGCGGATAAGCGCAAGTGGCTCTGGTCCGGCCTCGGAGCCGGGGTGCTCGTCAGCATCGTCATCGGCGTGGCCGTTCAGCTTCTTTTTGCCTCCGGTACCTTCGGCGACAACAACTTCATGATCGGCGGCTATACCGGTCTTTTCGCCGCGGTCATGCTCATTTACATGAGCTACTGGCTCCACAGCAAAGCAAGCCTCGCCAGCTGGAAACAGTATATCCACAGCAAAGGAACGAATGCCTTGGCGGCCGGCAGCCTATGGTCCATCGCCATTCTCGCTTTTCTGGCGGTATTTCGCGAAGGGACCGAGACCGTCCTCTTCTTCATCGGGATGGCTTCCTCCATCAGCACGGCGAGCCTGCTCGGAGGAATTGCGATCGGCGCCGCCCTGCTCAGCGTGATTGCCGCCCTCATCCTGAAGGCCGGCGTGCGGATTCCGATGCGTCCTTTTTTTCTCGTGTCGAGCGTGCTGGTGTTCTACCTGTGCTTCAAGTTTCTCGGCATGGGCATCCACGGGCTTCAGCTCGCGGAGGTGCTGCCGGCCAGCCATACGGAGGCGGTGCCTACGGTTGAGTTCCTGGGCTTGTACTCCACTTGGGAGAATCTGATCCCGCAAGCTCTTCTTCTGCTCGCCGCGGCCGGAGTCGTGATCTGGCAAAGGATTCTGGGGCAACGCCAGCAGATAGCCATAAATACCCATTACCCACCAAACGGAGGTCTTTAATCTATGAAACTGGCAAAAGTATTCCTATCCCTGATGGCGGTCGTTCTCGTTCTGGCCGCCTGCTCGTCCAAATCCGGCTCCACGAAAGACGGAGCGAAGAAAATGCAGGATACCCTGGTGCAAATGCAGAAAAACGTAGACGCCGGCGATACGGCCCAAATCAAGAAGAACGCCGAGGAGCTGGAAGAAACGTGGGAAGGCTTTGAGGACGACGTGAAGAAGAATCAGGCCGATGTCTACGGTAAAGTCGAGGATCCACTCGGGGCTATCCAGACGGGAGCCAAGCAGAGCAAGCCGGATCCCGCTGTCATGAAGGATCAGATCACGAAGCTGAACGAGGCCTTGAAGCTGGTTAAGTAATGCCTTCTGGTAACGCCCGGACCCGATTTGGCGTCCGCCCATTTTTGTGATAGACTCTTCTGTGGTAGAATAGAAGCAGCCGCTCATTCCGGCCCGGCCGACGGGACAGACGGGCGCCAGCCCTTTTTGGATGTGATTGTTATGAATCTAGCAGACCCATACTCACTTAATAAAAAACCAGAATCTCGACCTTACCCGGTCGAGGTTTTTTTGTTTCCCCTAAGCAAAAAACATGGCGGGAGGAAGAAAAAGTGACCACAGAAAACACAGAGGCCGCGAGCAGCCGGCAATCCGCTGCCGCGATTTGGATCAGCCTCATCAGCAACGTTGCCCTCACGGTGATCAAGCTCGCCGTAGGCGTTCTATTCAAGAGCCAGGTGCTCATCGCCGACGGCATTCATAATGCGGGGGACGTTATTGCAACGGGAGCCGCCCTCAGTTCCATGCGCGTCTCCAAAATCCCTCCCGATGAGGATCATCCCTACGGCCATGGCAAGGCCGAGAACGTCGGAGCCGGCGTCGTCGCCATTATCCTGGGCCTGGCCGCTCTATACATGGGCTACCACTCGGTGCTTGTGCTTTTTGAGCCTCCCCACGCCGCCTCGGTTACCGCCCTTATCGCTGCCTTCGTCTCCCTCGTCTGGAAGCAAGGGCTTTATGTGTATACGATGCGAATCGGCAAAGCCACGAACAGCAAAGGGCTTCAGGCTACCGCCTATGACCATTTGGCCGACGTCTATGCCTCCCTGGCCGCGGTCGTCGGAATCGGGCTGGCGCTTGTCGGGGATTACCTGAACATCTCTTTTCTCGCTTACGGGGATCCAGTGGCCGGAATCATCGTCGCCATCCTGATTCTGAAGCTCGCCGTGCACATGGGCCGGGAAGCGGTGGATGTGCTCATGGAGAAAACCATTGACCTCGATCAGATCCGGAGCTACTCGGAGCTGACCCTGTCGATCCCGAGCGTGAAGCGGATTGACCGGATCCGGGCGCGGGAGCACGGGCATTATGTCATCATCGACCTCCGGGTAAGCGTGCCCGCGGAGCTCAGCATCCAGGAAGGCCATGACATCTCCCGCCAAATCAAAAACACGATCCAGGACCGGTATTCCAATGTAGGGGAAGTGCTGGTTCACCTGAATCCCTGGTACGGCAAAAAAGCCGCCAAATAAAGCCTGCACGTGGAGAGGACCCGCCCCAAGCCAAAGACGGGCAGGCTTTCATTCCGGACATTCGGCGGATGGGGCCTTCCGGGCAGTTTCGGGCCACTCGGTCCCCATGCATGCGTGCGAGCATCTATAGAGAAGCCGACCAACACACGGATAAGGCAATAGCACCAGATAAGTCGCCAGTACCTTCCTGCCTAGAGCCATCATGGTTTTCCTGCTTCCACGCTAAAAAACCCGGTTTCCGAGACGCTTAAGCTTTAAGCGTCTCGGAAACCGGGTGAAAGGTTCGAATAAATCGGCTACTCGTGATGAATTTGGAGCTCGTGGAAGTAGGCCTTTTTCATCATGGCCGCCTTCAGGTCCCGGTCCCGGCAGTACTCATGAATGGTCAGGTAGCAGTTGGACATGAGCTGGTGCCAATGATTCCGGGTGAGCGTCATAATCGTGTCCATGGGATAACCCGCTTTCTTGATCATAGTGTAGTAAGAATAATTACCCTACTCCACTCCAGGTTAAACAGGCGATCCCTTTTCCGATTGAAAAATTTATGCAGAAAAATAGGTAAGAGCCCCCGCCTCCGGCCAAAACACCCTAAAAAAGTTGCAAAAGGCTAGAAGCGTAAAAGCCGAAAGCCGCCGGCCGGATGAGGGCCGCTGCTTTCGGCGGTCGGGCCAACCGGCCCCTCCCGCTTAACGGCGGGGCTGGCGGCGCGGCTGGCTGCGGGTGCTGCGGACTCCGGCATAGGGGACGCCTATGGGAGACGGGCAGAACTCGTCGCGGTACGAAACGACGGTGCAGTGCTCATAGACCGGAACGCAGTGATGACGGTTCACCACTTCCACCGGATGGATAACCTGAACGAGCTGCGGATGGAAGTAATCCCGGTAGACGACACGAGGCGGATCAACAATCGCACTGGATGGGCAGGGTGAGCAATGCATGAGAAGCCACTCCTTTGGGTTATTGGATTTGGGTCATGATCTACTCTATGCCCTTGTAGGTAACTGTGCTTGTTCATTCGCCCGGTTTGGCAGGGCAAATGAACGGATTTCCAAGACCCTCGTCCGGCGGCCATGGTCTTAATCAACGACCGCCGCCACCTCTTCTTTCGGTTGCACGCCGACGTCTAGCACTCGAACAAACGGAATGTTTCATCCGCAAGCTCCAGCTCCTCCAGCAGCTCACGAATCAGGTCGCAAACCATGTAATCATCCTCCAGCGAATAGATGTAATTCGCGTCGCGGATAAAACCGAGCTTCCCCTCTCGGGACGAGCCGGAGAGAAAGGAGCGCATCCGTCCTATCTCCTCTTCCTCCACTACCTGGCCGCCAACCGGATAAACAAACTGGTAAGGTTGTCCCTTCCCGGACCCGCCACTTCCCATCACTCCCAGGCCATCCAGCGTCGGGAGCGCTATCCGGCTTCTCCTCTCCCGAAGCACCTTCTGAACATAAGGAGCCACCTCCCGGCGGGAGCTGCCCATGGCCGCGGCAAGCCGGCGGAGTACTTTGCTCTGATGCTCTCTCCAATCCGGCGGTGTCTCTCTCCCACAGCGGCTTTCTTCCTGGAGCATCCGGTCGGAATCTTTATCCGAGAAAGGCCAGAAGGTATCCAGAAGCTCCCCGTAGGAAACCGAGCTAACCAGATCCAGAAAATCCCGCAGCTTGCCGGCGACAAGGCGGATAGGTGGATCATTCGTTGGAGAGACACAAACGATGGGAGCCTCATCCAGAACCCGGGTCATGCCAAAATCCGTCAGAAACCCGAAATGAATCCCGTTCCCTCCTGTCGAGGCAAACGGAATCAGATCGGGAGGGGTAATGGAATGGGCATAATAAAACGTTACGGGCAGGAAGCCGATGCAGCCCATGGACAAGCCTTCCCGCTCCAGCTCCTCCTGCAGCTGAAGCAGCCGCAAGATCTCCTCCGGTATGGAATATTTCCCATAGAGGCTTTGCCATTCTTCCCTGCTCATTGGCTCTCTTTTCCTCCTCCCGCTGTGTCATCCCTGGTGCCTTCTCGGCAAGTCTTCCCGTCTGCTCCCCTGCCTCAGCATGATTGGGGAAGGGCCCCGCCGAATAGAGGAACTCTGATCAGCAAATTTGGCCCAAAACCTCTCCTTTTGGGCTTTTTGGAGAGCTCCTCCCACAAATAAAGGAACAGAGTTCCTCTACTGTTCAGGTGGTCTCGCAAAATCGGCCCATAGCGAATTAAAGTTCCTCTAGGTACGGACCATCCGCCACGCATGACCAACCAGCCCAACGGTCTCCCGCCTGGGTATGATTACACCGTGAAAGAGGGCAACCTTTTATGGTACAATACGAGGGTTGTACCCGCATCATACCCAGGGAGGTAGCCTATTCATCATGCTGATCATCGGAATTGCCGGAGGCACCGGGTCCGGTAAAACAACGGTAGCCCGCTCGGTCATCGACCGGTTGGGATCGGACCGCGTAACGTTTGTGTCCCAGGACAATTACTATAAAGACAACCCTCACCTTCCTCTTGCGGAAAGGGAAAAAATCAATTACGACCATCCGCTTGCCTTCGACAACGGACTGCTGATCGAGCACTTGAAAGAATTGGCGGCCGGGCGGCCCGTCCATGCTCCGGTCTACGACTTCTCGCTTCATGCCCGCTCCGTCTCCGATACGCTCGGCTTGAAGCCGAACAACATCGTCATCATCGAAGGGCTGCATGTGCTGTCCGACGAGAACCTTCGCGAGATGCTCGACATCAAGGTGTTCGTGGACACGGACCCCGATGTGCGGATTCTTCGCCGGGTGTTGAGGGATATCGAGGAGCGCGGCCGGTCCATTCAGTCCATTCACGACCAGTACATCAACACGGTGAAGCCGATGCACGAGGCTTTTATCGAGCCATCCAAGAAGTACGCCGACCTGATTATCCCCGAAGGAGGACACAACGAAGTGGGCATCCAGCTTCTATCCATCCTGACGGAAAAATATTTGTTCGGAGACCGCACGTGGTCCGGGAGCTGAGAAGCTCCCTATTTTTGTTTTGGGGGCCTCCCTCCAGCATCGAAACGCTTGAAGCAAACCTGCTTCCGCTATCACAGCGTTACCCTACCCCAACCAAAAGGCCGCTACCAGCAAGCCTGCCGCCGCCGCGGCCAGTATCCTGGTTCGGGCTGGGGAAAGCCTATCCGTGCCCTTGACCGGATACCATCCGGAAGCCAGCAGCCGGCTGCGGTAAAGCCCCAGGATCAGCAGGCCGATGGCGAGCCAAACCAGCCAAGCAGACCCGCTTTGCTCCAAATCCACGCCGAGTGAGGCGTAACCCCATCGGGCCGCGGAGCTCATCAGCGCGCCAAGCAGCAGAAAAAGCACCGCGATCCGCAGCAGCTCCAGCAGAAATCTTATCAGCAGCATGGGGTTTCCTCCTTCCTTTCCTCCAGACGTCGGCTGTCTTCGGGCCTCGGCTCATAAGGCGGTGGCTGCCGCACCACTGTCACCCGGCAGGCCGGTAGCTCAGAAGAACGCAGCCGGACCGGTATGCTTTGGCCTCCAGCAGCTCCAGCTTCCGGGGAACCGGCAGCCCTTGCAGAAATCGGCTTCCCCTTCCAAGCAGAAGGGGATTCACAAAAATCCGGTATTCGTCGATCAGCCCCTGCTGCACCAAAGAGACGGCAAGGCGCGAGCTTCCGAATAGGGCGAGAGCTTTCCCCGGGGACTCTTTCAGCCGCGCGATCTCTTCGGCCGCGTTCCCCCTAAGCAGCGTCGTGTTCTCCCATTCCGCCTCCGTCAAGGTTCTAGTCGCGACATACTTGGGCAGCTTGTTCATCCTCTCCGCTACAACCGGGTCACGCTCCATTGCGTAGGCGGTCGGCCAATAGGCCGCCATCCCCTCGTAGGTAATCCGGCCAAACACCAGCCCGTCCACGGACCGGAGAAAATCAGCAGCGTACACGTTAAACTCCTCGTCCACGTGGTGCCAGCCGATGTCTCCGCCCTCCCCTTCATATAGACCGTCCACTGTTAGCATCATTTGCAGGATCAGCTTTCTCATTCTGTTCGGCCTCCCTTTCTGCCCCTTAGGGAATATTACGTCTTCAGTCTAGCAGAGCGGAGGAAGGCCGGATTCTCCTCAATTGCGGGTTTGTCCGCACCTCACTTTTTCTTGTACAGAAGCGACTTTACCGTGCCGTCCTTGCTGTCCGCGTTGAAGAACAGCTGGTAGTCTCCGGCCTCGTAGTACAAGGTCCACGTATTCGCATAAGAAGCGTTCTCCTCTTCGGAGAGAGGAGCACCCAGAACCTGCTTCACCTCGCTCACCTTGAACCGGACCGGCTCGCCGTATACCTTGATAGCCCCTACCGTATCTTCCGGCTCCCAGTAGAAGTAAGCATACTCGTTCCACATGGAGTATTCCGTCTGGTCGGTCCCCGTCTTATGGGGCTCTCCCCAGGCATCCAGCATCTCCTTGCGGCCGGCTCCCAGGCCAAAAGCCGAGCCCTTCAGCCTGCCCTCGGCCGCTTCGGCGAGAAAGGCTTGATCCAGCGTGAGCTTCGGAGCGAGTCCGGTTTCCTTCACCGTAAGCTGGAGAGAGACCGTTGGGTCCCCGGGCGAGCAGCCCTTGAGCTCCAAGGAAAGGTGGCCCGGCTCCGGACTCCGGACCAGAGCGGCCGACTGGCAGTAGCCGCCCCCCATGCCCTTGACTCCGTAGCCGTCACGGGAATCCTTTTCATACCGCAAGGCAGTGCCGTCATAATAGAAGCTGTGCAGGACCGGATCGCCTTCTATCGTGAACTGCGTGACCCGAACCCAGTCCCGCTGTCCGTTGTTCCTACTGTCGAGAAAGGCATTCAACCGCTTCAGGTTGTAAGTTCCCGTTCCACTGGAAACGACGTCTCCGTTCCGCAAGGCCTCCTCTACGGAATAGCTGTCGGGAAGGAGGAGCGAGGACGCCTCGCTTAGGTTGATGCTTTTCTCCTCGTGGTTATAATCGATCTTATTCCCGGAGGCTTCCGCCAGAAAGCGCGCAGGCAGGTAAGCATGGCCGTTCACGTTCAAGATCGGGGTTTCCGCGGAAACCTGCTGCGCCTTTCCGTTAATGAGCAGCTTCACGGGATAGACAAACGCTTCTATACCGCTCGTGGCCGAAACCGTGGCCGCCGTTCCCAGCAAGCCTCCTATGACGAGGCCGAGAATCATTTTCTTCATGAAGTTTCCTCCTATATGTACTAATGCTTTGTCCGGCTTCCTCTGCCGCTATCTGGTGCCTTATCCGGTAACTTTATTGGCTGGAAAGCCTCTGTTTGCACACGAAAATCATAAGGAAAGCAGAACTTCATTTGCGGATAAGGCACTAGTCCAGCGGGATAAGCTCCCGGACGGCCATAAACAGGGTGACCGCGATCATCCCCAGGCTGACGAGCATGGTGAAGACGTACCGCAGGCTGCCCGCCCGATTCCGGACGCCCAGTACACCGGGAACGCCGGCCACAAAAGCAAGAAGAAACAGCCCGAAGGCCGTCAGGCTGGCCGGCTCATCCACTAGCCTCTGCACCAGCAGGTCCGCATGGGAACTGAACGTGGCGAGAAAAGCCGCAAGTCCCAGCAAGCAAAGCCCAAAGGCCCCAACGTTTAAAGCCTCCGCCAGCCGGCGGCCGGCCGATTTCCATGGCATGACGACTCATCCTTCCCCTTTAGGTATGCTGCACCAAAGTATTTATTGAGGTTAGCGTGATAAACGACGTAACGAGCAGTCCGAACACGATGGCAAACCGGAGGTCCCGGCTCCAGGTGGTACGCGACCATAGGCTCAGCAGGCGGACAAGCAAAAAGCTGAAACCGGACAGCAGCAGGAAATTAAGCAGCATTCCCCGCCATAACGCTTCTGCAACCCAATTCCAGAACATGTTATCCCCCTTCCATTCGTAGGGCCGGATAGCAAGAGCACGTCAACCCTCCGCCCCGTTACCGTTTCACATCAGCCCGCAAAGGCCAATAGGATTAAGAATGACTATTCAAAAGAAACAGGCGGTGAAGCTTCGTGGATTTCTACCTTTATTCGCTTCTGGCGCTTGCCTATGCCGGCCTTCTGGTGTTTGGCTTCCGCCGCGTACGGGAAACCGGGGTTCTCTCGTACTCGAACCTGGTACTGCTGATCGCCCTCGGGCTGGTTTACGACAACGGCATCATCGCGCTCGGCCGAACCATCGGGGAAGGCGGCACCCTCTACGCATTGAGCACCCTGCGCTTCTGGACTCATGCCTTTTTCACGCCCGCCCTTGTTCTCGTAGCTTGGGACCTCCTGCGCCGTACGGGGGTAAGCTGGGCAGGGACGCCGGCCGCCCGGACAGGAAGCTGGGTCCTGACCCTGATCCTGGTGGTCTACCAGATCGCTTTCGGTACCCTTAAGGAAGTCTCCCGCCTCGTTCCCGAGGAAAAAGCCGGCGTCCTGCGCTATGTCTCTTCCGAATCGGCCGGCGGGCCGCTGATGGTTATCGTGACCTCTATTGTGCTTCTTGCCGCCGGGATCGTTCTGTTCATCAAACAGCGCTGGATCTGGATGGCGCTTGGAGTCGGGCTGCTCTTCGTCTCGCAGGGCCTTCCGCTGCCTTTTGAGAGCTCCGCTCTTACAAATATTTTCGAGCTTGTTCTGATCGTTTCCCTCTGGGCCACGGTTCGACATGTGGACCGCCACGGGGATGGAGCCGTCCGCTCCGGGCGCCAGGCGCTTGCTTGATGCTGGCCGTAGAGCCGCCTTCGGGCGGTTTTTTACTTGTAAGGCAAGACTACTTCTTCTCTAATTACTAGACAGCACCGGGCAGGAAAAGGTTGCACGGGATGGAAGCCGCATCCTATAATTTAAGCATCCTATAATAAAAAGGACGTGACTCGAGTGACTCCTCCTGCACCACAATCTTCAGGCAAGCCGGTCGGCCTTACCGCATCCGCCGGCTACCAGATCGGCGTCAGGCGGACGCTGCCGCTCTCTCCGGAGAAGGCATGGACAAGCCTCACCTCGCGGGAAGGGCTGCGTCTCTGGCTGGGGGACTGGCCGGAGCCCCAGGTGGCGGCCGGTGTCCGGTACGAGACGCGGGAAGGCCATAGCGGCGAGTTCCGCATCGTGAAGCCCGGGCAGCAGCTTCGCCTCACCTGGCAGCCGAAGCACTGGGCCTCCCCGTCCACGGTGCAGATCCGGCTGCTCTCTTCCCACCCGGAGAAGACGACGATCAGCTTCCATCAGGAGAAGCTGGCCGACGCCGAAGCCCGGGAAGCGATGAAGCGGCACTGGGAAGAGGCGCTTGCCGCCTTGGCCGCCCCGGCCGCCGGAGGATAACAGTTTCGTTTATTCCAAGTGGTGCGAAACGGACATACGGTTGACAGATGAAAGCACCCCCAAAAGACGGCTGTGAATCTCCGCCATTAGGCGGAATCGGCCGTCTTTTTGCATGCCTGCTGGGGTAGCGCAAGCCCGTAGGAGGAGCCGCCTTTACGCGGGAGGAACTCGCGGGTGTTCGGCCTTTTCGACCCTGGATGAGTAACAAACCGGTAAAAGTGTTAAAAATGGTTAAGAAGAAGGCATCTGCCCTTTCTTCTTAAAGTTTTCTTAAAACGGCAACCTTTTGAGGGAAGAGGTGGTCTAGTAGGGTAAGAAGCGATTCTTTTCCGCTTCTTTCTGACCACTCACTCTCATGCAAGCGGGCTAAAACCCGCTATGACCAACAGGAGGTAACCCAACATGACCTTTCGCTTCAAATCGTTAGCTCTCGTGCCAGGTCTCGTCCTGGCACTGTCTCTTGCAGGCTGCCAGGGAGGGGAGAAGCCGGCCGGCGGCTCCCCGTCGGCCTCGCCGTCCGCTCCGGCCGTAACCGCGGCGCCTTCCCCATCGGCTGCGGCCCCTACGGCCGCTCCCACGACCGCTCCCGGCTCGCCTGCTCCCAAGCCGACCGGTGTTGGGCAGCCCCTTCAAGCGGCCGGGGAAGTCACCGCGGTCCGCTTGGCGGATCCCCAGTCCGGCTGGACGGCCGGTAACGGCTGGATCGCCCATACGGCGGACGGCGGCCAGCATTGGGAAAGCCAATACACGGGCGACGGGAAGGTTACGCAGCTGTTTGCGCTTAACGGGCAGAAGGCCTGGGCCGTGACTGACAAAGGCCAGCTGCTCGCCACGACGGACGGCGGAGCCTCTTGGAAGGCCGCGGGCCAGGTGCCCAATCAGGGTTTCCTCCATTTTGTTTCGGATACGGAGGCCTTTGCGGGCAATGCCCGTAGCACCGACGGCGGCAAAACGTGGACCACGCTGAAGGCTCCGGCCGGTATCGTCGGCGATGCTTACTTCCACGACAAAGCCAACGGCTGGGCGGTCACCGCCTCCCCCGACAAGGCGATCATTCAGCGGACAACGGACGGCGGGGCCGCCTGGAAGCCGGTCAAGGAGCTTAAGCTGGCGGCCGCCATTACCGGAACCGTGATCCGCTCCGCCGGAGAGGACGACGCGTGGGTCGAGTTAATCGGGCAATCGGGTATGACCCAGACCTCCTATTCCCTCTTCCACACGACGGACGGAGGCAAGGCCTGGAAAACGGTTCTGGCCAACTCCACGGCTGGAGGCGGCCCGGCCCCCGGCTTCCCTCTGAACTACAATGACGGGCCTAAGAACAACGGTTCGAAGCCCGGCATGCTGTACGTCGTGAACCGCACGGCGGCTTTCATGGGCGGCTACTGCCCGGCCTGTGACAACCCGAACTCGGTCGGCAAGACGACCGACGGCGGAGCCACCTGGGTCAACGGCAAGGACAGCGTACCCGGCACCTCCGGGGCTCTGCTGGCCATGGCCGACGCCTCCAAAGGCTGGTTGATCACGAACGACGCGTCCCAGCCATCCGTCTTCTATACGACGACGGATGGGGGCTCCCATTGGACGAAGGTGTCCTCCTTCCCTCCGGCCAAGAAAGCGTCCTGAGGACGGGAGAAGGCGTGTTCCGCTATCTGGGAGCTTACTTACGGCTTCCTCAGTGTCGCTGGATGTTCAGCAAGGTCATGCCTTAACCCAAAAAGCCTGCCGGTTGCGGCAGGCTTTTTGAGCTTCGTTATAGGTGCCTATACGTGAAACAACCGCTTGCGGTTGCCAAAGCCCCGGCAAGCTTATATCATGTGAAGCAAAGACACCGAAAGCAAGGGGGACCCGACGATGAATTATGTCGAGAACGAATGGAGAAGCGCGGACGGAACACCGTTGTTCGCCTGCGAATGGACCCCGTCCGGACGCGGAGAGGTCAAGGCGGTAGTCGGTCTCGTCCACGGCATGGGCGAGCATATGGGCCGGTACCGCCACGTGGCGGCGATGCTTACGGAAGAAGGCTATGCCGTCCTTGGCTTCGACAACTACGGCCACGGGAAGACACCCGGCAAACGTGGACATGCCCCTTCCTATGACGCCCTTCTGAGCGGAATCGACCTCATGCGGAAAGAAGCCGCGGACCGGTATCCCGGGCTTCCCGTCTTCCTGTATGGTCACAGCATGGGCGGCAACGTCACCCTGAATTACCTGCTCCGCCGCAAGCCCGCCCTGGCCGGGGCGATCGTGACGGGACCCTGGCTCAAGCTCGCCTTCCAGCCGCCGGTGCTGCAGGCGGCGGTGGGTAAGGTGCTCGAGCGCCTCTACCCGAAATTCACGAACTCCCGTCCGATGAACGCCGAGCACCTGACCACCGACCCCGAGCTGATGAAGCGCTATGTCGAGGACGAGCTCGGCCACGGGGATATTACGGCGGGCTTCTTCTTCGGCGTTCAGCGGGCCGGAAGCTGGGCTCTTCAGCATGCCGGGGAGCTCCAGTTGCCTCTATTGCTCATGCATGGAGGGAGCGACAAGGTCACGTCCATCCATGCGAGCCGGCAGTTTGCGGAGAAGGCGGGGCCTCTCTGCGAGTTTCTGGAATGGCCGGGCTTCCGGCATGAGCTTCAGAACGAGCTTAAGCGCGAGGAGGTCTTCGCCGTCATGCGCGGCTGGCTGCGCAACCGCCTGGAGGCCTTCTCCGGAGAGGCGGCCAAGTAAGCATCGGCTTATTCTGCAAGGGATTCTTCAACGATAAAACCTTAGAGCCGGTGCTTGGCTTATAGGGAGGGCCCGCCTTCCAAGTCCGCCCTCCGACCGAGGTACCGCGCGAATCTCCAAGGCACGTGTTCGGCTTCCGCTGACTTAGCTGAACTTGCCGGCCGTTATCGGAGCGGATGAGCTTTTAAACGGCTTCCATTCCTAGCCAAGCCGGGACACAAGAAGGGTATACCGCCCGGGCGCCAGTTCGTATTCCCGGCTGGCAACCGGCGGGATTTCGGCTCCTTCCGCTTCGGTCAGAGTCAAACTACCGGCAATGGGCATTAAATCCAAGCTCAGCCGGGCTGTCATGGCGGCGGGAATATCCAGCTCCAGCCGAAAGACAGGATCGGGCGCTTGTGGAATGCGCTCCCACCTGACCCGAAGCATACCGCGGCTGGTGGGTACGCTCGCCTCCGCGAAGTGAAGCCCTTCCGGAACGAAGGGACGGATCGTTACCTCGGCAAAGCCGGGGGAACTCGCGTGGATTCCGGTCACATATTCCTGCAGCAGCCGAACAGGATAGCCGTTCCAGGCATGGCAGTGCGACTCGATATCGTTCCAGCCTTCCCATAGCGTTTTGGCTCCCTGCCGGATCATATACCCCCACCCGGGATACTCTTCGCGTGCGATAAGCCGGAAAGCTTCCTCTCCCTTTCCGTTCTCGAACATGGCCCGCAGCAGGGGCAGCGACAGCACGGTTCTCGCCTCCCAGTCCGAACGGGCGATATAATCGGCGACTACCGGCACATCCGCCTCCGGGACCAGTCCGGCATAGAGAGCCAGACCATTAACCCCCTGGTGCGCGGCTGATGAGCCGAGGCCATCCACGTAACATTTTTTCCCAGCGTCATACAGATGCTCCACTATGCTGCGGCCCAGCTTGATGGAAAGGCTGTTATAGGCCGAGAAGTCATCCGGATGTCCGGTTTGTTCCGCCGCGGCGGCGACGATTCGAACCGCCTGAAGCAGCTTGATGTTCTGCACCGTCAGAAATTCCGGGCTGTGATCGACGGTCGGATAAGGCCAATCGCTGATATGCCAGCCTTTGCCGATGGGCGCCAATCCCGTCTCCGGGTCGGCCGTCCCGAGATAGTAGTCAACCATTCGCTTGGCCGTTTCATAGTATCGTTCGAGCACTCGACTATCCCCGCTATGCCAGTACAGCTTCCATAGCAGCGTACCGAAATGCAGGTCCCACTCCGGAATTTGCAGATGAAAGTCCGGATGGTCGTAATTGGTAGGGTATACGAATGGGAACGTTCCATCTTCCAGCTGGGAATCGGCAAAATCGCTGAGTACCTTCTCCAGTACGGAACGGGAGTCGAAATTGTAGAGCAGGACCTCCGCCTGCAGGTCGGAATCCGCCAGGTACTGCGCCTGCTCCCGGTGCGGACAATCGACGACCTGTCCCAGCACGTTGTTTTTCTGCGTCTGGATGGCTGCCTCATAGAACTCATTCAACAGCTCGTTGGAGCAGCGGAAGCTGCCCACCAAGTCGATATCCGTATGGGCAAAAACGATCTGCACATGTTCCCCCGCAGCGAGCGGTTCCGGATAACCGGTGACCTCCACATACCGGAAAGCCTTGTAGGAAAGGTTGGGCTGCCAGTTCTCCTGTCCTCCGCCCTGCATCGTATATTGATCATAATAGCGGTCCTGCTTCTCGTTGCAGACATTATGCTTAACGAAACCCTCTTCGTCCAAATCCTCGGAATACCTCAATTGTACCGTAATGCCGGGAAGGCCGGGGAGCCGGATTCGGGGCCAGCCCGAGACGATGAGGCCGGTATCGAACACCTGTCGTCCAACCGGGGTGCCGGGTGGCGTAACCTCCCGAGGGGTTAGGATCTCCTCCACCGTACCCTCCGGGATCTCCTGCCATTGCATGGGCCAGTCCGGCCCGGGAATGCCGGCCATCACAGCTTTCCGGCACAGCCCCTCGTCGAAACCGGGAAGCTGCCAGCCCGGCTGGAGCTTGCGCGCATCATAAGCCTCAATGGAGGACATCCGGCGGTTTTGCTGATAGGGCATGTTCGCGGCATGCGGAATTTCCTTAAGCGTCTCCCAGGAAGGATCGGTTATCCAGGTTTGCCGGGCGCCGTTTTCCTCCACGAGCTCCAGCTGCAGACGGAATCCGGGAAGCCCGTTGACATAATTTTGTCCGGATCCGCCCAGGTAATGGGCAATAGCGCTTAAGCAGTTGGGACCATCCGTCAGCAGATCGGTCACGTCATAGGACAGATAGTATTTGCGCTTCTGCGGATTCGTTGGGGCCGGGGAACCGAAGCCCCCTACCCTCTTGCCGTTTACAAAAACCTGTGCGGTATTGTGGGCTGACACAAAAAGCTTGGCGTAAGCCGCCCGCTTGTTCACCACGATTTCTTTGCGGAAATAGGCATAATCGTTGGTCTGAACCTGCCCCGAGCTCCAAATCCAATGGGCCTTCCAATCCTCCGGATACAAGCCTGTATCAAAAGGGGCCGGCTCAGAGTCGCATCGCCTGCCCGAGGAGCTCCAGACTGCCGCCTTCCACCAGTATCGCGATGCGCTTTTCAGGCGGGGCCCCTCATAATAGGCGTGAGTAGACCGGTTCTCGCACTTGCCGCTGTCCCAGACATCCGCCTGTCCCTTCTCCAGGAGCTCCCGGTCTGTCGCTACCCATATCTGGGACGCCCCGCTGTCCATTCCTCCCGCTTCACTCTTCAGCTGCCAGGAGAAGCGCGGCCGCTCGCGGTCCAACCCAAGGGGCCGATCCCCATCATTCACTCGCAGGGTGTCCACCTGGAAAGGGGCTTGCTTCCCTGCCACGTTATTGGGTGCGTGTGGATTCATAATAAGCTCCTTATGCTTGAAGTATCTTCCTGCAGCCTTTGGGTTCCCAGCTTCCTTACTCCGGCCGATTTACTGATAATGCGGACTCCAAATACGCGCCTTGTAAACCGAAGTCTCGGGCAGAACAAGCTTTCGATCCGGTAAGAAGAGGTCTGCGGTATCCGTCCCCCAAGCGTATAGAGCCCCTTCCTTGGGAACGGTCTGAATGATCGCTCCGGTAGGCTGATTCCCCATACTTTTGACGAAGCCGCGGTTTGCCTGCTCGGAACCGGGATATCGGGATGACCATGTACCGGTCGACTTCTTATACTGGTACACTCCACTGTTGGTTGTTACCCATAGGAGATCCGTATCCCCGAACACGGGTGACAGGTCGTGCCCCCAAAGGGTCGGAAGCTTCTTCTCCTGAACCCGGCTCAACACAGGAGCGTGCGGGGCCCCTCCAACCGAGAAGGCTGCCAACCGGTCGTCCCCCACCGCCCATAAAAGCTTCCTCTCCGGATCCCAAAGCACGCCATGCGCCCCGGGCAGCGGGAATTCCGCATAAGCTGTGGAATTCGATCCCTGAGAGGACGTATAGACCCTAACCCACCCTCCATCGCTCGCCGCGACGGCCAGATTCCCATCCGGCAGCAATTCAGCCGCGTGCGGGTTTCCCCCCACCACCAGGGACCAACTCATCGTTTTCCTGGATGAGTAGGGAACAATCGCCGCCAGTCCATAGGAATCCGTTACGACCAGGCAGAGACCGCCGTAGCTTTCGTGATCCCGAAGCTTGACATCGGAAGGCAGTCCCCAACCGGGAGTTTCGGAGCCATCCTCCCCTTCAGGAGACCACTCCCATAGAATGTTCGTTGTATCCGAATCCAGGACGATGATCCTCTTGGATGCCTGGTCGGTAACCGCGATCGGATAGTCTGCCGCCATGAGCGTGAACCCCCGCTTATCTGATTTTTGCTTCTATCTGACTTTTGCTTCGATCCGATTCTTCCAATTGTCCATGAGTTCATGGGGATTCGGCCTTCTAACCTCGTGCATGATCGGTCCCCCGTACCCTACCTTCCTCAAGGCTTCCAGCACAGCATCCCATTGAATGATTCCGTCCCCGGGCAGCCAATGCTTCTCATCCGTACCGTCGTTATCCGAAATATGGGTCGTAACGATCCGATGGCCCAACCGTTCAATGAATTGCTGGGGGGATTCTTTAAACAAATGATTGACGTCGCAGCAAACGCCAAGCTCGGGATTACCGGAAACCAAATATTCCATCTCGTCTGCCGAATGGCCGAGACAAGTACGGGGAAGGCACTCCGCTGCCAAGCGGACACCTAAGCCGGCCGCATCCCGGGACAGTAGACCAAGCGTGATTCGGGCCGCTTCCAACCGCTTCGCCCTTTCGTCCGGAGCGATAGGCTCCCAGCTCGGATGAAAGACGGCTGTGCGGATTCCCCATTCTTGAGCATAAGACAATACGGTATGTACCTTACTCACCACTCGTTCGCGGATGGAGGGATCCTCCTGAGACGGATCCCATTCCGTTCCGAACGGGATATGCAGGGACCAGATTTCGATTCCCAGCTCGGCTGCCTGGCGGACGACCTGGTCACAGGCGCTTTTGACCTCCGGATCCATAATGTCCAGGGGCTGCCACGTCAGCTCCATGCACTCCTGCCCGGCTTCCTTCACCGCATTCAGGTCGATGGGATTAGCCAGGCTGTAAGAAGTACCGATCTTCCAGGAAT
This sequence comes from Paenibacillus aurantius, assembly GCF_032268605.1. NCBI lineage: Bacteria > Bacillati > Bacillota > Bacilli > Caryophanales > Paenibacillaceae > Paenibacillus > Paenibacillus aurantius. Next base: position 6,047,266 of record NZ_CP130318.1, read on the forward strand.
TCTGGCTGTTCTTATCCTTGGCCGTTTTCATACTAGACACCTCCTCTTCGCTGACGAATGATTCCAGCCTCATCCTTTCACACTGCCCATTACAATTCCCTTAATAAAGAAACGTTGAAGCAGCGGATAAACTAACAGAATGGGCAAAGCCCCCAGAAAAATTTGAGAGGTTTTGACGGTACGTTCCGACAATTCGTTAAGCAGAGATAAGTCGGTGGTCGTCAGCATCGTCAAATCCTGGCCTACGATGATCGTACGCAAGTAGCTCTGAAGCGGATAATTCTCCGGAGAATTCATCAGAATCAGCCCGTCAAACCAGCTGTTCCAATGCCCTACTATGGTGAATAACCCGATGGTCGCCAGCGCGGGCAAGGAGAGCGGCACGTAGATGCGCCACAGCGTGGTCCAATGGCCCGCGCCGTCCATAAAGGCCGATTCCTCCAGTTCCTTGGGCAATCCCCGGTAGAAGTTTAACAAGAGGATCACATTAAAGACCGGAACGGCTCCGGGAAGCACCAGCGCCCAAATCGAGTTGAGCATGCCCAGTGATTTGATCGTCATGTACCAGGGAATCAAGCCTCCGTGAAAAAGCATCGTCAGGACAAATACCCAGGCATACACGGTTCTCCACCGGAACTTCGTTTTTTCCTTGGCTAGCGGATAGGCGGTAAGAATGGTTAGAAACATACTGAGCGCCGTACCGAGCAGGACCCGCTTGATCGTTACGAGCAGAGCGGTCAGAAATTCCGGCTTTTGTAACGCGAATTTATAAGCGCTGGCCGTGAAATCGACCGGCCATAGAACCACTAAGCCTCCCATAGCCGCCGCGCTTGAGCTGAAGGAAACCGCGAGTACATGAATGAGCGGCAGTAAACAAAGGAGCGCGAGACCGATTAGAAACGTATAGTTGAGCACAACAAACACCAGGCGGCCGATTCCGGGCTTCTGGACCATTTCTTCCCCTCCTTAAAAGATCCGGTATCCGGCGAACCGGTAAGCGAGCAGGTACGACCCGGAGATGAGCAGGAGGGATACGACCGACTTAAACAATCCGACGGCGGTAGCCACACTATATTGGGCATCGATCAGTCCGATCCGGTATACGAAGGTATCGATAATATCTCCGCTCTCATAGACCTGCGGACTGTAGAGATTAAACACTTGATCGAAGCCGGCATTCAGCACATTTCCCAAGCTGAGGGTCGTCATCAGAATGACGACCGGCATAATGCCCGGAAGCGTAATGTGGAGGGTCTGCTTCCAGCGGTTCGCACCGTCAATGACCGCCGCCTCATACAGACTCTGATTGATTCCGGTCAGCGCCGCTAAATAAACGATGGTTCCGAAGCCAAAATCCTTCCAGGTATCGGTCGCGACCAGAACATAGGGAAACCAGTGATTACTCCCAAGAAAATAGATCGGCTCTATCCCCAGCAGACTGACAAACTGATTGATGATTCCCTTCAACGACAGAACATCGATCAGGATCCCCCCCAAGATGACCCACGACAGAAAGTGAGGCAGATAGATCAGGGTTTGAACGGTCCGCTTGATCCTCTCTTTCATCATCTCATTGAGCAGAAGCGCAATGGTGATGGGAACGAGGAGCCCCGCGGCTATCTTCATCACGGCGATAAAGATCGTGTTATAGACGATTTGAAAGGTATCCGGCAGATTATACACGTACAGGAAATTTTGAAAGCCCACCCAATTCGAACCGAAGAAGCCCTTGGCCGGAATAAACTTCTGAAAGGCGATCACGATTCCGATCATCGGCCAGTAGCTGAAGACAATCAGGATGACAAGCGCAGGCAAGAGCATAAGATGAAGCGGAAGTTCATGCCTCCATTTTTTGATCGGCATTTCACGGCTCTCCTTTCTTTCGAGTAAGAATAGAACGGCAGGGAGAGAATCTCTCCTCTGCCGCCCACTCCCCTGCTTTCCCGTCTTTATTTGATGGATTTCGCCCACTCGTTAACTTCTTTGGTCATATCGTTTCCGCCCAGCTTCTTCCAATCCTCAACAAACTTATCGAAGGCGGCAATCGGCTCCCCCATAATGATCTTGGTAAACGTTTCGAGTTCCATCTTATCGAGGGTCGCTTTCTTCTCGCCCATCGTCTTGGTCGGTGCCCCAAAGAACTCACTCATGAGCGGCAATTTGTTCTTCTGGTATTGATTGATGACCGTGAACGAGCTGGGCTCTCCGAACACCCGGGCCTGATTCCATGTTTTGTTGTCGCCTGCCTCGAATTGTTTAATCTTGTCGTAGGTCGCCTTTTGTTCTCCATTTAACTTGGAAACATCGCCCGTCTTTAAGCTGTTGACGACGGCCAGATGGACATCCAGGTTTTTTTGAGGGGACCATGCGTTGAACGGCGCATGCTTAAACAATTCGATCCCTTCCTTGGAAGAAAAGAAATTGTCGAAATCCTGCTTCTCCCCCCAGCCCTTTTCGATGAACAAGTTGACCATCTTCATGACAGCTTCCGGATGCTTGGATCCTTTCTTGACCGCATAATAGGCGAAGACAGGATTCCCTACCTGCGGCTTAGCCGGGCTGCCGTCCACGGAGACGATGGGATACGCTCCCCATTCCATTTTGGGATCCAGGTCTTTCCCCTTCTGCAGCGGATTAATCGGATTCCACATGGCTCCGTAATACAGCCCGATTTTACCGGCGACCGCATCTTCGCCTGTCTTGTTACCGTCCTTCACCCCGAACTCTTTATCCAGCAAGCCCGCTTTATACATTTCCTGCAGCTTTAGCAGGGCCGGCTTCATTTCAGGAAGGATCGAACCATAGGCCAGATTACCGGAGGCATCCTTTACCCATGATCCCATATAAGCATGGAAGCCGTTGAAATAGCCGCCCAGGCCCATAATGCCGCCGCCGCCGATGCCTTTGTTGATGCCGAGTCCGAAGGTATCGTTCTTGCCGTTTCCGTCCGGATCCATTTTGGTAAAGGCCTCCGCTATCTTGTAAACATCGTCCATCGTCTTCGGCTCCGGCAGATTCAGCTTCTTGAGCCAATCCGCCCGCACCCAGAGAATGGAGGCCCCGTCGATGGAAGAGTTCGTGTTCGGAATCGCCATCAGCTTTCCGTTAAACTTGGCGGAATCCAGCTGCGCCGTATTGTCTCCCTCCATAAACTTCTTGGCTAAAGGAGACGCGTACTTGGCGTATACATCGGATAAATCCTCCACCAAGCCGGCCTCCACCAGCTGTTTCAACTGGATGGCACTGACCGGTATAATGTCCGGAAGCTCCCCCGAGGCGATCATCACGTTCATCTTCTGTGTCGCGTCTTCTCCGCTTGTCGCAATCCAGTTATATTTCAGCTTGATTCCCAATTCATCCAGATAAGCCCGTGTCCATTCGTTGTTGTCAATCGTATCGCTGCCCTTGAATTTAATGGAAGCATCCACGCTTCGGACCGTCGTCACCTCAACCGGAGACGGATACTTGGACAATGGTCCAGCCGGAGCCGCCGATGCAGCTGCATCGGGCTTGGATGTCCCGCTTGGTGAGGAGGAGGGAGAAGAAGAGCTGCAAGCCGAAACGGCAAGCGTAGAGCCAATGGCGAGTAAACTTAACGTTGCTTTTACTGATTTCATGGGTAGCCTCCCTTTTTTTTGTAAGCGATATCCCCGTTAACAATCCTAATTATAGATAAGGCCCCATTCCCTTCCTATACTAAAATTTGCAGGTTCTTGCTCCATTTGCACAGACTTTCCCTTCACCCGGGAGTGGCCGCACAAAAACCCCGAAAAACAGCCGGCAAGCCTTCCTTGCCTCTATCCTTCGGGGTTGAATTCAGTGGATCCGGCTTTCACATGCCGGAGCGTCTCGTTCGGCTCAGCTCCCTGTATTCTTGGGGAGTCCGGCCCATATTCTTCTTGAAGATCCTGGTAAAATAGGCCGGCGATTCGAATCCGACCTGCCGGGCGATTTCATGCATTTTCATTTGAGACTCGGTCACGAGCTTCTTGGCCTTCTTAAGACGGGCCTCGGTTATATATTCGGATAAATTGATTCCGGTAATTTGTTTATAAAGCCGCGACATGTAATAAGGGTTTAGGTAGATGATTTCGGAAAGAGTGGTAAGCGACAGGTCCTTATCCAGATGCTCCTCCACATAGCGGTTGATGGTCTCGACCACCTGCCGGGTGTGCTCGGTCTTCTCGCTGTCACGGGATTCAAACAGCTGAAGGGCGGCTTGAATCAGATATTGAAACGCTTCCCTCCGGGTCGCATGGAGCTGGTAATTGGCGATTTTGTCCAAATGCACTTCCTTCAGTTGTGTTCCCCGGTCTCCCCAACGGTTTACTTGCGAAAGCAGGTGGGCCGCAACGGCGTAATACAGCTCAAGAAAAAAATCCGTTTCCTCATAAAAGGGCTCCAAACGCACGGAAATATCGAGGATCAACTTCATAAACTCTTCCTTGTCCACGTTCTCGAAATGGAAATCGGATGCGGTCAATTTTTTGACCAGATGGCGGATCGTTTGTTTCTGCATTTCGTTTTCCCGAGCGGACTCCTCCGTCTGCTGATCCTCGATGATCATCGTTCCCTGACCGATTCCCAATCCCCGGCTAAGCCCTTTGCGCAGCTTGTCATAGCAGGAAGAGAGGTCCTTCCATTCCACAGCCGATTTCCCCGCTGCTACCGAAATAGGCACCTTTAGAAGCTGAAGGCTGGCCGCCTGTATTCTTTCCAAGGTACCGTGAACGAACCGGATCGTTCTGATCCACGAAGGATCGGCAGCCGGCAATGGAGATACGGGAGATGCTTCCGGCTGAAGGAGCCAAATAAAACGGTTATAATCCGTATTGACCGCTTGAATCGAGCACGGCATGAAATATTCCTTGGCAATGTTGTGGATAGCGAACATCATCAGCGCTTTATCCGATGCTTTGGAGATGGAGTCCGGCCACCGGTCCACGCGCCCAATGACCACGAGCAGCGGTTCCTGAAACCGAAGCGGGATATGCAGCTCCTTAAGAAGCTCAGGCTTTAGAGAAGACCACGTCTTGGTGCCTTCACATAATCCTTGCAAATAATCCCTCTGCAAGGTAGGGATAGCTAATTGGAGCTGTTCCGCCGCCTTGTCCAGAAATCGGGCATTCTGACTTTCGGCCTTCAGCGCATCCATCGCTTTTCGTACGCTGGCCACCACTTCTTCATCGCTTTCCGTCTTGAGGATGTAATCGATGCTTTTGCCGCGCAGAGCGGCCTGAACATACTCGAAATCGGGATGGCCCGTCAAAAAAATGACTTTGCAGGCCGGCCAACGGTCGGTAATATGCCCTTGAAGCTCAAGCCCGGACATGCCCGGCATCCGGATATCGGACAATACAATATCGAAGCGCATCCAGCTTAATTTCTCCAAGGCTTCGTCACCCGAATAGGCCCGGTAAAGGTCCAGCTCAAGCCCTTCTTCTTCTTGAAGAAGCCGATAGATTCCGTCAACAATAATGGGCTCGTCATCAACGACCAGCAATCGGTACATGGTCCGTCTTCTCCTCTGCAGGGATTCGGATCTCGACTCTCAAGCCTCCAAGGCTGCCTCTGCTTACACGCAGGCCGAACCGGTCTCCGAACCGGATTTGAATTCTTCGGTGCACATTCACGAGCCCCGTCGTCTCGGGCTCCGACTGGGTGTAACGGAGCTTGGCTTGCAGCTCGTTCAGCCGCTCATCCGAAAGCTCTTCCCCGTTATCCTCAACGGCCATCGTCAAGGATTCCGCCTGTTCCTGAAACACGACTTCGATCCGTCCCTCCTTCTTTTTGTTCGCCAAGCCATGATTATAGGCATTCTCGATGATCGGCTGGAGAATCAGCCGGGGAACCATCCGTTTCCGGCATCCTGGCGGAAGGTCTCCGAAACTCACGTTAATTCGGCTGGAGAAACGGTACGCTTGAATGTCCATAAACGTACGCGCGAATTGGCACTCCGCCTCCAAGGTCACCTCTCCTGTTCCATCCCGTGTTATAAACTGGAAATACTCGCCCAAGTAACGGGTAAACCGGGTCACATTCTCATAGTCCTCGTTCTTGGCCATCCTTGAGAGCGTAAAGAAGCTGTTGTAGAGAAAATGAGGATTAATCTGCGATTGAAGCTGCCGGAATTCGGATACTTGAGCCCGGTACTGCTGCTCATACACCTCATGGATCAGAACGCGCAGCCGCTCCACCATCCCATTGAACTGACCGTACAGATAGGAGAATTCATCCTTGAAGCGATACTGAACCGTTTGATTAAAATCCCCCTGCTCTACGGCTCTAAAGGCCCGGACCAGAGTCCGTAAAGGGCGGTGGATCACCCGGTAAATGACGTAGGAGAAGAAGGCAATGATAACCGCCGAGATCAGGGAAAGCAGCCAGAACCACAGCCGATGCTTATCCAGCGGCCCCGTGACGTTTCTCTCCGGTATATATTTGACCAGCGTAGCCCCCAGAAAGTTGGAATGCTCGAAGCTGACCACATAATCCTCCTCGCTGATTCGGACGGTTTCGACTCCCTTCGAATGCCCGCTGTTGACTTTATCGGATACCCATTCCCATAAGGCGTGATCCGTTTCCTCGTTCTCCCCGCTGGAAATCTTCCATTGAAGATCATGATCGACAAGCAGGGACCCGCCCTCTTTGTTGTCGATGATTTGACGCAGAACATGTTCGATCTCTTTCTGATCCATTTCGATATCCAGCAAAAAAACAGGATCCCGGTTGGATAAGGCATATTCGGGGTAGGGATAGCTGATGAATAACCGGTTGTGCCATGTAATAAAGGGGGAGTTTTGCTGACGGGCCGGAGCGGACAGAACACGAAATTCATCCCTCGGAATGGGATTGACCATATTGTTGGCGGAGATCGTACGGTCCAGCATCGAGATATGGATGCTCGCGTTGGTAACATAGCTGCTGGATGCCTTGAGCAGGAGCAGCCGATTCTGGATGCGCAGCAAAGCCGCCGTTTTCTCAAAATCGGGCATGACGGGGGCGACGACGCTTAATTTGCCGACATCCTCATCCGCCATGTATTCTCTTCCGAGCTTGACGATTTTGCTGATATCCAGCTCCAGAAGTCCCAAATAAAAATGAACGTTGGCTTGCATTGAATTGGAAATTTCACTCTTGACCGCTTCCTCACCGGATTGATTTAACGTAAGACTGACGGTATAAAGAGGAACCACAATAAGCAGGAGTGTAAAGACAAGCTTTACATAAATGTTGGATTGGGGTCGCTTGAACACTCGGATCTCTTCTCCTCGCTCTTATCCATCCCTGTTAACGGAAATTGTACCATTCCCCGCCTGCGTAAGAAATGGAAGATCCGCCGTTTTACGAAAACCGTATAATTCGGGCAACGAATATCGAAATATTCCTATATCGAGGGAAGAGAGGCGCCATATAAACTGAAAGCGCAATCTAATCTTGCCTTACGATTGGAGGACGAGTGATGAAGGAACATGGTGCAGCCGCTTGGGCTGGGACCCGTGCCCGTGGGAGAGCAGGCTCCTTTAAGCCTGGGAACCTGGTGAAAGCCGCCCTTTTAACCGCCGCAATGGTATCGGTGCTTTCTTCCTCTCTATTTGCAACCCAACCGGCCAAAGCAGACGCCAACACCTGGGTAGCGGTGACGGAAGGCTCCAGCAAAAAAATCAAAGTGTATGATCCGGTAGTTTACAATTGGGACACCCGGGCCGCACAAAAATGGGAATGGACCCCGAATTCAAACGCTGGCTACAGTTCAGCGGAAATTGCCGCTTGGGGCGGCGGGAGCGATGCCAAGCTGCGGGAAAGCAGCTTCTGGGGCGGACAAATTATGGCAACCGTCAGCGGATCGGGACTTGCAACGATTGTCTCCTATCCAAGCGGTAAAGAGTTATGGTCTGTGGTACAGGGAGGGAGCGGTACGGTCAATTTACACTCCATTGAAGTGCTGCCCAACGGAAACTGCGTCACGGTCGGCTCCGTCGAAGGCAAGGTGCGTCTGTACACCTCTTCCCAGGGAAATACCAATTCTATTGTGCTGGCTGATTTACCGGGCGCTCATGGTGTTCATTGGGACAACACCCGCGGTGTCCTGTGGGCGATCGGCGATACCACCCTGGTCGGGATAAAGATAGAAGGAACCGCAGCTGCCCCTACTTATAGCGTTTATAGAACAGTAACCATCCCGCTTTCCGATGGACAGATCCCCTATGGTCATGATCTATGGCCGGTTTATGGAGATACGAACCGGTTGTGGGTGGCGGTCAATTGGCGTGTCTGGCAGTACAACATAGGGGCTGACAGCTGGGAGAGCTCTTATGCCGGTTCCGATGTTCTGCACAATTCCGGTAAGATGATCAAGTCTGTGGGGAACGTTCCCAGCGGGCAGGTGGTCTATACGTTCCCCGAAACGAGCTGGGTAACCCATACCGTCAGCTTCACCAACCCTACCGCCACCCGCCCTATCACCGGTGCGGCCATCTACAAAGCCCGTCCCTGGATACCGGGCTATGACGGAACAACGGGAATGGCTCAAGATAATCTGGCACTGAACTCTTCCCCCTCCACCTCAAGCTCCTATGAAACGGCGGTTTGGGGTAAGGCCAAAGCCGTGGATGGCCAGACCGGCTCGGTAGCCGGGTCATATGGTTACTCAAGCGGGATTGGCAAAACAACCAATCATACGGAATGGTATGCCACCGGCTTTCCCAATCCCCAAAACTTTAACACTGTCGTGATCCATCCGAGAAGCGACAGCGGGAATGCCGGCGCCGGATTCCCTATTGATTTCAAGATTCAAGTTTGGAACGGCTCCGCCTGGTTAGACCGGGTAACCGTCACCGGCTACCCCAATCCGGGAAGTGCTCCCCAAACCTTCTCGTTAGGAACAACCGATTGGGCAACCGCCATTCGAATCTATGCCACCAATCTCCCTAAGGTCGGACCAACCGATTATCTTATGCAGTTTGCCGAGGTAGAGGTGCTGAATCAATAATTCAAGTTTCCCGGACGCCCATGAATAGGAGGAGGATTTCGTTTTGTTAAACAAAGTAAGACTTATCGCCTGTGCCTTCTTGATGATGGCCGGAACACTTACCGGGTTCCAAACGGACCAAAGGGCAGAAGCCGCCGTTCCAGCCTGCTGCGAAATCGCCACAACGAATCAAGCCAACAACACCATTGATCTGTATGATCCGGCTGTCGACGACTGGAACAGCCCGGATGCTCTGAAATGGTCTTGGAAGCCCAGCACGGCGCTGGGCTACTCGTCCGCGGAGGTAAGGCTGTGGGGCGGCCCCTCGGAGGCCAAGCGGAAGGGAAGCGTTCTGGTCGCCACAGCCGGCCAATTGGCCACCATCGCCGCTTATCCTTCCGGCACCCGGATCTGGGCGGCGGACGTAGGCATAGGCAGCAATCCGCACTCCGCCGAGCTGCTGCCGAACGGCAACCTTGCCGTGGCGGCCAGTGACGGCAAGTGGATACGCGTCTATACTTCCTCTCAGGGCCCTAGCAGTGTGTCGTATGCCCAGTTCAATCTCGACTTCGCCCATGCGGCTCATTGGGACGGAGAGAATGAGCTGCTTTGGGTGATTGGATACGATAACGTGGCCAAGCAGCACATTATGACCGGCCTTCGGGTAGGCGGTACGGATGCCAAGCCGACCTTGACGGAGGATACGAGCCGAAGAAGCCTTCTGCCGAGTCCTTGGGGACACGATATTACCCCGTATGCCGGCGACAGCAGCAAGCTTTGGGTCAGCACTAATGCGGCCGTGTATGTGTATGACATTCCCGCCAAGTCGTTTACTCCGGCGCCGGAAGCAGCGAACCGCAGCTTTGTGAAATCGGTCGGCAATCTTCCATCCGGCCAGATCGTCGAAGCCAGACCGGACAATGTCAAAACACCCCCGGGAGGCTGTACGGCCAACGGGTGGTGCACCGATACCGTTGATTTCTATGCGCCTGATATGACCAGGACCGTGAACGGCGCCGCGTTCTACAAGGCCCGCATCTGGGACGGCCCACCGGAGGAGCGGCTATCCGTTCTGAATGGCCTGACGGCTGTGGAAACTTTCTATACCGACACGGTGCCGGACGGAGGGCTGAAGCTGCCGGACTATTACTTCGTTCATGCTGGTGATCAGGACAATCTCATCCTCACCCGATTCGTCAATCCCGTCAACGAACGAAGCTATTTGGCGGTGGGCAACCCTTCCCTCTCCCAGACCCAAATGCCGGCTATCCAATTCGATCCGGAGCGTGACATTAAACAGGTTAAGGAAGTGTCGGCGGCAACCGGAGAAGAGATGGACACAAGCTATGACAGCCAAACCGGTAAGCTTGCAAGCACCCTGTTACCAGGCGAGATGAAGCTGTATGCCCTGCCGGCCGGATTCCGCTATCAAATTCCCCAGCAGCTTCCGCCAGAGCCTCCGGCGATCGGCCCCTATACGAATCTGGCCCTGCATAAAACGGTCACCGCCTCCAGTGACTACGGCCGGTCAGGCTGGTACGCACGTGCGGTAACGGACGGACAGCGAACCTCTACCGCAAGCTCCATGGGCTGGACCAGCTATAACGACATCAAGAAGAATCATACGGAATGGATCACCGTGGACATGGGGGCCAGCTACAAAATCAACACGGTCGACTTATACCCAAGAGCGGATGGTAAAAATACGGGATTGGGGTACCCGCAGGATTTCACCATTCAAGTTTCCGATGACAACGTCCATTGGTCGGTTGCCGCAAGCGGACATCAGGAGGTAAGGCCAACCGGCATGATGGAATATACGTTCCCTATGACCTCGGCCCGTTATGTGAAGATCGAAGGCACTCAGTTGACAGGGGATCCTTTCGGCAACTATCACATGCAGTTTGCCGAGATCGAAATTTATTCCCGTACGGAAAGCCATCTTACCCTAGAGCTGAAGCCTTCCAAGCTGCTGGTTGGGAAAACCGGAGAACTCCACGTGTTCGGCTGGACCCCTGAAGGGGAAATCGACCCTTTGGACGGAGCTGTCGTGCGTTTCTCGAGCAGTAATCCGGCTGTGGCTGGCGTGGACGATAAAGGGACGGTAACCGCTAAGGCGGAAGGAAAGGCGGTTCTTACCGCGGAGGTTACGAAAAGGGATGGAACCGTGGACAAAGGCGAATACGAGCTTATGGTTGAAAGCTTGCCTTCCCCTTGGAAAGCCGATTTCTACGGGAAAGCGTACGGGTTAATCAACCCGGTCGAGGATGGGTTCACGATACGGGCAAATGGACTTGGCCATGGGCCAGAGGAAGACGATCTCGTGTACCTGTACCAAGACTTTACGACCGAGAATCCCGTCACCGTGACGAGCGTGATCGATTCGGTCTACCGAACCGCGACCGGCCAGGACGGCAGCGCCGGAATCATGTTCCGGAACGGCAGCGAGGCGGATGCCTCGGGATCGTTTGTCTCCTTAACGGTTAATCCGCAAGGACGCCTTATGATGACGGCCCGTACCGAAGCCGGAACGGTTCAGGAGCTGAAAGGACCTTATACCGTGTTCCCTGTTGAACTGAAGCTGGTCAAAACCGGAAACCGGTTCACCGGATTCTACAAAAAGGAAGGGACTTGGATGCCGGTAAGCGGGAATCCCGGCCACTCGGGCATAACGGTTAATATGGGTAAGGCGATTAAAGCGGGGATGGCGGTATTCTCGGAAGAATCCGAGCTCTATACAGCTGCCACGGTGTCGCGAATCCGTTTCGAATCAGGCCCGGGAATACCTTAGTGGGGACCGGCGAATAGTCCTTCTGTTGCGGTGTCGATCTCATGCTGAAAGAAGCCCCAGGAACGTATCCTGGGGCTCTTCGCTGTCATGCGCAGCTGGCTTAATGAGCTATGCTTTATTTAGAAGGAGCGACTGCCTTCCACGTCCGCCCTCCGTCCGAGGTTTGCATGACCTGCCCCGCCGAGACGAGTAGTCCGTTCCGGGCATCGGAGAAGATCACCGAAGCCAGCTGCAGGGCCGGCGAATCCTGGATCCTCTCCCACCGCTTGCCCCCATCCACAGACCGGTAAAGCCGGCCCTGCTCCCCGTCCAGCAGCCATGGATGATCCGGATCGCCTAGGATCGGGAGGGTCGGCCCGGTTATGGCCGGCCCGTCCGAGTAGCCGACCGGGGCGTCGGAAGGAATCCGGCTCCACGATTCCCCTCCATCCGAGCTGCGGTACCATACGGTGCCCGTCACCGAGTTGTCTTTCTTCCGGTAGGTGATGGAAAGGATTCCTTCCCGTCCGTCCTTGCCAAAGAATTGAGGGGTTGTTTCGGCCGTGTAGAGGACATCGTCCCCTTCCGGGGGCAACTCCCACTTTACAGGCCTCCAAGTGACTCCCCCATCCTGCGTCCGGTAGAGAACAGGCTCTCTTCCTGAAGCGTTATGAAAGCTGATCCAACCTTCCTTGGCATTGCGGAAGACCAAGGAGGAGGGATTTCCTTGATCCTGGCCTCTTTCCATGGCCGTTCGGGTCGTCCAAGTCCGGCCGCCGTCTTCCGTGGCGAGCAGGACCATGTGGACAGGCCCGCCGGCAGGATCCGAGCTGATCAGGGCGTATCCCGTCCGGTCATCTATAAAATAGAAGTCAGACGCCGTATTTACCCCCGCATCCGGCCATTGGGCTGGAGCCGGGAAAGCCCGCCGCTCCCAGGACCTCCCGCCGTCCGACGTATGGAGGAGGCTCCAGCGGCTTAACGCGTCCTTCTCCTCTTCCGCTGACGCCGCTTGCGGCCGCTCGACCAGCCAGGCATGCTCGCCATCCAAGGCATAAGCAAAATGGAACGCTTGAGAGGTAAAGCCTGAAGGAGAGCGGTCCAGCCAATCCTTCCCCCCGTTTACGGATTGCCATAACCGGCTGCCCACGGCCCAGATTCCCTTGTTTCCCGACTGCTTGAGGAGGAGACGGGCTTCCTTGTCTTGCTGGAGGGAATCCGGGAGCTCCCCTGCCTCCTCAGCTGGAACAGATAACCGCCACTGGGTGTTCTTCAGCTCTTCATAGCGGGTTTTGCCATCCAGGCCCTTATACGCCAGCGTCCATTCCGCGGCTTTCCCTTCCTGCCAGCGGATGAGCAGCTGTCCGTACACCTGTCCCGCTTCCAGGCCTTTGGAATCGGCCCAGGCCGTCAATCCCGCTTGCGCCGGCAGCTCGTGACCCGGCTTCACCCCATAATCATACCTCCAGGCGGACTCTTTGCCTAAATCGCCGCCCGTTAATGTTACGAACTGTCCCCCTAACAGCCTCTTAATCTCCTCCGGTCCCAGGCCGGGTCTCATCATCCCCCGGATACGATTAACAGCAAAAGGAGGGGCCAGCGTTTCGATTTCGGTTTTCGGGGTGTCCGGGACCTCTTCCCCCGAAGGCCCCCTCTCTTCCAGCGAGGAAGGGGACCATTCGGCCGGCTCCACCGGCGAGATATTTACCTTCTCATACACCCCAAACAGAAGTATCCCGGCGAGAACAGCAGCCGCTCCCCCCGCTATCCGAAATATCCCCTTCGGCCTCGAGTGGGGCCGGTGGATGGACTGCCTCACCGAATCAGCCATTTTCGGGGTAAACCCGCCGCTGCGAAAAGGGTCCTTCGCCGCACGGCCATACCATTCCGGTCGGTTATCGTTCATTGCCCCTCCTCCTCCTGCAAAGCCTTCGTCACCTTAGCCCGCGCCCGATGCAGCCTGGACTTAACGGTGCCCACCGAGACGTGCAGCATCCCGGCGATCTCCTCCATCGACATCCCATGCTGCATGTCCAATAACAAAACCTCGCGAAAAGGAACCGGAAGCCTCAGCACGGCACGCCAAATTCCATCGGCCACCTCCGCATCCAGGAATGCCTCCTCCGCCGACCGGACGCTGCCTTGTCTCTGGATCCTGTCCAGCAGCGTTACCCGCCGGATAAAAGCGGACCTCCGGTGATTCAGCGCCAGATTGCGGGTAATGCGAAGCAGCCAGGTCTTCACCGTCGCCTCCCCCCGAAAATTCCCGATGCTGCGGTAAGCCCGCAGAAACACCTCTTGGGAAAGGTCATCCGCGGCATGCCGGTCTCCCGTCAGAAAATACGCATAGTTCCAGATGTCCTTGCCGTAGTCCTTCATCAGGCCATCGAGGGTGCCGGAATCCATGTTGGCGGTATAGATCAAGTACTCATAGCTCACGGTCCATTCCCCCCTGCCTAAACAGACACGACTGCCTTACCGAAAGTTCCCGGCGGGACAAACTTTTTTGAAAGGTGTCTATTAAGCCTTCCTCAGAAGCTTTTGGCCACCATCAAATACAGAATAACCACCGGAAGCAGGGTAGCGGCGATGCCGAAGACGGCCCAATAACGGGAAGCTCTCCGGTAGGCGTCCGTTAAGGCTCCCGCCGTGACCGACTCGGCGCTGTAACGGATCATCCTCCGCTGGAGGGGAATCAAAATAGCCAGCCAGATGACGCCGGTTACGGCGAACAGAATGAGCGAAACACTCAGCCAGCTGAGCCCTGACATCGGCCATCCCCCTTGGACCGCCATCGTGACCCCCGAGGCCACCAGAAGCGCAAGACCCGGAAGCGTGAACACATAATCCGCAAGCATGACATTCTTCGCGGTACCGTGCACAATCACCGGGTCTTGGCCGAGGTCCGCCCGCACCTTCCAGAACGCCGCCGTGATAATATTCCCCACGAAAAGAACCACCCCGATCAAATGAACCGCCAGCCACCCGCTCATTGGCCTTCTCTCCCTTCTTTAGCGCCCGCCTGAAGCATATCCGTGATGAACCGGGCGAAATCTCCCTTACGCCTCTCGCCCTGACCAACCGGCAGGGACGACCGCACCCTTACCCCCAGCGCCATCAGCACGAACAGCTCCGATGTCCGTTCCGCGTCCACAGAGACGGGAATCACCCCGTGCTCCTGCCCCGTTACAATCCAATGCTTGGACAAGCTTAACGAGCGCTCATAGAAGGCCGCCAGCACCTCCGCTACAAGCGGCTGATCCTCTCTTCCGAGCAAATACATCAGAGCCTTGTTGGTGACACTCTGCGGCTCCTCCAGCTCCGACAGGCCTTCGGCAATCCGCTGCATCGGCCCTTCAAACGTGTGATTCCCCGACTGTACCTCTTGCTGAAAACGATCGTTGGTGGCTTCTAGCTGCTGCTGAAGCACCCAGGCGAAAATTTCGTCCTTGCTCTTTACATAATGAAAAATCGCCCCCTTTGACAAGCCCGACCGCTCCATGATGTCGTTCATGGTTACCGCGTGGCAGCCTTTCTCGACGATGAGCTCCCGGGCAGCCTCCAGCAAAGCCCTTGTCGTCTGCTGCCGGCGCTCTTCCTGCTTCATATGCCGCTCCTCCTTTGGAAGGTTTTGTATTTCTTATATAAACCATTATAAATACAGACCGTCGGTTTGTAAATGGAGGTACAAAAAAAGCTTCCGCAGGCTGGGAAAAAGCCGCGAAAGCCCCAAAAAGTATTCATTACCGCCGACGGCCGGCGACCGGATAATTTTTGACCCCGTAGACGAAGGTGCTGGGAATCGGCACGATGGCTTGATCCGGCAGGAGCCTCAGCTCCCGGTACCGTTCGAGCAACGTCTGCACGGCGATCTTCCCTTCCAGGCGGGCAAGCGGAGCGCCCAGACAGAAGTGAATGCCGAAGCCGAAGGACATATGTACGTTAGGCTTGCGATGGAGGTCGAACCGGTCCGGCTCGGTGAATTTAGCCTCGTCCCGGTTGGCCGTCCCGATCCAGGAGATGACCTGCTGGCCTGCCCGGATCGTATGGTCTCCCAGCGGAACATCCCGGGCCGCCACGCGTCCGACCGAAACGATCGGAGGATAGTAGCGCAGCACCTCCTCGATGAAGCCCGCCACCCCCTCCGGGGATGCGGTGAGCTCCTCCTGCAGCCGGGGCTGCTCCGTCAGAACCCGGACGGCGTTCGTGATCAGGTTGGTCGTCGTTTCATTCCCGGCGGCCAGGAGCAGGATACAGAAGCTGATCAGCTCCCGTTCGGTCAGCCTCTCGCCTTCCACCCGTGCGGCGAGCAGCGCTGAAATCAGGTCGTCCTTAGGCTGACGGGCACGAAGCTCCAGCAGGGCCCGGAAGTAATGCATCAGCTCCTCGAGAACGGCCGCCCGCTTGCGGTTGATCCGCTCGAACGCTTCGTCGGTCAAGTCCTCCGCGCTCTCGACCAGAGCATCGGACCACCGCTTGAAGTCCGCGCGGTCCTCGGCCGGCGCTCCCAAGAGCTCGGCGATAACGATCACGGGCAGAGGGGTGGCGTAGCCGGCCACCACGTCCAGCTCCTCTCCGCTTCCCGCGTCCAGCAGCTCATCCGCGATGGCCTGAATCCGCAGGGCAAGCGCTTGGACGGCCCTCGGCGTGAACGCCTTGTTCACCAGCTCGCGCATCTGGGTATGCTTCGGCGGGTCCATGAACAGCAGGTTCTCTCCTCCCGCGCCACTCCGTACGGAAGAGAAGGCTTGCGGGTCCTTCAGAATCCGCTGGACGTCCTCATACCGGAAAACATCCCAGCATCCCCGGGAGGAATCGTAACGGATGGGCGTTTCTTGCGCCAGCTTCGACAGAACCCCGAACGGATTCAGCCGCTTCTCCACCGAATCCAGCTCCGGCATGGCGAGCAGATTGGCGTACTTTTGCATGGGATCAGCTCCTTGTTCCAGATGGTGATCCCCCCTTTAGGCTTAGTTTAGCGCTTTCCTTTTCCCTTTTCAAAAGGGCGGATTTCTAATCATCCATTCCCTTGCCATCGAGAATGTACGGCAAATATTTTTCAATCCTTGCTTCCCGGGTTTTGGATTGCTTGGCCTTAGAAAAATGAAGCAGGTACGCCCTTTGCCGTCCCGGCGTCAAGGCTTCAAAAGCTGTTTTCAAGTCGGGGATTTCCACGAATTTATTTTGCAGCTCTTCCGGAATGTCGTACTCGGTGTTCTTTTTATAGGTTACCTGCAGGCCGGCTTTTTCCACTTCCACGGCTTCATCGATATAGGCTCCGAGAATAAGCTGCATTTCCTCTATTTTGGAAACACTGGTGAACCGGATTTGGCGCGCTGCCTGTACATTTTCCGTTTGCTGGACGAGAATGCCATGGGGATCCTTTAACAAGGCCCCTTTGTGAAACAAAAGCGCACAGTAATCTTTAAAGCCATGGATCAATACGATGTTTTTATCCTGATGCGTATAACAAGGATGCATCCACTTAAAATCCTCGGTCAAGCCGCAGTCGAGCACGATCTCTCTTAACAGCTCAAATTCTTCCTTCCACTTTTTAGCCTTTCTAAAAAAGGGATCAATCTTTGGATTCCTTTCCCCTTTTGTCATTGAGGGCCCCCCTTTTCGGTTGAAACCGGCAGTTTCTTTTCCATAACATAATCATCCATAACGTGTCCGTTCCCGATATCCGCGATTTGTTCCCGTACGATCGTAAAACCTTTCCTCTCATATACCGCAATGCTGGATTCGTTATGCCGATTGACCGTAAGCCAAATAGCGCTTAAGTTTCGGTCTTTGCCCAGCTGCTCCAGGAAGGCCAGCGCTTGGCTGCCATAGCCGCGCCCCCGGTGCTCCTTGCCTATATAAAATTTGCTGAGGAAGAGCTTCCCCTCTTCTTGTTTGACCGCCATATATCCGACCGTGGAGGAGCCATCGTGCTGGATTAAATAATATTCGTAGCCTTGATGGAGGATCTGCTCGGTAATCGCGGAAACCGATTGATACTTGCCTATCATATACTCGATCTGCTCAGTCGTAAGAATGGATACGTAGTATTCCAGCCATATGTCTGCCGCTAATCGGGCAACTTCTGCGATTTCCTCAGCCGTAGTCACATGGGTAATCATAAGCTTCATACCTGCGCCTGCCTTTACCAAATTTCACTTGCTTTCCTTCCCCTACAATATCATAAATTTCAGCAGCCGGCAGATTCGGGACTGTCAGGTCCAAGATAATCAAAAAACAAAAGAAAACGGAAGAAAAACAAGGTTGGCTGCGCTTTCATCGCCAGGGGAGGTCCTCGTCACCGGCCGACAGTCCTTGTATAATGGGGACTAGTGATTAAACGGGCCCGGCTGACCTGGAAGAGGAAAGCCTTGCAGTGAACGGATTGACTGGAAACGGACCCGCTCTCCAAGGGAGAGCTATTTTCGATTTGCGCTGACGGTCAGGTTGACCTTGTCGGAGCGATATAAGGAGTGAACCTTTTTTTGCTGTACTCAAAAATGAAAAACCACTGGTTCTTCAACATCCGCAAGGACGTGCTTGCCGGGATGACGGTGGCCTTCGCCCTTATTCCGGAAGCCATCGCCTTCTCCATTCTGGCCGGAGTAGATCCGATGGTCGGCTTGTACGCTTCCTTCTGTATTGCGGTCACTATCTCCTTCGTCGGCGGCCGCATGGGGATGATCTCCGCCGCCACCGGCGCCATGGCTTCCTTGATGGGACCCATTATCGCCAGCTACGGCTTGGAATATCTATTCGCCGCCTCCATTCTGACCGGAATCATCCAGTACCTGATGGGGGTTCTCAAGTTCGGCCGGTTCATCAGCTTCATCCCCCACTCGGTCGTCACCGGCTTCGTCAACGCTCTGGCCATCATTATTTTCATGGCCCAGCTTCCGAATTTCGAGGGAGCCGGATGGGTGATGTACGCCATGGTGGCGGGCACGCTCCTGGTGGTCTACGGACTTCCGCTGCTGACCAAAGCCGTTCCTTCCGCTCTCGTGGCCATTATTGTGATGACCATTGTTGCCGTCACCTTTCACCTTGATTTGCGGACCGTCGGTGATATGGGGACCATCACCCAGGCCCTTCCCTTCCTCCACATTCCCGATATCGGCTTGTCCTTTCAGACGCTGCTGAATCTTCTTCCGTTCTCGATTGCTCTGGCGATCGTCGGGATAACCGAGTCGCTTATGACCGCCACGATCGTCGATGAAATGACGGAGACCAAGAGTGACAAGAACAAAGAAGTGAGGGGCCAGGGACTGGCGAACATCGTATCCGGGTTCTTCGGCGGAATGGCGGGGTGCGCCATGATCGGCCAGACCGTCATCAACGTGAAATCGGGAGGCCGTTCCCGGCTGTCCACGTTCGTCGCCGGAACGTTCCTGCTCATCCTGATCCTCGCGCTTGGGGATGTCGTGAGGCAGATACCCATGGCCGCACTCGTCGGCGTCATGATCATGGTATCCGCCAGCACCTTCGATTGGGGCTCCATCCGGACGCTGAACCGGATCCCCCGCAGCGATGCGCTCGTCATGGTCCTCACCGTGGTGATTGTGGTGGCCACTCATAATCTGGCCATCGGCGTTCTGTCCGGAGTGGCCCTCAGCGCCCTTATCTTCGGATGGCGGTCCGCCCGGATCCATGCCCAATCCTCCGTTGACCCTACGGGAACAAAGGTCTACCGGATCACGGGACAGCTCTTCTTTGGAACGATGCTGCATTTTGCCGACCTATTCCCTTACAAGGAAGACCCCGATTCCATCCGGATCGACTTCAGCGCATCTCATGTATGGGACCACTCCGCCATCACGGCGATCGCCAAGGTGATGGCGAAGTACGAGCATCTTGGCAAGAAGGTAACGATTGTCGGGCTTAACGAGGAGAGCCAGCGGCTCGTGGATCGAGTTGGACTGGCCGTTCCTTCGGGACATTAAGCTGTAAAAGCGGCATAGCTCCGCGTCGGCCCGCTGCCGTTCGCGTTACCGCAGCAAAAGGGATAGAATCCAGAGAGGCTCTGGGTTCTATCCCTTTTTGATTTGATCTACAGATATGAATAAAACCTCCGCAGCCAACTTACTTCCGCTCCTGCTCGCCTTGAAACAGCCCCATCTCCCGCGCCTTGCGGGCGGCCTCCTTGCTGCTTCCGCCCCCGAGCTTCTTCAGAATGTTGCCGACGTGAACCTTGATCGTGCGGATCGAGACGACGAGCCGGTCGGCAATCTCCGTCTGTGTGTGGCCGCTGTCGATCATCTCGAGCACCGTCAGCTCCGCCGGGGTGATCTGCGAGCGCAGCTCCTTGGTCTTGTACTCCTGCTCGACCTGCTTCAGCCGGCGGAACTCCTCCCTCATCTGCTCGGCCACGCTTGCGCTGATGGGTGATTCCTTCGCATAAGCCGCCCTCACGGCGTCAGGAATCTTCTCGAAATCGGATTTCACGAGATAATCCGCTGCTCCCGCCCGGAAGGCGTCGAAGATAAGCTCCTTGTCCTGCATGGAGGTCAGCATCAGCACCCGGGCCGTGCACGATTGGCACACCTCGGCGGTCAGCCAGATGCCCTCCGCCTGGCTGGCGAGCATAATGTCCATGAGCACGACGTCGAAGTCCTCCTCGCGGATAGCCTTCAGCGCTTCCTCCGGCGTTTCCGCCTGCCCCTTTACCTCAATATCCGGCTCTTTGGCCAGGTAGGCTGCTAATCCCCTTCGCCAGTCCCGGTCATCCTCTACGATCAATACGCGTATGTTATCCATGCTTTCTCCCCTCCGCCTTCCGCGGAAATCCCATGGTTACTCTTGTTCCCTGCCCCGGCTCGCTCGCAATGTCGAAGCGCCCCCCGTGCTTGCGCATCACCTGGTAGCAGTAGGCGAGACCGAGACCGAAATTATGGCGATGACTGCCCTTCGTCGTAAAAAACGGCTCCATCACGCGCTTCATATTCGCTTTCGAGATGCCCGTTCCCGTATCCTTCACCTCGATGCGCACCTGCTTCTTGTCTCCCTGCAGCCGGATCTCCAGCTCTCCTCCGAGGGGCATGGCCTCGAGCGCGTTGGTCAGCAGGTTGTTCAGCGCTTCGAGCACCTGCTCCCGGTCGCACTCGATCTCGGCGTCTTCCTCGTAGCGGCGGATGACCGTTACGCCGTTCAGCCTTGGAGCAAGCTGCTCGAGCAGCAGGTCCAGCAGCTCCGCCGGCTGGTGCAGGCCTTTGCGAAGGAGCAGATCCTGGGTCTGGTCCTGCACGCGGTTGATCATTTCCTGGATATGGCGGGAGGAATCGAGGATCACCCGGATGTCCTCCGCCAGCTCCTCCTGGCCGGTTTCCTCCGCGTAGGCGCGGATTTTGTCGCCGAAGAGCTTCATTTTGCCGACGTCGTTCTTGATCGAATGGTTCAGGATCGCCGTTCCCGAAGTAATCGCGCGGATCGTATAATCCAGCTTCCGCGTCTCGATGAGCACCCGGATCCCCAGGAAGCCGAAGTTCAGAATCGCGATCAGGAACAAGATAACGGCTATGAGGATGAACCAGGTGTTGTACCTCCACATTTCCGCGTACCCGAGGCTCGGGAGAATATAATTCATGACGGAGCACAGAAGAACGGCCGGCAGCACCGCCAGCGTCGTATAGAAATGATTCCGCCGCAGCGAAAGGCTCTGTTCCCTTCTCGTCAGGACGAGATACGTTCCGAACGCCAGGTACGGCAGCACCCACAAAAGAGCGATCCGGTAAGGGATCGGATAGACCGGCGTGACGGACAGCAGGGTCGCCCCAATCGGCAGAAGAAGAAGGACGGCCAGCGCCTGTTCGCGCCCGCGCAGCAGAGCCGGGGTCCGGTAGTGGACGGCGAACAGCACGAAGCAGTAGGGCAGCCCATAATACTGGGTGACGGACAGGCTGTTCTGCACAATGGTCAGCAGCCGTAGCCCCGCCTCGCCGGCGTTCCGGCTCACCGCGTAAGGCATCACGTAGTCGCCCATGAGAGCGGCCAGCGCCCCGCAGCCCCCGCAAAAAGCCACTCCGCTCAGCCACCGCGTCGCCGGGCTCCGCCCGTCGGACAGCAGCAAAATTCCCCCAATGGCCCACAGGCCGAGGAACACGAACAGCATGGTCGAGAAGTCCCCTCTTTCCCTTTTCGTGGCCTGCCATGACGGGTGGTTCGGCCAAATTCCGAATCGTTTCTCAGCAGGGACATTATACCATAGAGCCGGGTATTTTTTGTTCAGGCTTTATGCCCAAAATCTTACAGCTTCTACTGGAGATGTCCGTCGATGGTTGGCTCCGCTTGAGACGGGTGGATGATCGTTTGGGGAACCGGGCGGAGGCATGATAAACTTAAAGGGATAGGAAGAGGAATCGGGTGCCCGCTTGGTTGGGCGCGTTCCCGGAACAGCTGGCGGGTCGGGTGCTGCAGGGACACTTCCCTGAGAACGATTGGGGCTCCCGTACGGGGCCCGGCTCTCCGGCCGTCAGATCCGTCATAAAGAGAGGAGAAGGTGGCAAATGCAGATGGATGCTTTTCAACAGCGGCTGAATCAATACGCCGAGCTGGCGCTTCGGGTCGGGGTGAACCTTCAGCCCGGGCAGTATCTCGTCATCAACGCTCCGGTGGAGTCCGCCGATTTCGTCCGGGCCGCCGCGCGTCAAGCGTATGAAGCCGGTGCCCGCGAAGTGCACGTGGAATGGATCGACGACGAGCTTACCCGCATCAAATATGAAGGCGCGCCGCAAGAAACGCTGGCCGAGTATACCCATTGGCGTGCCCAAGGCTTCACGGAAATGGCAAAGAAGGGGGCGGCCTTCCTCTACGTTTCGGCCACCAATCCGGACCTGCTGCAGGGCATCGACCCGGAGAGAATTGCGACCGCGGGCAAAACCGCCGCCTCCGCCATGAAGGAGTTCAGCGCTTATACGCGGACGGGACGGGTCAGCTGGGCTATCATTTCCGTTCCAGGAAAGGCTTGGTCTCACAAAGTATTCCCAGGTGTTACCGATGAAGAGAGCGTAGCCAAGCTGTGGGAAGCAATCTTTCACGCTACCCGGCTGGGGGCCGAGGATCCGGTTCAGGCTTGGCAGGATCATATCCGCAAGCTGGAAGAGAAGAGGAAGGTGCTGAACGACCGGCAGCTGCAGAAGCTGGTGTACCGGGGGCCCGGCACGAACCTGACGATCGAGCTCCCCGAGACCCATCTCTGGTCGGGCGGCGGCATGAAGAACGAGAAAGGGGTGTTTTTCGTTCCGAATCTGCCGACCGAGGAGGTCTTCACCGTCCCTCTCAAGCAGGGCACGCAGGGAACGGTCCGCAGCACGAAGCCGCTGAATTACGCCGGCAACCTGATCGAAGACTTCACCCTGACGTTCGAGAACGGCCGGGTAACCGACGTGAAAGCGGCCCGGGGGGAAGAAGTGCTCCGCAAGGTGCTGCAGACCGACGAAGGGGCCTCCTTCCTCGGAGAGGTGGCGCTGGTGCCGGTGAAGTCCCCGATCTCCGAGAGCGGCATTCTCTTCTACAACACGCTGTACGACGAGAACGCCTCCTGTCACCTGGCCCTGGGAGCCGCCCTGCCCTTCTGCATCGAGAACGGCACGACGCTGAATCCCGGTGAGCTGGCGGAGCTCGGCCTGAACAACAGCCTGATTCACATCGACTTCATGATCGGCTCGGCCGAGCTCGACATTGACGGAATTACCCGCGACGGGAAGACCGTGCCGGTGTTCCGCCAGGGGAACTGGGCGCTGTAGAGCATAAGCAGCGGGTATGGGATCCCAATAAACGGCCATCTATCCAAGTTATCGTAAACATTGGATTTCAAACAAAAAACCGGACGCTGATTCTTCACGAATCGCCTCCGGTTTTCTTTTCGCTTTTTTCCATCCATTGAATCTGCATTCTTTTTTGTTATGATATATTTAAATATTTGAAGAACTGAAGGAGAACAGGAAGATGAATTTGGAGCTTCAACAATTTAAAGCGGAATTTTTCAAAGCATTGGCACATCCCCTTCGGATCCGCATACTTGAACTATTGTCGGAAGGCGATAAGTCGGTCAATGAAATCCAATCCCTTATTGGCAGCGAGGGTTCGGCGGTTTCCCAGCAGCTTGCCATCCTCCGGAATAAGAACGTAGTGGTTGGCAGTAAAGACGGCACCACAGTGGTATACAGCCTTCGTGATCCCTTGGTCAAAGACTTGCTGAGCGTAGCCAAGCAGATTTTTGATAATCACCTGGCTGGTACGATATCTCTACTGGAGAACATACGAGCCAAAGATTTGTGAATTCATCTCTATAAGGCAGGATAAGAAAATTAATGTTTCCAAAGAGACATTGATTTTTTTTATGCATAGGATTATCATTTTTCTATATATTCAAATAATCAAATATATGAAAAGAAGGGTTGCTATGAAGGGGACGGGAAGATTTCAGCGAGTCCATGTCCAAACTTTACGTCATGATCTAACGGCTGGACTGGTGGTCGGCGTTGTTGCGATACCGCTCGCTATGGCTTTCGCCATTGCCTCGGGAGTAAAGCCCCAATATGGGATCTACTCGACTATTATCGCCGGATTTCTCATTTCCCTGCTGGGCGGCTCCCGATTCCAGATCGGCGGTCCGACAGGCGCCTTCATCCCCGTTTTGTTAGGGATCGTGATTCAATTCGGATACGAAAAACTGCTTATCGCCGGTATGCTGGCGGGGCTTATCCTTGTTTTGATGGGGGTTTTCAAGCTGGGGGTACTGATTCAATACATTCCCCGTCCTGTTACCATCGGTTTTACATCAGGCATCGCGGTCATCATTTTCTCAGGCCAAATCTCCAACTTTCTGGGACTTCGCGGTCTACAAAGCCATGAGTCCTTCTGGGACAACATGAAAGAAATCGGCATGCATCTTTACGCGGTCAACCTTTACAGTATCCTTACTGCCCTGCTCAGCCTTGCCGTTATTCTTATTCTGCCGAGGTTTCTACCCAAAATACCCGCATCGTTGATAGGACTCCTTGTTTCAAGCCTCATGGCTTCCCTGTTTTTCGGCGGAAAGGTGGCGACGATCGGTTCGACTTTTGGGGCGATCCCCAGCTCGCTTCCGTCCTTGACCCTGCCCACGATTACGATAGATAACATACTGGAGCTTCTTCCCGCTGCTTTGGTTATCGCCATGCTCGGGGGAATCGAATCGCTGCTGTCTGCTGTTGTGGCAGACGGCATGACAGGCACAAGACATAACAGCAACCGTGAGCTCATCGGACAAGGAATCGCTAATCTGATAACACCCTTATTCGGAGGAATTCCCGCGACCGGCGCCATCGCCCGGACGGCAACCAATATTAAGAACGGCGCCGTCTCCCCTGTTTCCGGCATGGTGCATGGCCTAGTGGTGCTGCTTGTGCTGCTATTGCTCGCTCCTTGGGCTTCTCTTATTCCTTTAGCGAGTATGGCGCCGATCCTGATGGTTGTGGCCTGGAATATGAGTGAAAGGAGAGACTTCGCCCACGTATTGAAAACGCGAACCAGTGATTCCCTAGTCTTGGTCATCACATTCCTGCTGACGGTGTTTACGAATTTGACGACAGCCGTTGAAGCGGGGTTAGGGTTGGCGGTCATTCTCTTTGTTAAGCGGATGAGCGATAATCTTGTTGTAACCAAAGTCCTTCCCGATAGCCACGGCCATGATTGTCCCCAGATCCATATTTATACCATTGAGGGACCTTTGTTCTTTGGCACGGCCCATCGGTTCGAAAAGTCCATCATGGACACGATTCCTCTGCACCCGCGGATTTTGCTGCTCCGTATGGGCAAGATGCCTTTCATGGATTCTACAGGGGAATCCAACCTCGCCAGTATCGTAAACCATTTTAACAAATCGGGTGGAACGGTTCTGATCTCGGATATTCAGCCCCAGCCCAGAGAATATCTTAAGAAAACCGGATTAAGCGAACGGATTGGGGAAAGTCAATTTTTCGAGCATACCGGCGAGGCCATTAGCGCGGCACTGGAAAGATTGGATCAGCCGAAATGCCGGGCTTGTAAACACTTGGCTTATCGGGAATGTACAGCGCTATCTTCTTGCTCACCGAAGCCGCTGGACACAAAGCCGGTTCCTTCGCTCCCGGCAAACCATTAGCGGGCAGGATGGACGTGTTGATAGTAAAAAAGAGGCTGCGCCGGCAGTCTCTTTTTTACTCGTCAGCCTGTCCGCCCCTCTACTTTACGATTAAAACCGGAACCTTGGAATGCTGTACGACATAATGGCTGACACTGCCGAGAAACAGCTCTTTCAATCCGTTGAGCCCCCGGCTGCCCATGATAATGAGATCTGTTCCCCTTCCCTTCGCGAATTCAAGAATTTTACTCTCCGGTTTTCCCTCCAACAGCGAAACCGTATGAGGGTTTTCCAAGCCGGACAGCTCTTTTTTCAATCTCTTTATGGTTTCTTCCCCGTATTGTAAATCGGAATCATAGAAATTTGGTGTAGTCATGGGATAAACCCCAGGAATAGCCGGATTATTATTAAGCACCATAACGACATCTAAAGCAATGCTCTTGTTGGATTCAGCCATTTGCACGGCTTTCCCAAGCGCCTTCTCGGATAACTCCGAGCCGTCAAAAGCAACCAAAATCCTCTCGTAAAACATAGACCTGCACCTGCTTCCTATAGGATTTACTTTCATTGTAAACCCTGCAGGAGCGAAGGAATAGGAGAAAAATCACACTTTGCGGGAGCGGCTGCTACCGCGGATGAAGGCCATGCCCGATCTAACCATCAGGTGGCAGTCCTTGCCCAGCCTTCTCCGTCAGACCGCCTTGCGGGAGAAATACGCCCAGCCTCCGGCGAAGAACACGGCGAAGCTTACCCCGATGACCGTGAACAAGGTAGCGGACGACAGGGTAAAGGCTCCGAAATCGAAGCCGCTCCGCGGCATCATGGCGAGCAGGGGCTGGGCCCACGGGTAGAAAGGGGCATAGTCCTTGGAGTTAGCCACGAGCAGGTTCGGGATCGTAAAGATCACGTTAACCGCTAACGGCGCCGCAAAGCTTGACCACGCCGTGGAGACCGCCAGCTGAAGAGCGGCAAGCGGAAGGCAGGCGAGCCAGCCCAGGCCGATGGATAATAGCAGCTCCTCCCACGGGATTGTCCCGCCTCCTCCTTGGATCCATCCCACAAGAAGCAGCACGACGAGAAAAAGAACCTGGGTTGCGGCAAGAAGCCCCATGACAAAGACAAACTTCACGAGGTAGACCTGGGTGCGGGTCACGGGCAGCGTCAAGAGCTGCTTCCACCCGCCTCCGGCATGCTCATACCGGCAGAGTAGAGCGGAATAGACGCCGGTCAGCAGCGGCAGGAACAGCATCGCATGCAGCGTGGTCATGATCACGAGCGCCTCTATCCAGGGAAAGTCCCGGGTCCGGTCCAGCCCTCTTGTTTCGGCGTAGCCGATGAAGCCGGCCAGCACAGGGCTGATGACCAGAAGCAGCCAGAGCACGGAGCGGCGGATTTTGAGCCATTCGGAGCGAATCAGCCGGATCATGCTACCTCACGTCCTTTCGGGTAAAGTGGAAGCATCCGAGCAGCCAGACAATGGCGCCGAGCGCGAGCCCGGCCGCAACGGAATAGAGCGGCTCTCCGGCTGCGTTGATTAGAAGCGGCCACTTCCAGGGAATCCAATCCTCAAAGCGGTACGAGAACATCGAGAAGATCATGCCGAGGATCCCAGCGGTCAGCGGCAGAGCCTGGTTCGCCATGATGACCGACAGCCAGGTCTGAAGCGCCAGGAACGGCATAACCGCGAGATACGGATAGAAGGCCGCTATCGCGATGTCTCCATACGGCACCGGGCTGACAAAGCCCAGGATCCGGCCCAGCAGCACGGTCCCAAGCGCCGTTAACACGGACGAGACCAGAAGCAGGACGGCCGAGAGCAGGAACTTCGCGGTGAACACCTGGCCGCGGGTGACGGGCAGCGCCAGCGTCTGCTTCCACGCGTTCGTCTGGTGCTCGATTCCCGCAGCCATGGAGGCGATAATGGCGATGCCGATAAACAGCGTCGGAACCATCAGGTTGGACACGTTGTTAATCAGGCCGCCCCACAGGTCGTCCGCATACACCTTGCCCACCAGGTAATCGTAGCGGACCCCGAAGTTGACGGCCTGAAGGCCGATCACCCCGAGAGGGCCGAGAACGATCAGGAACCAGATCATTTTGCGGCGGATCTTAAGCAGTTCGACGGAAAGAAGGCGAAGGATCACAGGCTCCCCTCCCCTCCGGTGATGTCGAGGAAGATGCTTTCGAGCGACGCCGTCTCCTCCTCCACGCGGTACACCTCAAAGTCATGGCGGACCAGCGTCGACACCATCGCCGCCACCTTGCCGTCATTCTCCGGCTCCACCGACAGCCGGCCCTGCTCCCATTCAGCGGCGTGGCCGCTCGCAAGCAGCAGCTTCCACGCTTCCTCCGGCCGGCTGACGCCGAGCCGGATGCGGTTCTTCGCCTGCCGGCGGAGGGCGGTGATGGAGTCCTGGAAGATCATCTGCCCTTTCGTGATGATTCCGACCCGGTTCGCCATCTGGTCGATCTCCGACAGCAGATGAGAGGAGATCATCACCGTGACCCCCTGCTCCTTCGGCAGGCTTTTGATCAGCTCGCGGATCTCGAGTATCCCGGCCGGGTCGAGCCCGTTCGTCGGCTCGTCGAGGACGAGCAGCTCCGGCTGGCCGAGCAGCGCGGTGGCGATGCCGAGCCGCTGCTTCATGCCGAGCGAGTAGCCCTTCACCGGGCGCTTCGCGTCCTTCGTCAGGCGGACGATGGCGAGCACCTCCTCGATGCGGCTCTTGGGCACGTCGAGAAGGAGCCGGACCGCCTCCAGGTTCTCGTACCCGCTCAGGTGGCCGTAGTACGACGGGTACTCGACCAGCGACCCGATCTTGCGCAGCACCGCGAGCCGTTCGCGCCTCATGTCCCTCCCGAAGAGGCGGATGCTCCCCATTGACGGCTTGGCCAGGCCGAGCAGCATGCGGATCGTGGTGGTTTTGCCCGCTCCGTTCGGTCCGAGAAAGCCGTATATATCCCCTTTCGCTATTTGTACATTGACATCGCTGACGACCATGCGCCCTCCCAGTTTTTTGGAGAGACGGTTCGTCTCCAGAATCCATTCGTTCATGGCTGATCACCTCATGCTTAACAATAAGGCACGAAGGTTAAACCGCCAGACCACCCGGGGTTAAATTCCGTTTAAAAAACTCACCGGCGGGGGCCAATCACAATGACCGTTCCCTCCGGTCCGCTTTCGATCCGGCTCCGCAGGTTCATTTCCTTTAGCATGAGGGAAGCGATGGACAACCCGATGCCCGCTCCCTTATCCGCCGAATCGCCGTTCATGCCGGGCCCGCGGTCAGCAATCTCCATTCGTCCGCCTTGCTCTGCATACACTTTCACCCCGAGGTACCGGCCGGTTTTGGCATGGCGGAGCACATTCTGAAAATAATTGTCGAGCACCCGCTCGAGCCATTCGGGATCGATCTCCCAGTAGACCGGGGTTTCAGGAAAATCAGGCTCAAGAACGAAGCCCTCCTTCTCGAATACCGGGTACCAGTGGGCAAGCAGCGTCCGGGTCATGCGGACGATCTCGACCGGCTTCGGCCGGTACGGGTACTTGCCCGCGGAGAGCAGCGAATACGAGAACAGGTTCTCGATGAGCTGGGCCAGGTACCCGATTTTACGCTCAATCAGGCCGACCGCTTCCGCCCCCTTCGGGCTGAGCGGCTCTTCCTTCAGCCGGAAGGCCAGCCCGCGTATCGTCGTAAGCGGAGTCCGCAGGTCATGGGACAGCTTCGCGATCAAGTCGCGGCGCAGGGCCTCTTCCTCGGCTTCGCGCAGGCGGCTGGTCTCGAGCTTGCCGACCATGTCGTTGAAGGCACTTTCGAGCTTGCCGATCTCGTCCCCGTTCTCAACGGTAGTCGGCTGCGGGATTCCGTTACCCGACGGCGTGGTCATGGCGGCCTGAAGCCGCACCAGCCGGCGCCGGATCCGGTAAAAGAAAAGCAGGGAGACGAACAGGAAGAGCGAGAG
The DNA here is from genome assembly GCF_032268605.1 of Paenibacillus aurantius. Classification (NCBI taxonomy): domain Bacteria; kingdom Bacillati; phylum Bacillota; class Bacilli; order Caryophanales; family Paenibacillaceae; genus Paenibacillus; species Paenibacillus aurantius. Next base: position 6,077,071 of record NZ_CP130318.1, read on the forward strand.
AATGAGCAGGGTCCCTCCGACGAAGACCATGCTGTAGTTGTCCCTCACCTTCTGGCCTTCCGGTTTCATCTCGGAGCGGGGCACCTCGAGCACCATGAAGCCAGAAGAGGCCGCCTGGACGGCAGCGGATCTCTCCTCCTTCCCGCCTGTAGAAGAGGCGCCGGCTGTCCCTTCCGCCTCCCCGGCCCCTTCCTCCCCGCCGATAAAAGCCACGACCGTAAAAGGATCGCCGTCGTAGCTTTCCTTCATGAATTTTACCGTATAGGCGGACGTCCAGACCTCCGGAAGCGACGTCTTCTCCGGCAGCTGAAGGCGGGTCCTGCCCGCACCGTCCACCCAGAACATGAAGGCTTTGTCGTAGCGGGCCTGTAGGCGGCGGAGGGCCGCATCCACGGCTTCGGCATCCGCTCCCTTTAGCTTCTGCGCTTCCGCATGCCACATGTTCTTCAGCTTCGTGCCGTCCTGGTACAAGCCTGTTTCCCCCTCCGAGGACAGAAAGGGGACATAGAGAAGAATGGAAATAAGCGGAAACATTAAAGGAATCAGCACGAGGGCGCATAGAACGATAAGCAAATATTTGGCGAGGAGGGAATTTCGGAGCCGTATCATACCCTCACCCGGTACCCGAGTCCACGGACCGTTTCAATAATGGCGGGAGCCCCGGGATCGATCTCCAGCTTTTCCCGAAGGTAGCGGATGTGGACGTTGACCGTTTTGTCCCCTTCCATATAGGGCTCCCCCCATACGGACTCATACAGCTGTTCCTTGGTCAGAATCTGGTTCGGATGCCGAAGAAAGCACTGCAGAATTTGCAGCTGCTTCGCCGTCAGCCCGATTTCCTCCTGGGTACGCGTATCGATCACCGAGGGACGGCCCAGGTGGACAAGCAGGTGGCCGAGCCGGAGTTCCCCGTCCTCTCCCTTGTCGAACCGGCGGAGCAGCACCTCGAGCCGGGCGGCCAGCTCATCCGGGTGAAAGGGCTTCGTCAAATAGTCGTCGGCAAACTGAAGCCCTTCCACCTTGTCCTCGACCGCCGAGCGCGCCGAGAGCATAAGCACCGGCACCCCGGGCATTTCCCTTTTGAGCCGGCGGCCGACAGAGAAACCATCCAGCCCAGGCAGCATCACATCGAGCACCACCGCATCCGAATCCTTCACCCGTTCGGCCGCCCCTTCCCCGGAAAGCAGCCAGTCGACCGCATACCCCCGCTTTTCCAAGTCCTCCTTCACCCAGGTCCCGATATCCGAGTCATCTTCAATATATAAAATCCGCTTCATAAGCGATCTCCTTTCGCTGCCGTATCCCTTCAGAATAGACAAACCGAAGGAGAATGAAAAGTTAAATTTGGTTTAAAAGCCCCTTCCCCTTTCATCCGGTCGAAAAGTGCTTTGCCTTGGACATTTAGGGTTTTCACCTATAATTATCCATCCCCTCCATCTAACAAGACGTTGAATACGGACCTAAAGAACTATATTTTCGAAGGAAATGCTTGCCAAATGGTTCTAAAGGCTGTACTATGATTGTACAATGTTTGTATATGGAAAGGAGGGGTACCGATTGGATTGGTTTCAGACCCGCCGTTATCCGCTGCTGCTTATTGCGGCCGGACTAACGGTGATTCCTCTCACCGGCAAGCTTGGCTCCCTGTTGGTTTACCTGGCCGTTGCCGCCGGGCTGCTGGTTCTGCTGGACAAAGGTTATACAAAAGCTGGAGAGAGAACTAGGCAGTCGCCCCATGCTCCAGCGTTGGAAAAAACTGCGGATGAGCCGGCGGAAGGCCGGCCGGCTGACCTGTATCCCCGTCTGGCGGCCCTGATCCGGCACATCGAAACGGCCGCCGCCTCCATGACCGCCAATGCCGCCGACGTGGAGGAACGGGCGGAGCAGATCGCCCAGCTGTCCTTAACCGTAACCGGCAGCCTGGAGGAGCACCGGCAACGGGCCGGGGAATCGTGGAGCGACTCCCTGCAGGTGCTGGATCACTTCCAGCTCACCCGGGCTTCGGTTCAGGAAACGCGCGTGAGATCGGAGCAATGGACCTCCCGCCTGGAGGAAGGCCGGCTGCAGATCGACCTTATGCTCGAAGGAATGATGGACATTCAGAAGGCCTCCCGCGACACCCAGGAGAAGTACAGCGGATTCCAAGAAGTTCTGCAGGGAATGGGCCGCATGCTCCGGGAAATGAAGGACATTTCCGACCAGACCCAACTGCTCGCGCTTAACGCCGCGATAGAAGCGGCCCATGCGGGCCAGGCGGGAGCGGGCTTCCAGGTGGTGGCGGGTGAGGTCCGCAAGCTAGCGGAGCAGGCCAAGGGCCTCTCCGCCGGCATGAGCCGCACCGTGCAGGACATGCTGCAGCAGGCGGACCGGACCTCCGGGGTGCTCGGCAGGCAGCTTCAGGGCATCGACGAGCAGGCCGAGCGGACCGGGGAGATCCGGAGCCTCCTCGCCCACCTGGGCGAGGCCGCCCGGGAGGTGGTCGCGGCCGAGGAAAGCGTCGAACGGGAAGCCGGCGAGCTCGAGCGCCTTTACCGGCTGCTCGGCACCCGTTTGGGCGAGCTGAACGAGCAGGCCCGGGAGGCCGCCGAAGCGGTGGAAGGCTCGGCCGATGCCTCCCAAATCCAGCTGATTTCCCTGATGGAAATGACCGCCTCTCTCGAGGTGATCCGCCAGCTGACCGGGCAATTTCACACGGAATTCGCTCAGGCCAACCGGGACCTGTCCCAAATGAAGTGGACTCGGGCTTATCAAATGAACCTAACTTAGAGGAGGAAGAAAGAATGAAGAACGTTTCGTTGTACCGGGATCTTTTTGGACAGGTGGAGGGGGAGGCCCAGCGGGTAACCGGCATGCTGAGCCGCGCCGAGCTCGACAGCCCGTCGCTGAAGTACGAAACGAAGGTGCCGCAGCTCGAGTACATGTGCCTCATCATGGAGAATATGGTGATCACGAAGAAGCCCAAGGCGCTCATTTACGCCGGCTTCCAGAAGCTTTCACGGTGCGTGGAGCCGGTGCTGGAGCGGTTCATGGCCATGGCTGAATCGGCCGAGAAGGTCTATATCTTCGGGGAGAACGACAAGGACATGCCGGCCCACCCCAACATCGAATACATAGCGCTGCCGGAAGGGCATCCGCTGATCCGCGAATGGTTTCTGGTCATTCACGCCCCTACCATGAAAATGATGATGACCGCCTACGACCTGGACGGCTTCGGCACCCATGAGGTGGAGGAAGGGCGGAACTTCCGAGGCATCAAGTCCATCCAGCCAAAGCTCGTCGACCAGGCCGCCGCGCTGCTGGAAGGCTGTGTCCCCGCATGAACAGCCGGCCTTCCTTCGGGCTTCTCTATGTAGCCATGGGCGCTGCTCTGTGGGGAACGGACGCCCTCCTGCGCACCCCGCTGCTTGGCACCTTGACCTCCGCGGAGATAGTGCTGCTAGAGCACGTAATCCTGCTCCTTCCCGCCGGACTCTTCCTGCTCCGGGCGCAAGGGCGGACCGCCCTACTGACCTTGACCGGACGCGAGTGGGCGCTGCTTCTCCTCGTTTCGTGGGGCAGCTCGGGGCTCGCCACGTGGCTCTTCACGGAGGCCTTCCGCCACGGCAACCCGAGCGTGGTGCTCCTCCTGCAGAAGCTCCAGCCGCTGTTCGCCGTGGTCACCGCCCGCCTCCTGCTTGAGGAGCGGCTGCCGCGCTTCTTCCCCCTCTACCTCGGGACGGCGCTAGTGGGAGCTTACCTCCTCTCCTTCGGCGGAAAGGCTCCCTTCGGAGCGGCCTCCCCGGAGGAGTGGCGCGGCTCGCTGCTGGCCCTCGGAGCGGCGCTCCTGTGGGGCGGCGGCACGGCGTTCGGCCGCCGGCTGCTCGGCCGGCTGAGCTTCGCCGACCTGGCCGCGGCCCGCTTCGTGCTCGCGGTGCCGTTCCTGGCCGTGCTGCTCGCCGCGCAGTCCGGCTCCGCCGTGCCGGCGCTCCCCGCAGCCTTGCCGCTCTGGCTCGCGCTGGCACTGCTGGCCCTTGTGCCCGGAGCCCTCGGCATGCTGCTGTACTACCGCGGGCTGCGCGACTCCCCCGCCTCGTACGCGACCCTCGCCGAGCTGTGCTTCCCCGCTTCGGCGCTCCTGCTGAACGCCGCGTTCCTCGGCCAGGGCCTCACCTGGACCCAGGGGCTCGGGGCCGGCCTGGTGTGCGCGGTGGTGGCCGCTCTGCCGCTCGGGCGGAAGCGCGTGGACCGGAGCACCGCTCCGGTGGCTGCCGGCTCGACGGCCGCGGCTTAGCGGGCAGCGCGGGTGCCAGCTCCGCGCCAGGTTACCCTTGGCTCGCGCTACGGCAGCTCTTCCTCTCTCAGTATCACCCCAATACTTGGAAGGCCGCCTTCGCGTACCTACGCGTTGGCGGCCTTCCGGTTATTCGTTCTTTTTCGGTCTAATCTGGCCCATAAGCAAACCTAGCACATAAGCCGAGATGGAAGATACCGTGAGCAGATAGGCACCATCCAGGCTGCCGGTCATCGGTCCCAGCACGTTATAGCATAGGTAGGTTAGAATACCAAGGATAATAAGGGGCAGAACTCCCTTAAGCTTTTCGATCCCGTTTCCTCCTGTCCTTTTGCTGTCTTTGCTTATTATGACAGTTTCAGATGGAGGTCCGTCACGGTTTTACCACTAACCCCCAGTTGCCCGTTTCAGACCGGCTCTCAGGTTAAAATTCTTTCCAGCCGATTTATGGTTGAAGTTGGGCCGCTGTCCTCTCTAACGAACCCGGTTATCGCTAATGAGTCCATCGTCAACCGTTCCGGTCCACACCCCCATGAAGAAGGCTCTCTAACCGCGGGAGGCTGTTGGCATAGCGTTGGAGGGTATCCAAGGTCTGGACCGCCTGACGCGTGCCCAGCTGCTGTTCCTCTTCATCCGAGCCTTCCATTCGTAAAGAACGCTTCAGGTTATAGTCCAGCCAAGCCAGCGGTCCCGCGAAGCCGTCTTCCAGGACCGTTCTCCAATCGGCCTCCCCTCCGGTTTTGATGGCTCCGTAGCCCTTTAGGAACGCCCGGAATCGGGCATCGTTCGTGTATCTGGCTCCGTCCTGCGACCAGTAAACCGCCGTTTCCGCCAAATCGCATAACGGGTGAATCCAGCCGGCGGACTCCCAATCGATGACTGTCGGCTGGTTCCCTTGCCAAAGAACATTTTTGGGGTCCAGATCCCGATGGCTGATCACCCTCTCCCCGTCTAGACGATTGGCTGCCCCATTCGCTTGATCCTGCCAATCGTACAGGCAGCCGATAACAGTCAACAGCGGTTTCGCCCATTCGGCCTTGGCCTCGATCCCCTTTTTAAGGTAAGTCTCCCAAGGAAACGACAGGACGCCCGGGGGGGCCTCCGGCGGAAGGTCCAGCTCCGTAAAATCCGTTTCATGCAGCCGGGCCAGAATCGTCCCC